>NZ_CP119566.1:2447617-2766823 GCF_029277445.1 Pararhizobium qamdonense | reverse complement strand
GAACACCTCAGCGGAAGCCTGAAATCCGGGCTTGGCGAAAACGCTGCGGATCGCCGTAGACAATGCCGGGAACCCTTGAATAAACAGCACGAGGCCGAGCAGGCAGCTCGCCAGGACAATACCGAAATTCAGCGAAGCTGCCTGCAGCAGGCGGGGCAGGAGGCTGGTATCGTTGATGACAACCAGCGACAGGATATCGGCGGCATAGGCCGACACCATACCGGATGTCAGTTCGAGCAAACCAATCACCGCAAAGAAGACAGCGCCACCGAGAATGGCCGCGCGAAGCGGCAGGCGTCCTGCTAGAAATGCCATCAGGCAAAGGACAAGACCCGCGACGACACCGGTGACCTTGATAAACAGCAGGGCAAGCATCGCAAGCGCGGTCACTGCGGCGAGTGTCTTCCATCCCCGCACGAAAACCAGCGCGGCAGCCAGAACATAGAGCAATTGGCAGACCTGGCGGTTGTAGATGCCAAACCCGTCGGAGCCCGGATAGGGATAGAAGTCGCCGGTGTTGAACGGCAGCAGCGAAAAGATCAGGAACGGCAAAAGCAGGCCGTAGGCGATCGCTGGCGAGCGCTTCTGTACGTCGAGGATCACGGGCGCCATCAGCGGCGCGGTGACCGTCAGCAGCGACCAGCTGGACAGAAGCAGGGGGTGGCCGTTCGGGAAAAGATAGAGCCATCCGGCAAAGAGATAATAGCCAAGGCCGCCCACCGGCGCGAAGAAGTCGACGGAGGGGATCTGGCCGTCAAAGATGCGGTTGGCCGCGTCGAGATAGATATAGTGGTCCCAATACATCGGACCGATCGGCATGGTCACGGTTATCGATAGCGCCAGGGGTAAACATGCAGCGGCCAAAGCCAGGATGATCAGCGGTTGGCGGGCGAGCGCTGCGGCAATGCCGTTGCGCCCTTGGCCGTTGCGCTCCTGTGAAATCACTGTCTTGGTCGAACCCTGCATCGTCGTCCCCACCCATCGCGGTCACGCCCCGCTTATGACAGGATCGGGTTTTATCCGGGTTAATATGGCGGCTCGCGCGCGTATTATGTTCTATGCAATATCTTCCTGTTATGTAGCGGGCAGAATCGTGCCGGTTTGCAGCCGGTGGCCACAAAAGCTGGAGAACACGAATGAAGCGGACATGCCTGGCGATCGTTTTGGCGGCGGGGGAAAGCACCCGCATGAAGTCGTCCATGTCGAAAGTGCTGCATCCGGTCGCCGGCCGGCCGATGATCGCGCATGTGGTGGAATCGCTGGTGAACGCGTCGATTGCGTCTGTGGCGCTTGTTCTCGGCCGGGATGCGGACGCGGTTCAGTCAGCCGCCGCCCGTAGTGACATCGATATGTCGGCATTTCTCCAGACCGAACGCCTCGGCACCGGCCATGCCGTTCTCGCCGCAAAGGACGCCATCGCCAAGGGTTATGACGATATTCTCGTCGTCTTCGGCGATACGCCGCTGATCACTGCGGCACCGCTTCTGGCCGCACGCCAGGGGCTCGCCGACGGCAACGATGTCGTCGTCATCGGCTTTCATACCGCCGACCCCTCCGGTTACGGCCGGTTGCTCATCGATAACGGCGCGCTTGTGGCGATCCGCGAGCAAAAAGATGCGACCGAGGACGAAAAGAAGATCACCTATTGCAACGGCGGCCTGATGGCGATCAATGGCGCCAAGGCGCTGGAATTGCTCGGCAAGATCGGCAATGCCAATGCCAAGGGTGAATATTACCTGACCGATATCGTCGAGATCGTCCGCGCCGGGGGAGGCAAGGCGATTGCCGTCGAGGCACCGGAAACGGAACTGACCGGCTGCAACAACCGCGCCGAACTGGCGATGATCGAGGCCATCTGGCAAAAGCGCCGCCGTCACGAAATGATGGTGTCCGGTGTGTCGATGATTGCCCCTGAAACCGTGTTCCTCGCTTTTGATACGCAGATTGCCCAGGATGTTCTGATCGAGCCGAATGTGGTCTTCGGTCCGGGCGTCACCATCGAGAGCGGCGCCGTCATCCATGCCTTTTCCCACCTTGAGGGCGCCTATGTCAGTGCCGGTGCGACCGTTGGTCCCTATGCACGCCTGCGGCCGGGCGCCAATCTCGGTCCCGATTCCAAGGTCGGCAATTTCTGCGAGGTGAAGAAGGCCGAGATCGGTGCCGGTGCGAAGGTCAATCACCTCACCTATATCGGCGATGCCTTCGTCGGTGCCAAAACCAATATCGGCGCGGGCACGATCACTTGCAACTATGATGGCGTCAACAAGCACATCACCCGCATCGGCGCCAACGCGTTCATCGGCTCCAACTCCTCGCTGGTCGCACCGGTGTCCATCGGCGATGGCGCGCTGGTGGCGTCCGGCAGCGTGGTGACGGAGGATGTGCCGGATGATGCGGTCGCGTTTGGCCGGGCGCGGCAGGAGGTCAAGCCAGGACGGGCAAAGATCCTGCGCGAGCGCTATCAGGCGGAAAAGGCTGCCCGCAAGAAATAGCATCCTGCGGTCGTCACGGTTAAAGCCTGACATCGAAAGTGAGTTTTGGGCTGATTGCGCATTTTGCGAAATCCGGTACCAAAGCGTGATCAGAAAAAATCTATATTGGCGGGCGGCTGTTTCCTGGCGCGCCGGTCTTTTGAAAAATTGCGGAGAAGAAAAAGATGTGCGGCATCGTCGGTATCGTTGGAAACCAGCCTGTCTCCGAGCGTCTTGTCGATGCGCTGAAGCGGCTCGAATATCGCGGCTATGATTCCGCAGGGGTTGCGACCATCCATGACGGCGTGCTCGAGCGCCGCCGCGCCGAAGGCAAGCTGGTCAATCTGGAAACCAAACTGCGCGGCGAGCCGCTGGCCGGCCAGACCGGCATTGCCCATACCCGCTGGGCAACGCATGGCGCACCCACCGAAAACAACGCCCATCCGCATTTCACCGACGGCGTCGCTGTCGTCCATAACGGCATTATCGAGAATTTTTCCGAGCTGAAGGACGAGTTGTCGGCCTGTGGAGCAACGTTCAAGACCCAGACCGATACCGAAGTCGTCGCCCAATTGCTGGCCAAGCTGATCCGCGACGGAATGAGCCAGAGGGAGGCGATGCAGGCGATGCTGCGCCGTGTCACCGGCGCCTATGCGCTGGCCGTCATCTTTCAGGATGCGCCGGAGACGATCATGGCGGCGCGCAGCGGCCCGCCGCTTGCCGTCGGTTTCGGCAAGGGCGAGATGTTTCTGGGGTCCGACGCGATCGCGCTGTCGCCCTTCACCAACGAAATCACCTATCTGATCGACGGCGATTGGGCCGTGTTGACGGCTGACAGGATCGAAATTCTCGATCACGACGGCAATCCGGTCTCGCGTCCACGCCAGGTCTCGGTGGCCGCCGCCTATATGGTCGATAAGGGCAATCACCGCCACTTCATGGAAAAGGAAATCTACGAACAGCCGGAAGTGATTTCGCGCGCGCTTGGCCATTACGTCGATTTCATCGAAAACAGGGTCAATCCGATCGCGGCGGCCATCGATTTCGCCAAGGTTCCAAGCCTTGCCATCTCCGCCTGCGGTACGGCCTATTTGGCTGGCCTCGTCGGTAAATACTGGTTCGAGCGCTATGCCCGCCTGCCGGTCGAGATCGATGTGGCTTCGGAATTCCGCTATCGCGATATCCCGCTCTCGCCGCAATCGGCCGCCCTGTTCATCTCGCAATCCGGCGAGACCGCCGATACGCTGGCATCGCTGCGCTATTGCAAGGAAAACGGCCTGAAGATCGGCGCCGTCGTCAATGTCAAGGAATCGACGATCGCACGCGAATCCGATGCGATCTTCCCGATCATGGCCGGCCCGGAAATCGGCGTTGCCTCCACTAAGGCATTTACCTGCCAGCTCTCCGTCCTTGCAGCCCTTGCCATTGGCGCCGGTCGTGCGCGCGGCACCGTGTCGGAGGCGGAAGAGAAGGTGCTGGTCCGCAGCCTTGCCGAAATGCCGCGGATCATGGGCAAGGTGCTCAACAGCATCCAGCCGACGATCGAGAGCCTGGCGCGCGAATTGTCGAAATGCAAGGACGTGCTCTATCTCGGCCGAGGCACCAGCTATCCGCTGGCCATGGAAGGCGCGCTGAAGCTGAAGGAAATCTCCTATATCCACGCGGAAGGCTATGCCGCCGGCGAGCTGAAGCATGGTCCGATCGCGCTGATCGACGAGAATATGCCGGTGATCGTGATCGCGCCGCATGACCGGTTCTTCGAAAAGACCGTGTCGAACATGCAGGAAGTGGCAGCCCGCGGCGGCCGGATCATCTTCATCACCGACGAGAAGGGCGCTGCCGCCTCCAAACTCGAGACGATGAGCACGATCGTGCTGCCGAATGTCGATGAGATCATCGCACCGATGATCTTCTCGCTGCCGATCCAGCTGCTCGCCTATCACACGGCGGTGTTCATGGGCACCGACGTCGATCAGCCGCGCAATCTGGCCAAATCGGTCACCGTGGAGTGATCATCCGGCCTGAAAAACCGGAAGATCGTGCGGCGATCCGCGCCGTGACGATCTCGGCCTTCCAGGATCATCCGCACAGCGATCAGACGGAACATCTGATCCTTGATCGTTTGCGAAAGGCGGGTGCGCTGGCTCTGTCGCTGGTGGCGGAGGTGAATGGGGATGTGGCCGGCCATATCGCTTTTTCGCCTGTCACGCTGTCGGACGGTTCGAAAGACTGGTACGGGCTTGGCCCAGTCTCGGTTTTGCCGGCTTTGCAAGGGCAGGGCATCGGCGGCGCGCTGATCCGCCAGGGGCTGGATATGTTGCGGCATCAGGCAGCGGCTGGCTGCGTGGTGATGGGCGATCCTGATCTGTACCGCAAGTTCGGATTTCGAAATGATCCTCAGTTTACCCTCAAAGATTGTGCGCCGCAATATTTTTTGACCCAGCCCTTGTCCTTGCCCGGAGCGTCCGGCATGGTGACCTATAACCCGGCATTTTACCCGGGCGCAGACGAATAGACGGAGCGGCATGACTGACAAACCGGCACGTGGGTTTTTCGCCACGCGGTTGAGGAATTATTTCCTGACCGGCCTGATCATCTGTGCGCCGCTCGCAATCACTGCCTGGATCACCTGGTCGTTCATTCTCTGGGCCGACAGCTGGGTCAAACCCTATCTGCCGTTCGACTACAACCCGGACAATTTCCTGCCCTATCCCGTGCCCGGCTTCGGTCTGTTGACCGCACTGATGCTGATCACGCTGGTCGGCTTCTTCACCGCCAACCTGATCGGCCGCAGCATTGTCGGCTTTGGCGAATCCTTGCTGGTGCGCACGCCGCTGGTGCGCCCGATTTACAAGGGCCTGAAGCAGATTTTCCAGACGGTGCTGCAGGATCAGTCGAATTCGTTCAAGAAGGCCGGGTTGATCGAATATCCGAGCCCAGGCCTCTGGGCTCTGGTCTTCATCGCAACGGATGCCAAGGGCGAGATCGCGGTAAGGTTTAGCGAGCGCGGCCTCGACATGGTCGCCGTCTTCCTGCCGCCGACGCCGGTGCCGACAGCCGGCTTCCTGATCTTCGTGCCGCGCGAAAAGATCGTGCCGCTCGACATGAGCCCGGAAGATGCCGCCAAGCTGCTGTTGTCGGGCGGACTGGTCGCTCCAGATTACCTGCCGAAACCGCTGGCGGTCACGCAGGAGACCGTGCCTGACAAGCGCGGCAAAACGCTTAGCCGGCCCTGAGAAACCGGATCGCCTCGTCCCGGCGATGTAGATAGAGCAGCGTGCGCAAAGCCTCGCCCCGCTCCGTCGTCAGGTCCGGGTCCCGTTCAATCACATAGGCCGCGTCCTTGCGGGCGATCTCCAGGAGATCGCCATGCGCCTCGAGGCTTGCAATGCGGAATCCCGGCGTTCCGGACTGGCGCGTGCCGAGCAATTCGCCTTCGCCGCGCAGCTTCAAATCCTCTTCGGCAATAAGGAAACCATCTTCGGTGTCGCGCAGGATCGACAGACGCGCTCTTCCGTTTTCACTGAGCGGTCCCTTGTAAAGCAGGATACAGGTCGAAGCCTCGTCGCCGCGTCCGACGCGGCCGCGCAGCTGGTGGAGCTGGGCCAGCCCGAAACGTTCCGCATGCTCGATCACCATGATCGTCGCATCCGGCACATCGACGCCGACCTCGACCACGGTGGTCGCGACCAGAAGACGGATGTCGCCATTCTTGAAGGCTAGCATGACGGCGTCTTTTTCCGTACCGGTCATGCGCCCATGCACCAGGCCGACATTCGCGCCGAACTGCTTGTCGAGGCTCTGGAAACGCTCGTCGGCCGACATCAGGTCGGAGGCCTCCGATTCCTCCACCAGCGGGCAGATCCAGTAGGCTTTCTTGCCCTCCGCGAGCGCTGTGCGCAGCCGCGCGATGATCTCGCCGGTGCGTTCGGTCGAGACCGTGACGGTCTGGATCGGCTTTCGCCCGGCGGGTTTTTCGGTCAGTTTCGACACGTCCATATCGCCGAATGCCGCCAGAACCAGCGTGCGGGGGATCGGGGTCGCGGTCATAACAAGCATATGCGGGGAAATGCCCTTGGCCGTCAGCCGCAGGCGCTGGTGGACGCCAAACCGGTGCTGTTCATCCACGACCGCCAGCAGCAGACTGTGGTAGACGACGGTATCCTGGAACAAAGCATGCGTGCCGATGACGATCTGCGTCTCGCCGGACGCGATGCGGTCCTGAATGGCATCACGCTCGCGGCCCTTGGTGCGGCCCGTCAAAACGTCGATGGTCACACCGGCAGGAGCCGCCATCTTCGACAGCGTTGCGAAATGCTGCCGGGCGAGAATTTCCGTCGGCGCCATCAGCACGGCCTGGCCGCCCGCCTCGACGGCAGCCAGCATCGACATCAGCGCCACCGCCGTCTTTCCCGAGCCGACATCGCCTTGCAACAGCCGCAACATGCGCTCGGTACCGGCCATGTCCTTCAACACGTCTTCGATGGCGAGCGTCTGGCTGCCCGTCAGCGAAAACGGCAGGGCTGAGAGAACCGGCTTGCTCAGCTTTCCCGTCGCATGCACCGGCGTTCCCGCCACCTTGCGCAAACGTTGGCGCACCAGTGACAGCGAGAGCTGTCCGGCGAGGAGTTCGTCATAGGCAAGACGCCTGCGGGCCGGTGCCTGCGGATCGAGATCGGTTTCGTCGCGCGGATCGTGCAGCGCAAGAAAGCAGTCGCGGGCCGACTGAAAACCCTGCTTCTGCATCACGGCTTCTTCAATCCATTCCGGAAAATCGGGAATGCGGGGCAGGGCGGCCTCGACCGCCTTGCGCAGGATGCGGGCCGAAAGCCCTGCCGTCAGCGGATAGACCGGCTCGACCAGCGGCAGGTTGGCCGCCTCGCTTTCGCGCACCATATAATCCGGATGCACCATCGACGGGCGCCCATTGAACCAATCGACCTTGCCGCTGACGGTCACGGTCTCATTCACCGGCAGTGCCTTTTCCAGCCAGTTTCCCTTGACCCGGAAGAAGGTCAGCGCCAGTTCGCCCGTCTCGTCATGCAGGAAGACGCGGTAGGGCTGGCTGGTACGCGGCGGTGGCGGCTGGTGCCGGTCCACCCTGCCGGTAATGGTGGCAATGACGCCCTGCGGCGCGCGCGCGATCCCTGGCTGGTGGCGCCGGTCGATCAGCGAATGCGGCGCGTGAAAGACAAGGTCGATCACCCGGCAATCGTCGATGCTTTCGCGGCCAAGCAGTCGGGCATAAAGATCGCCCGCCTTCGGGCCAATGCCGGGAAGCGAGTTGAGCGGAGCAAAAAGCGGATCGAGAAGACTGGGGCGCATGCGGCGCAGACTGAAACGAGGATTAGGTCTTTGGCAAGGCTGACAATACGCTTTTCAGCGTTTATAGAGCCATAGCGAAACGCCGCTTTCAGCGATGCGGCGGCAGGAAGGACTTTTCATGACCGGCATTACGCGTACCAGCGCCGATCTCGATCCGCGCCGCAAACGGATTCTTTTCCGCGCCTGGCATCGCGGTGTGCGCGAAATGGATCTGGTCTTCGGACAGTTCGCCGATAACGAGCTTGCTGATCTGGCCGAGACCGATCTCGACGAGCTCGAGACGATCATGAATGAGGAAGACACCGATCTGCTGAAATGGGTGCTGGGATCGCAGCCAGTTCCGGAGCGCTACCGCACGCCCTTGTTCGATCGGATCGTATCCTATCGTCCCGATTTCGATGTTCTGTTTGAGCACAAGGACAAAAACGCCTGATGATTGCCGGTTTCGATCCCAAGAAAGTCGCGCGCGCCACCCGCGAGCTGACCATCGGCCCCGTTCCTGCTGGCGTCGAGCCGCTGATCCTTGCCGAACTTGCCCGCGCCAACGGTCCCGTTGCCTATATTCTGTCGGATGGCCAGCGGATCGCCGATGTCGAGCAGATGCTGGGTTTTGCAGCACCCGATATTCCCGTCTTGACGCTGCCGGGCTGGGACTGCCTTCCCTATGACCGGGTGTCGCCGAGTGCCGATACATCGGCCCGGCGCCTGGCAACGCTGAGCGGCCTGATCGCGCATTCCAAGAAGCCGCATCCGGCCATCGTGCTCGTGACCGTGAACGCAGCACTTCAGAAGATGGCGCCGCAGGATATCATCGAGAGCCTGGCGTTTTCGGCGAGGCCAGGCGCCAATATCCGCATGGACGATATCGCGGCCCGGCTTGGGCGCAACGGCTTCGAACGCGTCGCCACCGTTCGCGAAGTCGGCGAATATGCGCTGCGCGGCGGTATCCTCGATGTCTTCGTGCCCGGAAGCGACGAACCCGTCCGGCTGGATTTCTTCGGCGATACGCTGGAAAGCATCCGCTCGTTCGATCCGGCGAGCCAGCGCACCACCGGACAGGCCCGCTCACTCGATCTCAACCCGATGAGCGAGGTGTCGCTGACACCCGAAACCATCAGCCATTTCCGCACTCAGTATCTGTCGATGTTCGGCGCGGCGACCCGTGACGACGCGCTCTATCTGGCCGTCTCCGAAGGCCGTCGCTATGCCGGCATGGAGCATTGGCTGCCGCTGTTCTACGACACGCTCGATACTGTGTTCGATTATCTCGCCGGTTTCCATATCGTCACCGATCATGTGGTTCGCGAGGCCGCCGCCGAGCGCTCCAAGCTGGTCCAGGACTATTACGAGGCCCGCCAATCGTCGGTTTCGCCGGGCAAGTCGCAGATTTCGCAGGGCACGCCCTATAAGCCCGTACCGCCGGACATGCTCTATCTGAGCGCCGAAGCCTTCAACGCCGCGCTGGTCTCACGCAATGCCGTGCGCCTGTCGCCGTTCAGTGAGCACGAGGGCGAAGCACGCCAGGTGATCACCGTCGATGCGCGGCTCGGCGTGCGCTGGGCAAAGAACGCGACGGAATCGACCAGCGACGCCGAACGGGTCAACGTCTTCGACCAGGCCGTCAAATATATTGCCGACCGCCGCGCCAAAGGCGCGAAAGTGCTGATCTCCGCCTGGTCGGAAGGCTCGCTCGATCGTCTTTTGCAGGTGCTGGCCGAACACGGCCTTGCCAATATCAGGCCGGTCAAGGCGCTGTCCGAGCTGAACAGCCTGAAATCCGGCGAGGCGGCATCCGCCGTTCTGAGCCTTGAAAGCGGGTTTGAAACCGGCAATCTCGTCGTCATCGGCGAACAGGACATTCTCGGCGACCGCATGGTGCGCCGCTCGAAGCGCCGCAAGCGCGGTGCCGATTTCATCGCCGAAGTGGCCGGTCTCGACGAGGGCAGCATCGTCGTGCATGCCGAACACGGCATCGGCCGGTTCATCGGCCTGCGCACCATCGAGGCCGCCGGTGCGCCGCATGCCTGTCTTGAGCTGGTCTATGCCGATGAGGCAAAACTGTTCCTGCCGGTGGAAAATATCGAGCTTCTCTCCCGCTATGGCTCGGAGGGCAGCGATGCCGTGCTTGACAAGCTCGGCGGCGTTGCCTGGCAGGCGCGCAAGGCGAAGCTCAAGAAGCGCCTGCTCGACATGGCGGGCGGCCTGATCCGTATCGCTGCCGAGCGCCTGACGCGTCATGCGCCGGTTCTGACGACGCCGGAAGGGCTCTATGACGAATTTGCGGCGCGCTTCCCCTATGACGAGACCGAAGACCAGATGACGTCGATCGAGGCTGTTCGCGACGATCTCGGCGCCGGCCGCCCGATGGACCGGCTGGTCTGCGGCGATGTCGGTTTTGGCAAGACCGAAGTGGCGTTGCGCGCCGCCTTCATCGCCGCCATGAACGGTGTCCAGGTGGCCGTGGTGGTGCCGACGACGCTGCTGGCGCGCCAGCATTTCAAGTCGTTCACCGAGCGGTTTCGCGGGCTGCCGGTGCGCATCGCCCAGGCGTCGCGTCTGGTCGGCTCCAAGGAATTGGCGCTGACCAAGAAGGAAGTGGCCGAAGGCAAGACCGATATCGTCGTCGGCACGCATGCGCTGCTCGGCGCGTCCATCAACTTTGCCAATCTCGGCCTCTTGATCATCGACGAAGAGCAGCATTTTGGCGTCAAGCACAAGGAGCGGCTGAAGGAGCTGAAATCCGACGTGCATGTGCTGACGCTATCGGCGACCCCAATCCCGCGCACGCTGCAATTGGCGCTGACCGGCGTCCGCGAGCTGTCGCTGATCACGACCGCACCGGTCGATCGTATGGCTGTGCGCACCTTCATTTCGCCGTTCGACGCGTTGGTGATCCGCGAAACGCTGATGCGCGAGCATTATCGTGGCGGCCAAAGTTTTTACGTCTGCCCGCGTCTGGCCGACCTCTCGGAAATCCACGATTTTTTCAAATCCGACGTTCCGGAACTGAAAGTCGCCGTCGCCCACGGCCAGATGCCGGCGACCGAGCTCGAAGACATCATGAATGCCTTCTATGAGGGCCGTTACGATGTTCTGCTATCGACCACGATCGTCGAATCCGGCCTGGATGTACCGACAGCCAACACGCTGATCGTGCACCGCGCCGATATGTTCGGCCTGGCGCAGCTCTATCAGCTGCGCGGCCGCGTCGGACGTTCCAAGGTGCGCGCCTTTGCGCTGTTCACGCTGCCGGTCAACCGGACGCTCACCGGCATGGCCGAGCGCCGCCTCAAGGTTCTGCAGTCGCTGGACACGCTGGGGGCCGGATTCCAGCTGGCAAGCCATGACCTCGATATCCGTGGCGCCGGCAACCTGCTCGGCGATGAACAGTCGGGCCATATCAAGGAGGTCGGTTTCGAACTCTACCAGCAGATGCTGGAGGAGGCGGTAGCTGAACTCAAGGGCGACGAGGATATTGCCGATAGCGGCTGGTCGCCGCAGATTTCGGTGGGAACGCCTGTGATGATCCCCGACGATTACGTGCCGGATCTGCATCTGCGCCTTGGCCTCTACCGCCGTCTGGGGGAAATCACCGAGCTCAGTGATATCGATGCCTTCGGCGCGGAACTGATCGACCGTTTCGGACCGCTGCCGCTCGAAGTCCAGCATTTGCTGAAGATCGTCTACATCAAGTCGCTCTGCCGCACCGCCAATGTCGAAAAGCTCGATGCGGGGCCAAAGGGTGTCGTGGTGCAGTTCCGTAACCGCGAATTCCCCAATCCCGGCGCGCTGGTCGGCTTTATTGCCAAGCAGGGCATCATGGCCAAGATCCGCCCGGATCACAGCATCTTCTTCCAGCGCGATTTCCCGACGCCTGAAAAGCGGCTCGCGGGCGCCGCCGTGGTGATGACGCAACTGGCCGGACTTGCGAAGAACTAAGAGCAAACGAAAAAGGCCGCGCGAACGATCGCGCGGCCTTTTTGATATCGTCAGTCATCCCCGGCTCAATTGATCTGGGACGTGTCTTTCATATTGGCGATATCACGCAAGGCTCCGGTCAGGACATCGACCGACTGCGCCCCCATGACGGCATATTTGCTGTCGATGATGAAGCAGGGAACGCCGGTGACGCCCATGCCGCGGGCTGTCTCGATTTCGCCGGAAACCGCATCCTTGTCGGCATCGGAGGCCAGCAGCGCGGCAATAACATTGCGCTCGAGCCCGGCCTCTTCAGCAATCTCCAGCAGCACCGCGTGATCGCCGACATTGCGCCCCTGCTCAAAATTCGCTTTGAACAGCAGGGCTGCCACTTCGCTCTGGGCGTCCGGCCCCTCGGTCAGCGCCCATCGCAGCAGCCGGTGCGCATCCAGCGTGTTGGGACTGATTTCGACAGCATCGAAGTTGAAGCTGATGCCATCCTGCAGGCCGAGATCCGTCAGCATCTCATGGGCACGATTAACCGCCTCCTGGCCGCCAAGCTTGGCGGCAAGATGGGCTTTGTGATCGACGCCTTCCGGCGGCAGGTCCGGATTGAGCTGATAGGGCCGCCAGTTGACGGTCACGAGAATGTCACCGGCGACATTGGCGATGGCCTGATCGAGCCTTGCTTTGCCCAGATAGCACCAGGGACAGACAACGTCGGAGACGACATCGATATTGACATGGTTCACGGCGCTTGCTCCTTGCGCTGGCATTTGTTGATCAGCGACATAGGCGCGGCGATCTGCGCTTTCAATGCGTTACCAAAACTATACCGCCGCCATTTCAGCCCTATTGCACGCTTTGATCGAACCAGGCCGGCAACTGGTAGCCATAGAGCGGCACCACGCTTGGACGGCCGATGCGCTTTTCATGCGCAACCCATTGCGAGCCGATATGGTAAAGCGGCACGAGATAGAAATTCGAGACCAGCAATCTGTCATGCGCCCGCACGGCGGCCGTGAAGTCCTCGACGCTGACGGCGCGCAGGATATGTCCGACCAGCGTATCGACGTCCTTGTCGGCAACCCCGGCAAAATTCGAGCTGCCCTGCTGGTCGCGCGATTGCGATCCCCAATAGGAAATCTGCTCGATCCCCGGCGACAGCGAAGAGGGGAACGACTTCATGATGATATCGTAGTCGAAGGACTGGCTGCGCTGCTGGTATTGCGAATCATCGACCGTGCGCACGGATGCGGCGATGCCCAGTGCAGCAAGCGAGCGCTGATAGGTCAGCGCCAGTTTTTCCTGGCCGGCATTCTGGGTCATGATCTCGAAGGCGAGCGGCGCGCCGTTGGCATTGAGCATCCGGCCATCCTTGATGCTGTAGCCCGCTTCGCGCAGCAGCGTCACGGCTTCGCGCAGCACATTCCTGTCTCGCCCCGACGCATCCGTGACGGGCAACCGGTAGGTGCCATCGAGAACGGAAGGATTGATGCGGTTGCGGATATCGCCAAGCAGGCCCAGTTCGCGGTCGTCGGCGGCAACACCGAGATAGGACAGGCCTGAATTTTGCCAAAAACTCTGCGTGCGCGTATAGGCGCCGTCAAACAGGTTCTTGTTGGCCCATTCGAAATCGAAGACCAGCGCCAGGCCCTGGCGCAATTTCGGGTTCTCAAACATGGGCCGGCGGGTGTTGAAGACGAAGCCGAGCATGCCGGACGGCGTCTTCGGCGTAAACGTCTCCTTGATCACCTTGCCGGACTTCACCGCCGGAAAATCGTAGCCGCGCGACCATTTCGTGGCGCTGCCTTCCGGATAGACATCGATCTCACCTTTCTTGAAGGCCTCGAACAGCGAATTTTCCTGCAGGAAATATTCAACGGAAATCTGGTCATAATTGTCCAGTCCGACTTTGACCGGAAGGTCTTTCGCCCAATAATCGGGATTGCGCTTGTAGACGATCCGCTCGCCGGGCTTGACCTCCGCGACGCGATAGGGGCCGGAGCCGAGGGGGAATTTCAGCGAGGTTTGGTCGAATGTCGCCATATCGGTCGCGTGTTTCGGCAGGATGGGGGTCATGGCGATCAGCAGCGGAAATTCACGGTCGGCCTGATCGTTGAAGGTGAAGCGGACGCTGCGCTCGCCCACCTTCTCGATCTTGTCGACCTTGGCGAGACGCGTGCTGAACGGCACGCGGCCCTTGTCGCGAAACAGCTCGAACGTGAAGATGACGTCTTCCGGCGTCACCGGCTGGCCATCGGCCCATTTCGCCTTCGGATTGAGATTGAACTGGATGAAGGTGCGGTCGTCGTCCCATTCGACAGTTTCGGCCAAAAGCCCATAGAGCGAAAAGGCTTCGTCGCGCGAGCGCTGCATCAGCGAATCATAGACGAGATTGCCATATTCCGGATCGAGCATGCCACGCGCCGTGGTGCGCATGCTTTTCAGGATGAATGGATTGAGACTGTCGAAGGTCCCAACCACACCATAGGACACGCGGCCACCCTTCTTGACGTCTGGCTTAACGTAAGGGAAGCTCTTGAAATCGGCGGGCAGGGCGGGTTCGCCATGCATGGCGATGCCGTGAACCGGCTCCGCCTGCGCAGTGACACCGGTGCCAAGCGTTGCCAGCACCGAAAACAAACCCAAAAAAAATGCGCGCAAAGCCCGCCTCCTGCTATCGTGATCTCGTGAATCACGGCAAATTAACACGTTGACCAGTATTTCCAACCAACCGATCCTTTAAAAGCCGATGCGAGCCACTGAACGCAACGCAAAAGAATGATGGGGGGCTGGATATCCGGCGCGGCTCACTGTAACAGGTGTTCCCGGAGACGAGGGTCATGCAATTGCCTCATTTGCCCAACAGGAGAGCGGGCAGCTGACCATTGATCACGAGCGTCTTTAAGACTGCTCAGGCACCGGAATTCAGGAGACGGGTATCATTATGATCTTCAAGTCGAACTTCACCAAAAAGGCTGCTTTGTCGGCATTCGCCGGCGCATTTGCTGTTGCCGCGATGCCGGCCGCGTCTTTTGCGCAGCAGGCTTCCGGCGCCGGCCGCCCGCCGCAGGGCTGGTTCAAGGTCTGCACCAAGCAGGAAGACAACGATGTCTGCATCGTGCAGAACCTGCTGACGGCCAGCAATGGTCAGCTGGTCACCGCCGTTGGCCTGATCAGCGTCCAGGGCAAGGTGAACCGCAAGGTTCTGCAGGTTTCGGTTCCCTCCGCACGCCTCATCCCGGCGGGTATCCAGATGCAGATCGATGGCGGCAAGGGCACAAAGCTCGATTACGCCATCTGCATGCCGGATAAGTGCGTTGCCGAAGCGCCGCTCAGCGATGCAGTCCTGGCCAGCCTGAAGAAGGGCGGCGAGGTCGTGTTCACGTCGGTCAACTTCCAGCGTGCGCCGAACCCGATCAAGATTTCGCTCGGCGGCTTTACCGGCGTGTTTGACGGCGAGCCGATCGAACAGTCCAAGCTCGAAGAGCGCCAGCGCCTGCTGCAGGAAGAAATGCAGAAGAAGGCTGAAGACGCCCGCAAGAAGCTAGAAGACGCCCAGAAGGCTGCAACGGCGAACTGATCGCCAGTTTGATTTACCAAAAAAGCCGCCGCGACAATCTCGCGGCGGCTTTTTTGATTTTAAACACACTGTTCGAAATGTGTGTTCCTAGTGCTGGACCACCGCTTTCGGCTTGTACTGACCGACAGTCTCCGGATCGAAAAATGCGTTCACTTGGGAATGACGCACCGGCATGCCGCTCTCGTCCGAAATCAGGTTTTGCTCGGAGACATAAGCGACATATTCGGTCTCTTCGTTCTCGGCAAGCAGATGGTAAAACGGCTGGTCCCTGGTCGGGCGGACTTCAGCGGGAATTGAATTCCACCATTCCTCGGTATTGGCATATTCCGGATCGACATCAAAAATGACGCCGCGGAATGGAAACACGCGATGGCGAACAACCTGTCCAATCTGAAATTTTGCGTCTCTTTGTTTCATCATGTTAGGTTCCTTTCACCGTAGTATGTGGGGGGTTTTCCTCAAACATCAAGTGTGAAACGCGGTGCGCTCGCCGGTGCGTTCGGCCGCAGCAACACGAGGGCGCGTTGCGATGCACCGTTGCTTGCCTCTCCGGGAAAATCATCGTACCTCAGATGTGAAGAGTTCTTGGATGACGGATATTGCATGAGCAATCAGTGGGGTAGGGACAATCAGGTAACGCGCGGCCGTTCCTCGTCCGGCCTGCTGCTGCCGGTTATCCTGTGTCTGGCGCTGATTGGAGCAGGCGGATATTTCTGGTTTGCCAGGCAGACGATGCAGACGGATATCGCCGCGCTGACGGCGCAAACGGCGTCGCTGCAATCGCAACTGGATCAGGCCAAGGCCGAAAGAGACAAGGCCAGCAGCGATCTCCTGAATGTCAAAAAGAATTCCGGTACCTGGGCAGAGCAACTGGAAAAGGACTATGCCGAGCTGAAGCTGAATGAGGTTCCAAAGCTCACCCGGCTTCTGGACAAGCGCGATGCCGACATCGCAGCGCTCGAAAAACAGATTTCGGCCGAAAAATCTGCTGCGACATCGGCCTCCGTTGATTTCAAGGCAGAGATCGCTGGTTTGACGGCCCAGCTCGATACAGCAAAGACCGGGTCCACCGGACTTCGAGCACAGATTGAGGGGCTTGGCGCTGAAAAGCTTGCCCTCGACGCTCAGATCAAAACGCTGAACGCCGCCCTTGAAAAAGCAAAGGCCGATATGATCACGGCACAAAAAGCGCTAGCGCAAACGGCAATAGATGCCGGCGATACATCCACCGCTAAATCGGCGCTCGATCTGGCGCGTGACGCGCAGATCAAGAATCTGGAGCAAAGCCTAAGCGGCGAACGCCAGACAGTCGCGACATTGCGAAAGCAGCTTGCCGACCAGGCGGATGCCGCTGCCAGGATGGCAGCCGAAATGCCGGCGAGTACCCAGCCTGCAATCGATGCCGGTCCGCCGGTCGAGGGTGAGCGCTTGGTGCCGCGCGACCGTCAGGTGGTGGACACGATCATCGGCACGACACGCGGCGTCGGTTTTCTGGATGACGAAAAGAAACAGCGGCTGAAAGACCAGCTTGTATCCGGCGCCTGCGTCACCGACGCGTTGGAAAGTGTTTTTGATAGAGTACCGCTGGTCCTGATGCGCAATCTGATGCGCGACCTCAAGAGTGATTGCTGACAACCGGTCTCTGCCAACATGGCGGATGCCTTACGGGGAGATACATGATGTTGCGACAGGCTTTTATCGCCGTGACGATGCTGACGGCACTTGCGACCAGTCCTGTATCGGCGGCCGAGTTCGAAAAGAACATCATGACCGGCGGGCCGCAGGGCACCTATATCCAGATCGGCCGCGATGTCGCAACACTGGGCAAGACCTGCGGCCCGACGCTGAACGTCAAGGAATCCGCCGGCTCTCTTGAAAATTTCGTTGGCGTCCGCAACAGCCGGAACACCCAGTTCGGCATCGTCCAAAGCGATGTGCTCGAATATCTGAAGACATTCGAGGCCGATGATCCGGAAGTGCAGCAGGCGGTGCGCGGCGTGCGCATCATGTTTCCGCTCTACAACGAGGAAATCCATGTTCTGGCCCGCGCCGAAATCAAGGATATGGGCGATCTCGCCGGCAAGAAGGTCGCCGTCGGCGTCAAGGACAGCGGCACCTTCCTGACTTCCTCGCTGATCCTTGACATCCTGCAGGTGAAGACCGGCGAGCGGGTGCCTCTCAATCCGGATGCGGCGCTGCCAAAGCTTCTTTCCGGCGAGATCGATGCCTTTTTCTATGTGGCGGGCGCCCCGGCAGCTCTGTTCAAGAACAATCCGATCGACGGCACGAAATTCCATCTCGTGCCGATCACCGAAGCCCCGCTTCTCGCCACCTATACGCCGTCGCGGATTGAAGCGGGAACCTATGAATTCCAGAAGCAGCCGGTCGATTTGATCGCGGTCAAGGCTGTGATGATGACCTATGACTATGACGTCAAGCGCAATGCCTACCAGCGCGACAGCTGCAAGGCGGTCTCGGATTTTTCCAATCTCATCCTCAACAATCTCGACACGCTGCAGGCGACCGGCCATCCGAAGTGGAAGGATGTCGATCTGACGGCCCTGCCACCCGGCTGGCAGGTCGGCGTCTGCGTCAAGGCTGGCATGGCGCTCGATTACAAGCCGGCCTGCACAGCGCCTTCGGCTGTAAGCGCGCAACCGGACGCAAACGAGGAATATCTCAATCTGCTGAAAGAACGGCTGAAAAAGAAATAGGCCGAACGATACACCTCAAACAAAAGGCCGGCTTTCGCGAGAAAGCCGGCCTTTTGTTTGAGACGGACCCGCTTGGTCGCGGGTCCGCAAGCGGCTGTTAGGCCGAGTAGTACATGTCGAATTCGACCGGGTGCGGGGTCATTTCATACTGCATGACCTCGACCATCTTCAGCTCGATATAGGAATCGATCTGGTCGTCGTCGAACACGCCACCGGCGGTCAGGAACTTGCGATCCCTGTCGAGGTTCTCCAGCGCTTCGCGCAGCGAGCCGCAGACGGTCGGGATTTTCTTCAATTCCTTCGGCGGCAGGTCGTAGAGATCCTTGTCCATGGCCTTGCCAGGATGGATCTTGTTCTTGATGCCATCGAGACCGGCCATCAGCATGGCGGCAAAGGCGAGATAGGGGTTGGCCAGCGGGTCGGGGAAGCGGACTTCGACGCGCTTGGACTTCGGACCGGTTCCGAACGGAATACGGCAGGAGGCCGAGCGGTTGCGGGCGGAATAGGCCAGAAGAACCGGCGCTTCGTAACCCGGTACGAGACGCTTGTAGGAGTTCGTCGTCGGATTGGAAAAAGCGTTGATCGACTTGGCATGCTTGATGATGCCGCCGATGAAGAACAGGCAGCTTTCCGACAGGCCGGCATATTCGTCGCCTGCGAAGGTCGGCTTGGAGTCCTTCCAGATCGACAGGTGGACGTGCATGCCCGAGCCGTTATCGCCGAAAATCGGCTTCGGCATGAAGGTCGCCGTCTTGCCATAGGCGTTGGCGACCTGGTGCACGACATATTTGTAGATCTGCACCTTGTCGGCATTGCGCACCAGGGTGTCGAACCGGACACCCAGTTCGTGCTGGGCTGCGGCGACTTCATGGTGCTGCTTTTCGACGGTGACGCCCATTTCGGTCAGAACCGTCAGCATTTCGGAGCGCATGTCCTGGCAGCTGTCGATCGGCGGGACCGGGAAATAGCCGCCCTTGACGCGCGGACGGTGACCGAGGTTGCCGGTCTCGTAATCGGTGTCGTCATTGGAGGGCAGTTCGGAGGAATCGAGCTTGAAGCCGGTATTGTAGGGATCGGCCTTGTACTTGACGTCGTCGAACACGAAGAATTCCGGCTCAGGGCCAACGAAAACCGTGTCGCCGATGCCCGACGCCTTGAGATAGGCCTCGGCCTTCTTGGCGATACCGCGCGGGTCGCGGTTGTAGGCTTCGCCGGAGACCGGGTCGAGAATATCGCAGACGATCACCATCGTGGACTGCGCAAAGAAAGGATCCATGTGCACGGTGGCCGGATCGGGCATCAGAACCATGTCGGATTCGTTGATAGCCTTCCAGCCGCCGATCGACGAGCCGTCGAACATGACGCCATCGGCGAACATGTCTTCGTCGACACAGCCAACGTCCATCGTCAGGTGATGCAGCTTGCCCTTGGGGTCGGTGAAGCGCAGATCAACGAACTTGACGTCGTTATCCTTGATTTGCTTGAGGATATCATTTGCAGTCGTCATTTTTTATCAGTCCCTCTTTTGAGATGACGAGGTAGTGCCCGAACCCTGTGGTCAGGCGGATTAGATGGCGTCGATGCCGGTCTCACCGGTACGGATGCGGATAACCTCCTCGATATTGGAAACGAAGATCTTTCCGTCGCCAATACGCCCGGTCTGGGCGGCATTCCGTATGGCCTCGATCACGGCCTCCGCATTTTCGTCAGCCAGTACGACTTCGACTTTCACCTTCGGGAGAAAATCAACAACGTATTCCGCCCCACGATACAGTTCCGTGTGGCCCTTCTGGCGTCCAAAGCCCTTGGCTTCGGTGACGGTGATCCCCTGCAGGCCAACTTCCTGAAGGGCTTCCTTCACTTCGTCCAGCTTGAAAGGCTTTATGATCGCTTCGATCTTTTTCATGAGAAAATGTCTCTCCGCTTCTCCCGTTATGGCAGGCTTATGCCCGCTCGCCCTCAATATGCATTTTACATGCCAGATATGGCAAATGCGATGCCGTTTTGGGTGAAAACACCCGCAGCTGCGATGATCATATCGCTTTCTGCGGAATAAACAGCGTCATTTGCCTATTTTTTATGAATTTTTCTGCCAGGCGGCGGTTTGTCCTCAACGCAGGCCAGTTGTTGCCGCCGTGGGCGCCGCAAGTCAGCATAAATTCTATGCAAATGCCTAAAAAGAATACAAAATAAGCTGATGTTTTAAGCTTGTCGGCTGCGCCGCTTGCGGGCATTTTGAGGCATGCACCAAATCACCATCACCCCCGTCGAAATGTCCGCGATCGACCGCGAGGCCGCGCAATCGGGCATAGACAGTTTTTCGCTGATGACATCGGCGGGGATGGCCGTGTCGGCGGCAGCGCTCAGGCTCTATCCACAGGCGCTGCGGTTTGCCGTGTTGTGCGGACCCGGCAACAATGGCGGCGACGGCTATATCGCGGCGGCCGCCCTGCTTGGAAGCGGTGCGGAGGTCGTGGTTCATGCGCTCGGGGACAGCGCGCATCTTAAGGGCGACGCGGCCCTTGCATATGCGCAATGGGGCCGCAGCGTCGAGCCGCTTCAGGCCTACCTGCCAAAAGCCGGGGATGTCGTCATCGATGCCCTGTTTGGCGCCGGCCTGTCGCGTGCTGTTCCCGGCGATGTTGCGCTGGTGATGCAGGCTGTCACGCAGGCGCTGCTTCCCGTGATCGCCGTTGATCTGCCCTCCGGCCTTGATGGGCGCACCGGCCAGGTTCTGGGCGAGAGTTTTCGCGCCAGCCACACGGTGACCTTCATGGCGCGAAAGCCCGGCCATCTGCTGATGCCCGGCCGCAGCCTCTGCGGCAGAATGGAGGTCTGCGATATCGGCATACCCCAGCGTATTTTGCTGAGCCATGCCAGTGGGCTTTGCGAAAACGGGCCGCATCTCTGGGCGGGAGTGACGCAGACGCTTGATCCCTCCGCCCATAAATACAAGCGCGGTCATCTCGCCATCTTCTCGGGCGGGCCGCTCTCGACGGGTGCTGCACGGCTTTCAGCGATGGCGGGGCTGAAAGCCGGGGCCGGGCTGGTAACGCTTGCCTCCACATCCGCAGCGCTGGATACCAACGCAGCCCATCTGACGGCCATCATGCTGAAAGAGATCGAGGACGCCGCAGTTCTCTCGCACTGGATTGCCGACAAGCGGATCAACACCTTCGTGCTCGGGCCTGGATTTGGCGATCTGGAGAAAGCGCGGCGTTACGCCCTGATGCTGTGCGAGCGGTCGCTTGTGCTCGATGCCGACGGAATCACCGCTTTCAAGGATGACCCGGCGTTGCTTTTCAACGCGTTTGCGGGAGGCGGCACCCGGCTGGTCATGACCCCGCACGAGGGCGAGTTTGCGAGACTGTTTGCGGATATCGCTGCTGATCCCGCCCTGTCAAAAGTCGATCGCGCTGTTATGGCTGCCAAACGCAGTCATGCCGTCATTGTCTACAAGGGGGCGGATACGGTGATCGCATCGCCCGATGGCCGTGCTGCGATCAATACCAATGCGCCGCCTTGGCTGGCGACCGCCGGATCGGGCGATACCCTCTCCGGTATCATCGGCGCACATCTTGCCCAGGGCATGCCTGCCTTCGAGGCGGCCGCTTCGGGCGTCTGGCGTCACGGCCGGGCGGGGATGAAGGCCGGCGAGGGATTGACCGCAGACGATCTTGCCGCCGCGATAGAACCGCTCCCGACCGCCAGCGGTTGATCAGTCCACCCGTTTCTGCAGTGCGCGTGCGCCGTTCGGCGCATTGACCTTGCCCTCGGAGATGAAAAACGCAAAGACGTCGCGCGGCTTCTTGTCCGGCTTGTGACCGGGATCGGCATGGGCGAGGTCAGCAATATCACCGCCCGCCGCCCAGATTTTCACCCGGTCCGCCCAGAGATCGAGACGCTTGTCATCGTAACAGGTCTCGACATCATCGCTGCCGGTCTGAAGCCGCGTATAGACAAAATCGCCGGTGACATCGGCAATCATCGGATAGTCGAAATGATCGGCGCAGACGACCGCCACCTTGTGCTTGGCAAGCAGGGCGGTGAATTCCGGCGTGCGGAAGGAATCATGCCTGACCTCGACCACATGACGCAACGTCAGGCCATCCTGCTTTTCCGGCAGGAGCGCCAGAAACGCCCCGAAATCATCAGCATCGAACTTCTTAGTCGGCATGAACTGCCAGAGAATGGGGCCGAGGTGGCTCCCCAGCTCCGTCAGTCCTTGGCTCAAGAATTTTCCAATCGATTCACCGGCTTCCGCCAGAACCTTCTTATTGGTGGTAAAGCGGCTGGCCTTCAGCGAGAAGATAAAATCCTCCGGCACTTCCGACGCCCATTTGGCGAAAGTCTCCGGCTTTTGCGAGCCGTAATAGGTGCCGTTGACCTCGATCGCCTTCAATTGGCTGCTGGCATATTCCAGCTGCCGCTTCTTGGCCAGCGTCTCGGGATAAAAGGTCCCCTCCCACGGATCGAAGGTCCAGCCGCCAATGCCGCAACGGATCGTGCCTGATTTTGTCATGTGCAACTCTCTCCCGCTCTTCGCCTTATTCCGCTGCAGCCATCTTGCGGATCGGACGCCGCTCCAAAAGCTCCTTCAGGAAGGCGCCGGTATGCGAGCGCTTTTCCTTGACGATGTCTTCCGGTGTTCCAGCGGCAATCACTTCGCCGCCACCATCGCCGCCCTCCGGGCCGAAATCGATCACCCAGTCGGCCGTCTTGATGACTTCGAGATTGTGCTCGATGACCACAACGGAATTTCCCTGGTTGACCAGTTCGTGCAACACTTCCAGCAGCTTGGCGACATCGTGAAAATGCAGGCCTGTGGTCGGCTCGTCGAGAATGTAGAGGGTGCGGCCGGTCGAGCGTTTCGACAGTTCCTTGGCGAGCTTGACGCGCTGCGCCTCGCCACCCGAGAGCGTGTTGGCCTGCTGGCCGACCTTAATATAGCCGAGGCCGACGCCCTGCAGCGCCTGCAGCTTGTCGCGCACGGCCGGAACGGCAGCAAAGAACTCGACGCCTTCCTCGACGGTCATGTCGAGCACGTCGGCGATCGACTTGCCCTTGAAATGCACATCCAGCGTTTCGCGGTTGTAGCGCTTGCCGTGGCAGACGTCGCAGGTGACATAGACATCGGGCAGGAAGTGCATCTCGATCTTGATGACGCCGTCGCCCTGGCAGGCCTCGCAACGGCCGCCCTTGACGTTGAACGAGAATCGGCCGGGCTGATAGCCGCGCGTCTTTGCCTCCGGCAGGCCGGCAAACCAGTCGCGGATCGGCGTAAACGCGCCGGTATAGGTGGCCGGGTTGGAGCGCGGCGTGCGGCCGATCGGCGACTGATCGATGTCGATGACCTTGTCGATATGTTCGAAACCGTCGATCCGGTCATGCTCTGCCGGATTTTCGCGTGCGCCCATGATACGCCGTGCCGCCGCCTTGTAGAGCGTCTCGATCAGGAAGGTGGATTTGCCGCCGCCTGATACGCCGGTCACCGCGGTGAAAATCCCCAACGGGATCGAGGCCGTGACATTTTTCAGATTGTTGGCGCGGGCGCCAACAACGGTGATTTCCTTTTTCTTCTTCGGCTTGCGCCGCTCGGCGGGAACCGCAACCGCCATTTCACCGGACAGATATTTGCCGGTCAGCGAATTCGGATTGGCAAGCACTTCGGCCGGCGTGCCCTGCGCCACGACTTCGCCGCCGTGAATGCCGGCCGCCGGGCCGATATCGACGACATAATCAGCCGTCATGATCGCGTCTTCGTCATGCTCGACGACGATAACCGTGTTTCCGATGTCGCGCAGATGCCGCAGCGTATCGAGCAGGCGGGCGTTGTCGCGCTGGTGCAGGCCGATCGACGGTTCGTCGAGAACGTAGAGCACGCCGGTCAAGCCGGAGCCGATCTGCGAGGCGAGCCGGATGCGCTGGCTCTCGCCGCCCGACAGCGTGCCGGAATTGCGTGACAGGCTCAGATATTCAAGCCCGACATCGTTGAGGAAGCGCAGCCGTTCGCGGATTTCCTTGAGGATACGTACTGCGATCTCGTTCTGCTTGGCATTCATGTGGTCCGGCAGGACGTCGAACCAGTCGCGCGCAACTCGGATCGACATCTGCGTGACTTCGCCGATATGCAGCTTGTTGATCTTGACGGCGAGCGCCTCTGGCTTCAGGCGAAAACCGTTGCAGGCCGGGCAGGGGGCTGCCGACATGTAGCGCTCGATTTCCTCGCGCGCCCAGGCACTGTCGGTCTCCTTCCAGCGCCGCTCCAGATTGGGCACGATGCCCTCGAAATTCTTGGTGGTATTGTAGGAGCGGGCGCCGTCCTCGTAATGGAAGCTGATCTTTTCCTCGGTCCCCTGCAGGATCGCATGCCGCGCCTGGTCGGAAAGATCGGTCCATTTGCTTGACAGCTTGAACCCGAAGGCTTTTCCGAGCGCTTCGAGCGTCTGGTTATAATAGGGTGAGGATGATTTGGCCCAGGGGGCGATGGCGCCGTTCTTCAGCGTCCGGTCGGGTTCCGGAACGATCAGCGCCTCATCGATCTTCTGCTGACTGCCCAGACCATCGCAGGTCGGGCAGGCGCCAAACGGGTTGTTGAACGAGAACAGCCGCGGTTCGATTTCCGAAATTGTGAAGCCGGATACCGGGCAGGCGAATTTTTCCGAAAACAGCACGCGCTCATGCGTTTCGTTCAGCGATTTATTGGCGGACCCGCCGGCTGCCGTTTCTTCCGGCGGCAGCGGTTTGTCGGCAAATTCCGCAATGGCAAGGCCATCGGCAAGCGTCAGGCAGGTCTCCAGGCTGTCGGCCAGACGTGCCGTCAGGTCCGGGCGCACGACGACGCGATCGACGACGACGTCGATGTCATGCTTGTATTTCTTGTCGAGCACCGGCGCCTCGGCAATCTCGTAGAACTGCCCGTCGATCTTGACGCGCTGAAACCCCTTCTTCATCAGCTCGGCGAGCTCTTTCTTATACTCGCCCTTCCGGCCGCGCACGATCGGCGCGAGGATATAAAGACGGGTACCTTCGCCGAAGTCGACGACCCGGTCGACCATCTGGCTGACCGTCTGGCTTTCGATCGGCAGGCCGGTCGCCGGCGAATAGGGCACGCCAACGCGGGCAAAAAGCAGACGCATATAGTCGTAGATCTCGGTCACTGTACCGACGGTCGAGCGCGGATTGCGCGAGGTGGTCTTCTGCTCGATCGAGATTGCCGGCGACAGCCCGTCGATCTGATCGACATCAGGCTTCTGCATCATCTCGAGGAATTGGCGGGCATAGGCCGACAGGCTCTCGACATAACGCCGCTGTCCCTCGGCATAGATCGTATCGAAGGCAAGCGAGGATTTTCCCGAGCCGGAAAGGCCGGTCATGACGATCAGCTTGTTGCGCGGCAGGTCAAGGTCGATGCCTTTGAGATTGTGTTCGCGCGCGCCGCGGATGGAAATGGTCTCAAGTTTGCTCATCGTGCCCAGCTTTGTACATGCGTTTGAAAGCTCTTATTTAAGGACGCCAGCGCCCATGTCGAGGCGCAAGGTGAAAAACAGCAGGCTTTCCGAGTCGGTTGACAGGATATTACAAATTTATTAGAACAAAGAAAGAACATAATTTGAAATCTGTTGTGGATGACACAATGCAAAGGGGCGTATGCTTGGCCGTCAGCCGCTAAGATGTGCGCTCTGAATTTGGTAGCCGGGCGGAAATGCCGGGCGAGATAGCGGGAAAAGCAAGATGGCAGGCAGTGTCAACAAGGTGATTTTGATCGGTAACCTCGGGGCAGACCCGGAAATCCGGCGCACGCAGGACGGCAAGCCGATCGCCAACCTGAACATTGCGACCTCGGAAAGCTGGCGCGACCGCAATTCCGGTGAGCGCAAGGAAAAGACCGAATGGCATCGTGTGGTGATCTTTAACGAAGGTCTCTGCAAGGTTGCCGAGCAGTATCTGAAAAAGGGCGCGACGGTTTACATCGAAGGCCAGCTGCAGACCCGCAAATGGCAGGACAAGGACGGCCAGGACCGCTACTCGACGGAAGTCGTGCTGCAGGGCTTCAACTCGACGCTGACTATGCTTGGTGGCCGGGGTGACGGGCAGGGCGGTGGCCGTGGCAGCTCGGACTATGGCGGCGGCAATGCGGGCGGCGGCTCGGACAATTACGGCGGCGATTACGATCGTCCCTCCTCGGCCCCCGCAGGCCGTTCCGGCGGTGGCGCCAGCAGCGGCGGAAACTTTTCGCGCGACATGGACGACGACATTCCGTTCTGATTGTCGACAAACACCGAAAGTCGCGGGGGCAGTGTCTCACTCTCCGTCATCCTCGCCCTTGTGGCGGGGATCCAGCGACCCGGCGTCTGCTGGGTCAAAAGACTCTTTCAGCTCAAGGACTTGAGCTGACTGGATTCCTGTGACAGGCACAGGAATGACGGAGAATTTGACAATATTCTAATTTCCGAACTTCCCTGCAGGACTGTTTAAATATCCTAGGCAAAAGGCTGAATATCCAGAAAACCAGGCTTTTTCATAAGCCTCAATCAATCATCCGGGCTCACAGAGCCATGGTCGATTTGATGCCATCGACGACGAATTGCACGGCCAGAGCCGCGAGGATGACGCCAAGCAGCCGGGTCAGGATGGCGCGGCCGGTGACGCCGAGAAACCGGTCGATGCGCTCGGCGATCACCAGGGCGGCAAACAGGATGGCAAGGCAAAAGGCGATGACAAGGATCAGCTGAGCCCGGTCGATGGTGGATGAGAAGGATCCGGAAAGCAGGATCGTCGCCGAAATCGCGCCGGGTCCGGCAATCAGCGGCAGTGCCAGCGGAAACACCGCTATATTGTGGATGTGGTCGCGCGTAATCGCTGCTTCGCCGGTCTTTTCCTTGCGTTCATTGCGCTTCTCGAAGATCATTTCGAAGGCGATCCAGAACAGCAGCAGACCGCCGGCGATCCGGAAGGCGCCGATGGAAATGCCAAGCAGTCCCAGAATGCCGTTTCCAAACAGCGCGAAGGCCGACAGGATGAAGAAGGCGATCAGCGTCCCGCGCCGCGCCACCAGAAACCGCTCGTGACGGCTCATGCCGACGGTCAGGCTGAGGAAGATCGGCGCAAGGCCGGGTGGATCGATGGTGACCAGGATCGTGGTCAGCGCATTGATCAGAAGGTCGATGTGAGACATCCCGTTCCCCTCGCGGCCTTGTTTATGATGACCGTCTGATGAATTGTTAGGGGAGGGTAGCGCCGAAGGAAAGGCCTGTCTTTCACTGTTTGGCCGCTTTTGCCTTGCAAATGCCTGCGAGAGCGCCGATGAGCCTAAAAGGCTGTTCAAAACCCAGCCCCGAAATTGGCGCTCGCCAATGCATTCGGCTATAAAAATCTGTCTGATTCTGAACAAAGATCGTGATCGAAATTGACTGAACAAAGCACACCCGGCGGCGGCAAGAATCCACCAGGCATCGAGCCCATTTCCATCATGGAGGAAATGCAGCGCTCGTATCTCGATTACGCCATGAGCGTTATCGTCAGCCGTGCGCTTCCCGATGTCCGCGATGGTCTGAAGCCCGTGCACCGGCGCATCCTGTTCGGGATGAGTGAGCTGGGCATCGACTGGAACAAGAAATACGTCAAATGCGCCCGCGTCACCGGCGACGTGATGGGTAAATTCCATCCGCACGGCAACTCGGCGATCTATGACGCGCTCGCCCGCATGGCGCAGCCCTGGTCGCTGCGCTTGCCGCTGATCGACGGTCAGGGCAATTTCGGCTCCATCGACGGCGACCCGCCGGCGGCCGAACGCTATACCGAGTGCCGCCTGCAGAAGGCAGCCCATGCGCTGCTCGACGACCTCGACAAGGAAACGGTCGATTTTCGCGACAACTATGACGGCACGCTGAGCGAACCGTCGGTTGTTCCGGCGAAATTCCCGAACCTTCTGGTCAATGGCGCCGGCGGCATCGCCGTCGGCATGGCGACCAATATCCCGCCGCACAACCTGATCGAAGTCATCAATGGCTGTATCGCCCTGATCGACGAGCCGGGACTGGAACTGCCGCAGCTGATGGAGATCATCCCGGGTCCGGACTTCCCGACCGGCGCGTTCATCCTCGGCCGGTCCGGCATCCGCTCCGCCTACGAGACAGGCCGCGGCTCGGTCATCATGCGCGGACGCGCCACCATCGAGCCGATGCGTGGCGACCGCGAGCAGATCATCATCACCGAAGTTCCCTTCCAGGTGAATAAGGCGACGATGATCGAGAAGATGGCCGAACTGGTCAAGGACAAGCGCATCGAGGGTATTTCGGACCTTCGCGACGAATCCGACCGCCAGGGTTACCGCGTCGTTGTCGAGCTCAAGCGCGACGCCAATGCCGAGGTCATCCTCAACCAGCTCTATCGCTACACGCCGCTGCAGACCTCGTTTGGCTGCAACATGGTGGCGCTGAACGGCGGCAAGCCGGAGCAGATGACGCTGCTCGACATGCTGCGTGCGTTCGTGTCCTTCCGCGAGGAAGTCATCAGCCGCCGCACCAAATATCTGCTGCGCAAGGCACGCGACCGCGCGCATGTCTTGGTCGGCCTGGCGATCGCTGTCGCCAATATCGACGAGATCATCAAGCTGATCCGCAACGCGCCAGATCCAGCCACCGCGCGCGAACAGTTGATGACGCGCCGCTGGCCTGCATCGGATGTCGAAAGCCTGATCCGTCTCATCGACGATCCGCGCCACCGCATCAACGAGGACCTCACCTACAACCTGTCGGAAGAGCAGGCGCGCGCCATCCTCGAACTGCGCCTTGCCCGCCTGACGGCCCTTGGCCGCGATGAAATTGGCGACGAACTGAACAAGATCGGCGCCGAGATCAGCGACTATCTCGATATTCTGTCGTCGCGCATCCGCATCATGACGATCGTCAAGGACGAACTCATCGCCGTGCGGGAAGAGTTTGGCACGCCGCGCCGCACTGTGATCGTCGAAGGCGGTCCGGACATGGACGACGAGGACTTGATTGCCCAGGAAGACATGGTCATCACCGTGTCCCATCTCGGCTATATCAAGCGCGTGCCGCTGGCGACTTACCGCGCACAGCGCCGCGGCGGCAAGGGCCGCTCCGGCATGGCGACGCGCGACGAGGATTTCGTCACGCGCCTGTTCGTGGCCAATACCCATACGCCGATGCTGTTCTTCTCCTCGCGCGGCATCGTCTACAAGGAAAAGGTCTGGCGCCTGCCGGTCGGCACGCCGCAATCGCGCGGCAAGGCCCTGATCAACATGCTGCCGCTGGAACCCGGTGAACGCATCACCACGATCATGCCGCTGCCCGAAGACGAGACGACGTGGGAAAATCTCGACGTGATGTTCTCGACGACGCGCGGAACCGTGCGCCGCAACAAGCTGTCGGATTTCGTCCAGGTCAACCGCAACGGCAAGATCGCCATGAAACTCGACGAAGAGGGCGATGAAATCCTCTCGGTCGAAACCTGCACGGAGAATGATGACGTTCTTCTGACGACGGCGCTTGGCCAGTGCATCCGCTTCTGTGTCGATGATGTCCGCGTCTTTGCCGGCCGCAATTCGATCGGCGTTCGCGGCATCACGCTTGGCGACGGCGACCGGATCATCTCGATGACCATCGTCGGCCATGTCGATGCCGAGCCCTGGGAGCGGGCTGCCTATCTCAAGCGTGCTGCCGCCGAGCGGCGTGCGGCAACCGGCGAGGACGAGGAAATCGCGCTGGTTGGCGAAGAGGTCGCCGAGGAGGGTCAGCTCGAGGATGCCCGGTACGAGGAACTCAAGGCACGCGAACAATTCGTGCTGACGGTCTCGGTCAAGGGCTTTGGCAAGCGCTCCTCCACCTATGACTTCCGCACCTCCGGGCGTGGCGGCAAGGGTATTCGCGCAACGGATACGTCGAAAACAGGCGAAATCGGCGAACTGGTCGCGGCCTTCCCGGTCGAGGACACCGACCAGATCATGCTGGTCTCTGATGGCGGCCAGTTGATCCGCGTGCCCGTCGGCGGTATCCGGCTTGCCAGCCGCGCCACAAAGGGTGTGACGATCTTCTCGACCGCCAAGGACGAAAAGGTCGTGTCCGTCGAGCGCATCAGCGAGCCGGAACCCGAAGAGGACGAGGATGGCACCGGCCAAACGGATGCATTGGATGACGATGCACCGGCCACCGAGCCGCCGGCTGCAACGGAAGAATAAAACCTGCCGTTACCTTATCGAAAGGCCGGGCGATCTCATCGCCCGGCCTTTTTTGCTTCAAAAACTGTCTTCGGACATGCAATAGGCAAAGAAAAACCGGACTGGCAGGGGAACCGTCCGGTTTTTTATGTCAGCGGGACTGGAGGTTACCGCTGGAAGAAATTTTAAAATCAGACGCTGAACCCACCGGCGTCGCGGCTCATAGCTTTCATCGCAGTTCTGTCGCGCTGAAGCTCGAAAATGGTTTTGGCGAAATCGACCAGGAACACGATACTAATCACTGCCGACATGAGCATCATTGTGATGGCCATTGCAGATCGTCCTCTAGTTAAACAGGTGAGTGTTGTTTGGACCAGACCGGTCCATGCGCGCTTCTTTTCTGATTGCGTTTGCCGTTGCAAAAAGCATGACAAAGAACATGGTCATCGACAGAAGAATAAGTGCCATAGCGGTGATCCTTTCAGCCAATAAACGGCCGTGATGGAAAAAGGTTCCGTTCTTTACTTGCCGGATGAGCAACGTGCCCAGGAACAACTTCGAACGGCTTATTCAGTAACGGTCCTATCGTCGTGGTGATGTTCCTGCGGGAACACGGGGAGCGGCGAGCGAGTTCCCTTGCGAATGGCCGCAGACCATGACAAAAGGCTTCGAAACGGAAACAGGCGCGATGATCACTGCTTTTTATCCCGGCTCCTTCGACCCGATGACGAACGGTCACCTCGACGTGCTGGTGCAGGCGCTGAACGTGGCGCCGGCCGTCATCGTCGCGATCGGTGTCCATCCCGGCAAGACGCCTCTCTTCTCCTTTGACGAACGCGCAGCGCTGATTGCCCAGTCGCTCCAGGAGTTTCTTCCGGAAAGGGCCGCCGATATTTCCGTCGTTTCGTTTGATAATCTGGTTGTCGATGCTGCGCGAAAACACGGAGCATCGCTTCTGGTGCGTGGTCTGCGCGACGGCACGGACCTCGATTATGAGATGCAGATGGCGGGCATGAACCGGCAGATGGCGCCGGATATACAGACCCTGTTTCTTCCGGCCGGCACAGCATCGCGGCCCATTACCGCCACATTGGTTCGCCAGATCGCTGCCATGGGCGGTGATGTCAGCGCCTTCGTACCCAAGGCCGTCTATCAGGCCCTGAACGCAAAACGCAAATCCTGACGTTTTCCTTTTTATTTCCACGGGAGTTCATATGAAAATTCTCCAACTCGCTTTCGCAGGCGCCGTTGTCCTTGCATCCCTGACCAGCACCGCTTTTGCGCAGGCCAAGGAGTACATCACCATCACCCTGAAGGACGGCCCGGTCGTTATCGAACTGATGCCGGATGTGGCGCCCAAGCACGTAGCGCGCATCAAGGAACTGGCAGCTGCCGGCGATTACAACAATGTCGCATTCCACCGCGTCATTCCCGGCTTCATGGCCCAGACCGGCGACGTTCAGTACGGCAATATGGAAAAGGACTTCAAGGCCGACATGGCCGGCATGGGCGGTTCCTCCAAGCCGAATGTCGAGGCTGAATTTTCCAAGGTTCCGTTTGAGCGCGGCACGGTCGGCATGGCCCGCAGCCAGGACCCGAACTCCGCCAATTCCCAGTTCTTCATCATGTTCGCCCCCGGTGATTTCCTCAACGGCCAGTATACGGTCGTCGGCAAGGTCGTCGAAGGCATGGACAATGTCGACAAGATCAAGAAGGGCGACGAAGCCAATAACGGCTCCGTCAGCGATCCCGACCGCATGATCAGCGTCAAGGTCGGCAAGTAACACCGGCTTCAATTCAGCCATTTTAAGCAGACGAAAATAACACAAAGGAGAAGACCATGACCGAGATCAAGGATCCGGAAAACACCATCATCATGGAAACCACCAAGGGGCAGGTGATCATCCAGCTTCTGCCGGACCTGGCGCCGGGCCACGTTGCCCGCATCAAGGAACTGTGCGCCGAAGGTGCCTATGATGGCGTCGTGTTCCACCGCGTCATCGACGACTTCATGGCGCAGACTGGCGACGTGCAGTACGGCAAGACCGGCGGCAAGGATTTCAATCCGGCCCGCGCCGGCATGGGCGGCTCGTCCAAGCCGGACCTCAAGGCTGAATTCTCCAACATGAGCCACGTCCGCGGCACCTGCTCGATGGCCCGCAGCCAGATGCCGAACTCGGCCAACTCGCAGTTCTTCATCTGCTTTACTGACAGCCCATGGCTGAACAAGCAGTACTCGGTCTGGGGTCAGGTCATTTCCGGCATGGACAATGTCGACAAGATCAAGAAGGGCGAGCCGGTCAAGGATCCCGACAGCATCGTTTCGATGAAACTTGCCGCCAACGCCTAATTCAGGCTATTGCCAAAACCCGTCCCGTTGCCTTGAAGGGCGCCGGGGCGGGTTTGCCGTTTAAAGAGAGTTTTGATGCGCGTCGATCTGTTCGATTTCGATCTTCCCGAAGACAATATTGCGCTGCGGCCCGCAAGTCCGCGCGACAGCGCGCGCCTGCTCGTCGTTCAGCCGCAAGACGATTCCGGGCTGAGCGATCGCAGCGTGATGGACCTGCCGAAGTTCCTGCGTCCCGGCGATGCCCTCGTTTTCAATGATACCAAAGTCATTCCCGCGCAGCTGGAAGGGGTCAGGCGGCGTGGCGCGGATGTGGTGACTGAGGTCTCCCTGACGCTGCACATGCGCGTCGCAGCCGACCGCTGGAAGGCGTTTGCCCGCCCGGCCAAGCGCCTGAAGCCCGGCGACCGTATCGAATTCGGCCACGGGTCCAATACCTGCCTGATGGGTGCGCTGGACGCGACCGTCGCGGAGAAGGGCGAGGCCGGCGAAGTGACCCTTCAGTTTGACCTGTCCGGCCCGGCGCTCGACGACGCCATTCTTGCCGTCGGCCATATTCCATTGCCGCCCTATATCGCCTCCAAGCGCGCCGAGGACGAGCAGGACCGCACAGATTACCAGACGGTCTATGCCCGAGAACAAGGCGCAGTAGCGGCCCCAACCGCCGGTCTTCATTTCACCGATAGGCTGTTCAACGCCCTGGATGCGCTTGGCGTCGAGCGCCATTTCGTGACCTTGCACGTGGGCGCCGGAACCTTCCTGCCGATGAAGGTGGACGATACCGACGATCACGTCATGCACCAGGAGATCGGCCATGTCAGTGCCGAGGTTGCCGAACGCCTGAATGCTGTCCGGGCGAGGGGCGGGCGCATCGTCTGCGTCGGTACCACGTCGCTGCGGCTGATCGAGAGTGCGGCCGAAGAGAATGGCGATATCCGCCCCTGGTCCGGCCCGACCGGCATCTTCATCACGCCCGGCTATCGCTTTCGCGCGGTGGATATGCTGATGACCAATTTTCACCTGCCGAAATCGACTTTGTTCATGCTGGTTTCGGCGTTCAGTGGCCTGGAAACCATGCGGCGGGCCTATGCCCATGCAATCAAAACCGGCTACCGCTTTTATTCCTACGGCGATTCCAGCCTGCTTTTCCGGGATAATCCCAGGATCGAGACACCATGACCGAGACATTCCAGTTCAACATTCAGGCAACTGACGGCAAGGCCCGGCGCGGCATGGTATCGATGCCGCGCGGCGAGATCCGCACGCCGGCTTTCATGCCGGTTGGAACCGTCGGCACGGTCAAGGCGATGTATCTCGATCAGGTGCGCGATCTCGGCGCCGACATCATTTTGGGCAACACCTATCACCTGATGCTGCGCCCCGGTCCTGAGCGCGTGGCGCGTCTTGGCGGCCTGCATGAGCTGATCCGCTGGCCCTATCCGATCCTGACCGACAGCGGCGGCTTCCAGGTCATGTCGCTCGCCGGCCTGCGCAAGCTCGATGAAAAGGGCGTGACCTTCAAGAGTCATGTCGATGGCGCGCTCCATCATATGTCGCCGGAACGTTCGATCGAGATCCAGGGGATGCTCGATAGCGATATCCAGATGCAGCTCGACGAATGTGTGAGACTTCCGGCCGAAGCACTTGATATTGAACGAGCAATGGAAATGTCTCTGCGCTGGGCAGATCGCTGCAAGACTGCTTTCGGCGACCAGCCTGGCAAGGCGATGTTCGGCATCGTCCAGGGTGGCGATGTGCCTGCACTGCGCGTCCGCTCGGCAAAGGCACTATCAGGGCTCGATCTGAAGGGCTACGCGATCGGCGGCCTTGCCGTCGGCGAACCGCAGGCGGTGATGCTGGATATGCTCGACATTACCTGCCCGGAACTGCCCGCCGAAAAGCCACGCTATCTGATGGGGGTCGGCACACCCGACGATATCCTGAAATCCGTGGCGCGCGGTATCGACATGTTCGACTGCGTCATGCCGACCCGCGCCGGCCGTCACGGCCTGGCCTTCACCCGGCGCGGCCGCGTCAACCTGCGCAATGCCCGCCATGCGGAAGATATCAGGCCGCTCGACGATCAGTCCTCATGCCCAGCAGCACGCGACTATTCGCGCGCCTACCTGCATCATCTCGTGCGCGCCGACGAAAGCCTGGGCGGCATGCTGCTCACCTGGAACAACCTTGCCTATTACCAGGACCTGATGGCCGGTATCCGCAAGGCAATCGAGGAAGGCCGCTATGCCGCCTTCATGGAGGAAACACAGGAAGAATGGCGCCAAGGCGACTTGGCGCCCTTGTGAAATGGTAGCACTCAGACGACTTTCGCCTTGACGACGACGCGGCTCAGATCTTTGGCCGCGCCCGACATTTTGGCGGACAAAGGGATTGACAGCTTGACGGAATAAAGACGGTCGCGCTTGGTCTCGAAGCGAAAGCTGCTATCGAGGGCTGTCAGCTTGCCTGATTGCAACGGCTCCCAGGTAATGCTCCCGGAAATCGGCCGGGGCTTGACGGTCCATTTCAGTGTCTCAGGGCCACCATGCGGAATGATGACGTCGATTACCGCCGTGCCGTCGCCGAAGACCTGCGGCTGGATGGTCAGGCTGCCTTTCTCCACTTCTGGCTGAAGATACTGGAAGTCGGACCAAAGCGCGCTCAGATGGCCATCTGCCTGGATCGTCAACCGCTTGCGTGATTCCTCAAGTCCACACACCTGCGGCCGCACTTTGGTGCGTCCGGAATCCTTTGTCAGCACCATCACGTTGGCCGCCAGAATGATGCCGCGGCGAAACGAGACGATCGGCTTGGAAAATTTGCGGGCGGCATCGCACCCGTAATCCTGCAGCCGTTCCGGGTGAGGGCGGTTGAAAATATGATCGCGCACGAAGCAATCGAATTCCGGCTCGGCATGCAGCGGCGAGGCATGGATCAGGTCGATCAGATGGTTGGGATCGAAATAGTAGTTGTGCGGAATCGGCTCGGTGGCGCCGCCGAACGTAATGGCCGTGGTAAAGGCATAGACGCCGCCGGGCTTCAGGACGCGTTCGACCTCTTTGAAGTGCTGCAGGAAATCCGTGTCGCGCCCGATATGCTCGAATGATCCTGTCGACCAGCAGAAGTCGAAGCTCTCATCGGGAAAATCGAGTTTGCGCATGTCCATCGCCATCGCATCGACCTTGTTCGCGTCGATCGGCCAGGGCGCCTTTTGCAGGATGAGATCACGGGGATTGTCGGTACGCACCCCGACCCAGCCGCTATTGGGCAAATAAAGATCGGTGACCATCGTCTTTGCGACGCGCGGTACGACCGCATAGATGAGCTTTTCAGTACCGGCGCCCATGGCAAGACCCTGGGCTGCAGGGTGAAGCTTTCCCTTGATCGAAAGCGCCCGGAAGATCATGGCGAATTCCCAGGCACGCCGGGATCCGAAAGGAATAGATCTCAAATCGTCTCTAAGAATATTGTCGATCTCTGGATGGAAGAGATCATGGATGTCACAAACTTTCTGCAGCGGCAAATTCACGATGAACGCTCCCGGGCTTAATTAGCACGTCATGTCTAAGGGAGCGCGTGTCTCAACGTCAATGCGTTGTCCCGCAGAGGGTGTACTTTCCGCTCTTTAAATCTCAGGCCCCGGCGCCTGTTGCAGCATCTGCACGCCGTTGATCCTGTAGCTGCCGTCGGGTTGCTTGACGAGGAAGTACAGTGCCGTCCAGTCCTTGCCGCCTGGCCCTGAAATCAGAACCTCCTGCACGATGGTATCGCCATCGATCTTGCTGCGTCCAAAGGCGAAGTTGCCGGGGCGGTAGACCGGCGTATAGCCGCGCTTGACCATCTCGAAAAAGATGCTTTTGTCCGGAAATTTCTGCCGGATCTGCGGCGAGGCAAAGGAATAAGCCGTTTCGGCGTCATCGTTGAGAAAGGCCTGGATCTGGTTTTGAATGATCGATTGGGCGGTATCGACAGGCTCCGCCGCAAGCGCCAGCGGCTGCATGGCGAAGAGGACGGCAATACATGCGCAGGCTCTGAACGTCCGGATCATTCCCCGTCTCCTTGCTGGCTATCAGAAGAATTAGATACGTGTGCCGGTCGCAAATGGTTTCGGAAAGAAAAATCGGTGGATAGAATTTTAAATTTATATAACAAAAACAAATAAATGCATTAATTTATTCGTGTAGAAATCAGGATATAAGACTGTAGAAACTTATTGCGTCGTGGTTCTGGATGCCCAAATGCCCCACCGGTCCTTCATTCTGCCCTATATCATGGCAGAATGCACGCCGATCGGCCAGAGCGCATGTTGGCACCAATAGGCCGAGCGGAGTGTGGCCCATGAACTCAAAACCGATTGAAATCTATCATCCACGCACAGTGTCACATTTGGGCCTTTGGGATATGGCCAGTCTGCAGTTTAAAATCTATGGCCTCGTTGCGGATAATCGCCGCATCGACCAAGCCATGCTCAGCCTCGCACAATCTTTCGTCCAAGCCGAGGTTCTGCCGCGTGTGGCAGACGAGGGCGATGACAATGGCATGGGCTTCGTAATCATTCACCCCGGAGAATCGGGCGTGACGGTTTCAGCGCACTGGTGGATACTGGGATCGGTTCTGTGTCAGCACAACTATCGAAAACCCTATGCTGCCGCCCAACCCCTGGATACGTTGAAAAGACCGGTGATCGGCTGCGTTTGGGAACTGGCTTTGATCCATGCGGAGCAAGAGGCTTGGCGGCGGACGATGATGAAGGCCGAGCCCAATCCATCCGGCTACATGACGAGCCGCGCTGATTTCGACGCTGCGTAGTGGCAGACGCTCACAATCCCAGCGGCGGGCATATGTTCGGTAAACGCGGGGAGTGTGACACTCTAACTTTGCAGAAACAGGACACTTCAACTTTGCGGCTACAGACATTGTGGCGGCAGGATTGAAATGTCCGTTTGTGTGCAAAGTTAAAATGTCACTTTGGGCGCATCTGCATCCGTTTAGAAATGCGACGCTCGGTATGTCCAGGTGTGCTGAGGCAAGCCCCCGACCGGACCGGCTGGGCCGGGTTGCAAGGGAAGGGCGGGGGCGGGTGAGACGCTGCCCTTCGGCTTTAGCTTTAAGACGATCCGATCGGTCATTCACTCGGCAGCTTGCTGCCGCAACAGGGCCTTCTCACGTCGCGCAATGACTGCCGGATCGTTCATGGAATCCGTGCGTCTTCCGGGTTTGCGACCTGTCGGCTTGTAGCCGTTCTTGTCGCTATTTGTCTTCACGGCCGGCGTTACCTTCTGGTCCTGGCGCTCTTTGACATAGGCCAGCACTTCGCCGAGCCGCTTGTTCTCGGTAATTGCCGCATGCGTTACCCGTTGGTCCTTGTCGAACACCGTATAGGGTAGGGAATGTCCCTTCCAGCGCACATCGAGCCGCCCATCCGCATAGGCATAGGTCTCGACGTAGCGGCCCACCAGCCCACACGTCATCTCGGTCTCCTCCAGCATGATCCGCTTGCGTTCAAACGAAAACGTCAGCTGCGATCCGACATAACGCTGCTCGCGCTTGCACAGGATCTTGGCCAATCGATCCGGCACCAGATTCAGCGGCCGGTGCAAATCATCGGGTCGGGCAGGGACGATTGCAAAACGCGCGTTGTAGTTCTCCATGAAGCCCGGCAAGAACGCATTGCCAGCCTCCATGCTGTCGATGCCGGAAAGCCGCAACTCCTTGACCAGACGGTCCTGCAGCGTCCGGTTCATGCGCTCGACACGACCCTTGGCCTGGCTGGAATTTGCGCAGAGAATCTCGATGTTTAGCTCACACAGCGCACGCCCGAACTGGGTCATGCCCTGGCCGCCCTTGGCATCCTTCTTCGCCACCCGGAATACCGAATGCTTGTCGGAATAAAAAGCAATCGGCGCACCGTGATCCTGCAGATAGAGCTCCAGTGCCTCGAAATAGGTAAAGGCACTTTCCGAGCGCACAAAGCGCAACTGCATCAACCTGCCGGTCGCATCATCGACGAACACCAGCAGCGAGCACGGCGGTCCGCGATCCTCAAACCAGCGATGCGCCGACCCGTCGATCTGCACCAGCTCGCCATAGGCTTCACGCCGCCGCCGCGGCTGATGGAACGTCCGCCGCTGCTTGCGCGACAGCCACAGTCCGGCCTCAGACATCCAACCGCGCAGCGTCTCGCGCGACACACGCAGACCATCCCGCTCGGCAAGCTTCTCCGCCGCCAAGGTCGGTCCGAAATCCGCATAGCGTTCGCGAACCAGCGTCATCGCATAATCCCGGACACCGTCGCTGATCCGGTTGTTCGACGGCCGGCCGATCGCCTTGTGCCGGATCGACGCCGCACCACCAGTGCGCATACGCTCCAGCAGCCGGCGGATCTGGCGCTCGCTCAGATCAAGCACATGTGCCGCCGATACCAACGTCATCCGGCCGGCAACAACCTTCGACAAAACCTCGATCCGCTGCAGATCGCGCTCGCTCATCGCTATCAATCCCATCTGCTCGTCTCCGCGTTATCAAACGCGGGGAGTGTGACACTCTAACTTTGCAGAAACAGGACACTTCAACTTTGCGGCTACATATATCTATCACATAAGATAGATTATGGAACTAAGCCACATCAGAAACCACGCCACCAGCTGCATTCCAGCTTGCCCCGTCTTGACCTTGCCACGCTCCAAGGCTTAAGCGATACCGGTCTCCACCGTCAGCGAAAGACCGGACCCGATGAGCGATTTGCGCATTCTTTCAGATGCTTTCATTCCCGAATTGCCAGGACGCTACAATGGCAAGGTGCGCGAGAATTATGATCTGCCGGATGGCAACCGCATCATTATCGCGACGGACCGGCTGAGTGCCTTCGATGTCATCCTGACGGCCATCCCGTTCAAGGGCCAGGTTCTGACCCAAACGGCGCGGTACTGGTTTGAGGAAACCGCTGATATCTGCCCGAACCATGTCGTATCCTATCCGGATCCGAACGTCGTCATCGGCACCAGGCTGGATATCCTGCCGGTCGAGATCGTCGTGCGCGGTTATCTTGCCGGCACCACCAGCACGTCGATCCTGACCAAATACCGCAATGGCGAGCGCGACATGTACGGCATCCACTTGCCGGACGGTCTGAAGGACAATGAGAAGCTGCCGCAACCGATCATCACGCCAACCAGCAAGGCGTTCGACGGCGGCCATGACGAGCCGCTTTCAGCCGATGAAATCCTGTCGCAGAAGCTTTTGACCGCCGAACAATGGGACACCGTTTCGCGCTATGCCTTGGCGCTGTTTGCGCGCGGTCAGCAGCGCGCCGCCGAGCGCGGCCTCATTCTTGTCGATACCAAATACGAATTCGGCACCGACAAGGACGGCCGCATCGTGCTCGCCGACGAAATCCACACGCCCGACAGCAGCCGCTACTGGATCGCCGAAAGCTATGCGCAGAGTTTTGAAGCCGGCGCACGGCCGAAGAGCTTCGACAAGGATTTTGTGCGCGCCTGGGTGACCGAACGCTGCGATCCCTACAAGGATCCGATCCCGGAAATTCCGGCCGATCTCGTCGAACAGACGTCAAAAGTCTATATCGAAGCCTATGAGACGATCACCGGCCAGCGTTTCGCGCCAGACCTTTCCGGCACCACTGTTCTCGATCGCATCAGAGGAAATCTTCAGCCATATTTCAGCTGATGCCGTCAATTCACCGGACGTCATCGGCGGCTTCGCCGCTGACGTCGAACTCCAGCCGCATGCCGTCATAGGCCGGCTCGATATGATCGGCCGTTTCGCGCATCACCGTCGCGTAATCCAGCGGCGTATGCATATGGGTGAGCACGGCGCGCCTCGGCGAAAACCGTTCGATCCAGCCGAGTGTCTGTTCCAGCGACAGATGGCTCGGGTGGAATTTGTACTGCAGCGTGTCGATCACCAGCATGTCCAGCCCCGTGAGCTTGCCGATCGTGTCCGGCGGGAAATCGTTGACATCGCTGCAATAGGCAAAACCGCCGATGCGAAAGCCCATCGACATGATGCTGCCGTGGTGTTGAAGCACCGGCTGCAGCCGGATCGTGCCCCCGGCCCCGGTAATCGCCACGGGTGCCAGCGACGGATCGATAATGTTCGGCTCGACGATCGGCGGATAGTTGCTGCCCGCCGGCGTCTCCATGCAATAGCCGAACCCCTCGCGGATGCGCTCCATGGTCGGCGCATCGGCCCAGATCGGCATGCGTCTGCCGGTGGATTGCACATAACCGCGCAGATCGTCGATGCCGTGAATATGATCGGCATGCGGGTGCGAATAGAAGACCGCGTCGATAGTCTTGACGTTCGCTGCAATCATCTGCTCGCGAAAATCCGGTCCGGTATCGATCACGACGGTGGTCGTGCCGCCGTCGGCGCCGGTCTGTTCGATCAGCAAGGCAGCGCGGCTGCGGCGGTTTTTCGGGTTGGCGGGGTCGCACGCGCCCCAGTCGCCGTTGATGCGCGGCACGCCGGGAGACGAGCCGCAGCCAAGGATGGTGAAGACCCGCCTCACCGCCATGTCAGAGTCTCGGCATTTTAGAAAAGACGCGGAAAGCATTCTCTGTCGTGATCGCAGCAATCTCGTCGGTGGAAACGCCGATGGTTTCGGCCAGAACCTTCGCGGTGTGCGCCACATAGGCCGGCTCGTTGCGCTTTCCCCGGAACGGCTTGGGCGCCAGATACGGAGCGTCGGTTTCGACGATCATCCGGTCATGCGGAACGGTCTTGGCGATCGCGCGCAGTTCCTCCGATTTCGGAAAGGTCAGGATGCCGGAAAACGAGATATAGCCGCCGAGATCGACGCCAACCTTGGCGAGATCCGGGCCGGAGGAGAAACAATGGAGCAGGAAAGGGAAGGCCCCCTTCCCTGTTTCCTCGGTCAGGATTGCGGCCATGTCGTCGTCGGCAGAGCGGCTGTGAATGACCAGCGGCAGCTGGGTTTGCCGGGCAGCGGCAATATGGCGGCGCAGACCGGTCGCCTGCGCGTCGCGCGGCGCGTTGTCATAAAAATAATCAAGCCCGGCTTCGCCGATCGCAACCACTTTCGGATGTGCCGACAGGCGCACCAGATCGTCCGCCTCGATATCCAGTTCCTCATCGGCATTGTGCGGATGCGTGCCGACCGAACAGAAGACGTTGGCATAGGTCTCTGCAATCGCAAGGATCGTGTCGAACTTCTTCACGCGCGTCGAAATCGTGATCATCTGGCCGACGCCGGCAGCGCGCGCGCGCGCGATGATCGCATCGCGCTCAGCGTCGAAATCCGGAAAATCCAGATGGCAATGGGTGTCGATCAGCATGACGGGCCGTCCTTAAGCTTCCGGCGGCACATAGCGTGGGAAAACCGGCTTGGGGGCTTCCAGCGCCGTTCCGGCCACCAGCCGGCCTGCTTCACCAAGGGACGCGAAGCTGCGCTGATCTGCGGGGATCGCCACGAGATCGAGCAGCCTTCCCGATGATTCCGGCATGAAAGGCTGCAGCAGAATGGCGATCTGGCGCACGACATCGGCGGTGACATAAAGAACGGTCGCCATGCGCGCCGGGTCGGTCTTCTTCAACGCCCAGGGTTCCTGGCCTGCAAAATACCGGTCGGCTTCCGAGACGACGGCGATGATCGAGGCCAGTGCCCGGTGGATCATCAGCGCATTCATGTCGTCGCGGGTCGAGGCATGCAACGCGTCGGCGGCAGCCAGCATCGCTTTGTCTTCGTCGCTCAGGGCGCCGCATTCAGGGATCTGGCCCTCGCAGTTCTTGACGATCATCGACAGCGAACGGCTGGCCAGATTGCCGATGCCATTGGCCAGATCGGAATTGATGCGGGTGGCGATCCCCTCCTCGCTGTAGCTGCCGTCCTGGCCGAAAGAGACTTCGCGCAGGAAGAAATAGCGGATCGGGTCAAGCCCGAAATGCTCCACCAGATTGACGGGATCGACGACATTGCCGAGCGACTTCGACATCTTCTCGCCCTTGTTGAGCAGGAAGCCGTGGGCAAACACCTTCTTCGGCAAGGGCAGGCCGGCGGACATCAGGAAGGCTGGCCAGTAGACGGCGTGGAAGCGGATGATATCCTTGCCGATCATGTGGATATTGGCCGGCCAGAATTTGGCGCGCGGGCCTTCCGGATCGGTGAGGTAGCCGGTCGCGGTGATATAGTTGGTCAGCGCATCGACCCAGACATACATGACATGGCTGGGATCATTGGGAACGGGAATGCCCCAGTCGAAGGTCGTGCGCGACATCGAGAGATCACGCAGGCCGGATTTCACGAAGGACATCACCTCGTTGCGGCGCTCAGCCGGGCCGATAAAGTCCGGATTGTCTTCGTAATGCTGCAGCAGCCTGTCTTGATAGGCCGACAGCTTGAAGAAATAGCTGGCTTCCTCCACCCATTCGACGGGTGAGCCCTGCGGCCCGTAGCGCACGCCGTCCGCGCGCACTTCCGTTTCGCCTTCCTGGTAGTATGCCTCGTCGCGCACCGAGTACCAGCCGGAATAGCTGTCCTTGTAGAGGTCGCCGGCATCGGCCATACGGTTCCAGATATTTTGGACGGCCTCATGATGGCGCGGTTCGGTCGTGCGGATGAAGTCGTCGTTGGACGCGTTCAGCAGAGCGCCCATGCTCTTGAATTCGGCCGAGTTGCGGTCTGCCAGTTCCTGCGGGCTGATGCCTTCCTTGCGCGCCGTCTGCTGCATTTTCTGGCCGTGCTCGTCGGTTCCCGTCAGAAACAGGACGTCGCGCCCCTCCAGCCGCTGGTAGCGCGCCATAGCATCGGTCGCGATCAGCTCGTAGGCATGGCCAATATGCGGCTTGCCGTTCGGATAGGAGATCGCGGTGGTGATGTAGAAGGGAGACGTATCGGTCATGATCGGGTTTCGGCCTGTGTCTGATCTTTTGGTGTCTGGCTATTAGCGCATCCAACGGCGGGATGAAACAGTGCGCGCCTAGAAAAGCTGCCCGGTTCTACCGCACTGGCCCTGCGCATACTGGCAGAGTGAACGTCTAGGCCATGGCGCGGGACGCTGCCCTGAGATCGTCCAGAATCGAGAGAACAGTCTGCTTTCGATCCAGATTATAGGCCTGCGCCACGGTGATCCGCTCTGTCACGCTGCTCGATAGGCGCGCAAACCGGTCTGCCCTTCCAATATCGCCGGAATGCGCAGCCTGGCGCGCTTCGCTCATCATATGGCCAGTGACCAGCGCCATGAAGAACGCAAAGATCGTTTCGCTGTCCTTGCCCGCCAGAACGTCGGCCAGCTTGTGCATATCCTTGCGGATACCAGGCTCCTGACCGGCCAGAATGGCCTCGAACGTCGCCATGATGTCAAGGCCGCCATAATTGATCAGCTTCAACGCCTCCGACACGCTGCCATGCGCCGATGCCAGAACCTTTTGCCCATCCGGTCCGGAAAGGTCAAAGCCGAGATGGCTCATGGCAGCGCGCATCGCATCCGGCGCCAGTGGTTTCAGTTGCAGCGGCAGGCAGCGCGAACGGATGGTCGGCAAAAGCTTGCCCGGCGCATGCGTCAGGACCAGGAATAGCGAACGCTTCGGCGGCTCCTCGAGAATTTTCAAGATCGCATTGGCAGCGTTGCGGTTGAGGTCATCGGCGGGATCGACGATGACGATCCGCCAGTTTCCAGTGCCGGATGTCTGCGAAAAAAACTTGCCGGCCCGGCGCACTTCATCAACGGTAATGGCGCTTTTCACCTTGCCGGTCTTTTCATCGACAGGCCGTGTGAGGTGCAAAAGATTGTGCGAGGCACCCGAAGCCATCTGGCGGCTGACGATCGAATTTAAATCGGGATCGCCAAGTTCCGCCGGTGCGGATGCCGGATCGGGATGGGTCAGCACATGGTTGGCAAAGCGGAAGGCGAGCGTCGCCTTGCCGATGCCTTCCGGCCCTTCGATGAGGATGGCATGATGCCCCTTGCCCGATCGGTAGCTTTGCGCCAGAAAATGCTCCGGCTCCTCATGGCCGAACAGGCGCATGTTTTCGGCCGGAGAAATGGCGCCGTCCAGAACGTCAAACCTGTCCGTGCTCATTGTGCCGCTTCCGTATCCGGCCCATTGCCCGATCCGGGCAGCAAGGGCTCGATGATGACAAGCACGGCAGCGGCGATGTCGCTGGCGGAGGCGGCCGCATCGACCACATGGCACCGCGCCGGGTCGGCGCTGGCGATATCAAGGAAGGCCTCGCGGCGCTTTTCATGGGTTTCGAGCTCTTCCTTCTCGAAGCGGTCGAGCTCGACTTCCTGACCTGTCAGGACTTCCGCCGCCCCTGCCCTTTTTCTGACGCGCTCAAGGCCAAGTGCTGCGGGAAGATCGAAAATGATCGTGCAATCGGGCGCAACGCCGTTGATCGCAACGCGCTCCAGCGCCTCGATAAAGCTGGGTTCAAGATTGCCGGTCACGCCCTGGTAGACACGCGAGGAATCCATGAAACGGTCGCAGAGGACGACAGTCCCCTTCAAAAGCGCCGGCCGGATGATTTCCTCGACATGGTCGCTGCGGGCGGCCGCAAACAGGATTGCCTCCATACGCACGCCGAATTCCTGGGCGGCACCCGATAACAGCACGTGCCGCACGGCTTCCGCGCCGGGAGAGCCACCGGGCTCGCGCGTCGTCAAAACAGCATAGCCGCGCTCGCGCAACGCATCGGCCAGCAGCCGGATCTGGGTGGATTTGCCAGCCCCCTCGCCGCCTTCGAATGTAACAAACACACCTGTTCCGACAGACACCATGAATTCCCGTAGGTCATTTTTCCATTGAACATCCAAGGGATGTCCGCGCCGCAGCTTGCCTCAGCCACCAGAGCCGATGGCGAATGCAAAGCGGGCACCGGGTTTGTGTAGCTGATTGTGTCCAGCGGCGAAACCGCTGGCCGCGTCATTTCATCAGAGCCAGAAGAACAGCAATTCCTGCAGCGCATCCAGCGCCCGGCCCGAAAGGGTGCCCTGGCCAATGGCCGCACTGGTTTCGACCGGCACTTCGCGCAGCAACCGCTCGCCGCTCCAGATTTTGAGCATGCCTGCCTCCCTGCCCGCCTCCACCGGCATGGCAAGCGGCCAGCGATAGATCACCTTGGCCGAAAGCCGCTCCGGATTGTTGACCGGCACAAGTACGTCCACAGCACGGGCCGTGACCAGCTGGACATGCGAAACCGCGCCACCATAGACACTCGCCTCCCCGACGCTATCGCCGGCTTCAAACAGCCGCTTTCGTTCAAAGGCCGTCATCGACCAGTCGAGGATCTTGCGCGTTTCCTCGACGCGTTCCTTATCCGTGGCAAGACCACCAAGCGCCAGAAACACGCGTCTAGCGTCCTTCTGCATGGTGGCGACCATGCCAAAGCCGAACCCTTCGGCAAACCCGGTGGCAAATCCATCGACGCCGATATTGGCCGAGATCAGCGGCGTGCGGTTTCGCTGGAGGATCCTGTTCCATTCGAATTCGCTCTGGGAATAGTATTTGAACAGGTCGGGATAAGTGCTCTGGATATGTTGGGCGAGCAGCGCCATGTCGCGCATGGTGGTTTTGTTTTCCGGATCAGGCAGGCCGGTGGCATTGTGGAACACCGAGCGGCTCAAGCCCAGTTCACGGGCGCGCTCGGTCATGCGCTTGGCGAACGCCTCCTCGCTGCCCATCATCCCTTCTGCAAGAATGATGCAGGCATCATTGGCCAACTGGACGGTCACGCCCTGAATGAGATCGGCAACGCGGACGCGCGATTTCAGCGCTGCAAACATCGTCGATGTGCCCGATGGTGCGCCACCGGTTCGCCAGGCATGCTCGGAAACGGGAAATTCGGTATCGAGCGTCAGTTCGTTCTTGCCGATCGCATCGAAGACGACTTCCATCGTCATCAACTTGGCCAGAGACGCCGGTGGAACAACGGCGTTTTCATCCCTGGCAAACAGGACCGTGCCGGTCTCGGCATCGATCAGATAGACCTGCTTCGCCTTGGTCTCAAAGGCCTGCGCCAGAGCCGCCATGGGCGCGCTGACAATCAGCACGAGAGCAATGAAAACCGAAACCAGCCGTATATGCATTCCAAACTCCGGTGCCTTTCCCGGCAATAGCAGCCGGGCCACCGGTGATCAATCGCGAAGGATCGGGATGAGACGTTAGAGCCTCATTGATCGTACGAGTTCTAACGCAGGACGGTCTTGCGCTTGGCGTATTCGACGATCGAATTCGGCGTCAAAGGGTTTTGATCAACGAGAATGGCATCGAAGGCGGTGTCGGAATCGCTGACACGCGCTTCGACATAGGCGGCCGCGTAGGCCATATTGCCATTCGGCATCGGGATATAGTCCGGCCGTTCGCGCGGGATCGGACCGATCTCCGGCAGCATTGCGAAGGCATCAAGCCCTGCCGATGACGCACGCGGCGTTGCAGCTTCGGCGAGCGCCGTAACCGGCACGCCCATCTCCATGTTGGATTTCGACGGTATGGTCAGCGTGCCGAGATTGCCAGCCTGTTTGCGCAGCGGCTCGTTCGACGCGACCATGACACCGGAGGCGATCTGGCCTTCTGGGAATGCGTTCGGGCTGCGGTCACCCTTCTTCACATAGGATGCCATTAGATAGGGCATGTCATTGCCCTCGAGCGGCGCCTTGCCGATATACTGGACGCGAACCTGGGCACTGCCCTTGCGCTTCATATCGAGAAAGTCGGCTGTCTTCGACGAGACGTCGATGATCCGCCCGTATTCATAGGGACCGCGATCATTGACCCGGACCACGACGGAAGTGCCGTTTTCAAGATTGGTGACGCGGGCATAGCTTGGCAGCGGGAAAGTCGGATGGGCAGCCGACAGATGATATTTGTCGTAGACTTCGCCATTCGCCGTCAGGCGGCCATGGAACGCGGAGCCATACCAGGACGACATGCCGGTCTTGTTATAGCCGAAATCCTCTTTCGGCTGGTACCACTTGCCCTTGACCTGATAGGCCTTGCCGACCTGATAGCGGCCGCCGCCCTTGGGAACGCTCTTCCCCTCGGCGACAACGCGCGGACTGGCCTTCACGCCGTAGATCGATTCAGCAAAATATTCCTTGCTGCGCGGCTTGCCCTTAGCGACGCTGGTCGTCGATCCGCAAGCCGTCAGCCCGACGCAAAGCATCGGGATGGCTGCAACGCGCAATCCCTTGAAGAAAAAAGCCGCCGTCAGATTGGAAGTCATGTGCCCCACATCGCCATTCGCATAAGCCGTACGCAGTCTCTTCGCGCGTTTGCCTCCGCGAAAGGTCCGGCGTCCCGAAATGTAACAGTCGATTAATCATGACAACAACGTGGCGAAAATGCGAATGGTTAACCGTGCTGGAATGAAACAATTGGGATTATGGTTAGCGAATAGTTAATGCACGATCCTGCAGGTCCGATCAAATGAAGCTTGAAAGCGCATGTAATGGCTGAATTAAAAACGAAGAATACGCTGTCCTAGCAGACATAATCGATGATGTCATAGCGGATACCGACAATGGTACCATCCATGTCGCGAATGAATGTGGATAAATACTGCGGCTCGGGTGGTATGCAGACCGGACCGCTCACCTGCTGGTGGTCTGCAACTGCGACCGCTGCCATGTCCACCATGTTATCGCCATCGGCCTCAAGCGCCGCATAACTCGGTGCAACCAGCATCGTAGCAGAAACCAAAATCGACAGGCTCACAGTCTGAAATGTCCTCACCATCGCCATCGCCTTTCTTTGAAACATCAGTCAAAAAGCGGCGAGCGAAGAATTGTTCCCGGTCTGCGACCGCGCTGGCGCCCCTAGACCGGTTGACGTCCGCAATCGGCAAGCTATAAAGCGAGCCGTGACAGGCTGATGTCCAAAAATTTGCCCGGGAAACCACGACCCGCCAAACCGGCATCACACTATAAGCCTTCATCAGGAAGAGTGTCCGAGTGGTTTAAGGAACCGGTCTTGAAAACCGGCGTGCGGGAGACCGTACCGTGGGTTCGAATCCCACCTCTTCCGCCAAAAAATGCCCCCCAATTTCGTAAAAATAGCAAGCAATAACAATGGCTTAAAAATTTTAAGTCTGCAGAATTGTTGCATTCCTGATGCATCAACTATGACATTTTGCGCCCGGTTTTCCCTCATCCCATCGCCCATCTCTGCGTTCGCCCCAGTGTGGTGCGGCGATTCTGTGTGTCCGAGTTGAAATGATTACAAAGTGTATAGTTCAAGTATTAGGGAATTTGATTTAATTACAAAACGCGCTATCTCCTTTTGTAATTAAATCAAATCAATAGAAATTCAGAAAAAGTAAGTGAGTCTGAAAATATTTGTTGACAACATCGAAAGGCATGAAATATGAACCCGATAGTTGTTAAAAGAAAACCCAAAAAACGGAGAAGCCGATTGGAAATGAAGCATGTTGAGATTCGTGGCGACACGTACTACTTCAGGATTGCAGTACCAAGGCACCTTTCTGAGAGTAATACGTTCGGAAAACGAAAACATTTCTGTGAGTCGTTAGGTGTGAAAATCACCGATGAGAATGCTGAAGCGAAAGTGCTTGGTAAGGTGCTTTTGCTTCGCAAGAAATATGACGCGATGTTCGGTAGGAATGAACCAAGCGCTGAAGATTTCAACCTTGCCGCTTTTACCGCTTTTGCGAAGTCATTCCTTGGCGGCAATTACACTGCCGCCACAAAAGCGGCATCCGCCCAAGAATTCGTCGAGTTGGTGGCAGACCGTGTCGAGAAATTCGAGAAGATCGACAAACCTTCCGAAACCATCGTTGCTGTCGTGTCTGGTGGACTCGCCCTACCCGCGCTCACCATGTCTCAGGCATTGGAACGATACCGGGAATTGAGTTCCGAGAAGTTCGGATTGAACACCGACAAGCGGGCGAGTTACAAGAAGTGGCGTCCATTCGTTCAGGCTGTCGACGAATGGAATAGCGCAATGGGCAAGAACCATGATGTCACAAAGCTAAAGGATGCCGACACTTGGGGATATAAGGAAAAGCTTGTTGAGCTAATTGCCGCTAAGAAATTCGACCTTGCCAGTGGTCGCAAGAAGATCATGTGGCTTCGCCTGATCACCGCCAAGGTCTTGAAAGTCGATTACGGAATTAAGACCAGCCCCTTCGACAGCGTAGAGTTTGAGGGCACAGCCAAGAAGGGTAAGCGTCCGGGCTTCACCAATGAGGAGTGCAAGGCGGTTCTTGATCGGATCATCAGCGGCAAATCGAGCGACGATCTAAAGGCACTCAACGTCATCTCATCAATGACCGGCGCTACCTGTAAAGAGCTTTGCCTTCTTACGAAATCTGACATCCACTTGAATGAGGCGATCCCCTATATTTCCATCCGCCCCAACGAGTTGCGAGATACGGTCAAATCAAATGGCGACAGAATCCGAGACATCCCGGTGTTCGGTGCTGCCTTGGAATGGCTAAAGAAGTTCCCCGATGGTTTCGAGCGCTACCGACGCCACAACGGAAGCGAAGCCCTCAGTGCGGCGTCGAACAAGATCATCGATACGGTCGCTGAAGGCAAAACATTCTATTCATACCGGCATCGTCTTGCCACGGCTCTGCGCGGGTCCAAATGCGGTGACAATCTTAAGAACAGCATTATGGGTCACAGCAGCCGTGGATTCGAAATGCACTATGGTGAGACCTTCCCGCTCGAAAACAAGCTTGAAGCACTCATGAAAGCACTGGCTGAAACCCCTGAACAGGAAGTTCAGAAACAAGCCGCTTAACATCAACCAAATGCCTTGGACGCGAAGAATTTACATTATGAAAGAAAAGGCATTCCCATAAAGGAAAACGGGAATGCAAAAGTACACATTTAGCGAAGTCATGACGAACCCAAAGAAGCAACGGGAATTTCTCAAACAGATTGACCGGATCATCGCATATGCACGGAAGTACGGTTACGTCGAAGCTGTGATTGCCTACTCCGAAAACCGCAAGATGCTTGTTGAGGCAATTGAACTTTTCTCACCAGCCAAAGAAGAAACCATTGCGATCATCCACGCGGATTACGAAGAGTACCAACCGGAGACGTTTCGCGGATACACGGTCAACAGGAATGGGCGCTTCCAGACCTTGGATGAGGCTGTTGAATACGCCGCATCGATTGCCGACCGGGTCATGACATCGTCAACGGTCGATAATTACGAATACGACTTGGACGACCAGAGGAAGAAAGCGCACCGCTCGCGCAACTCGACCAGTGCCGTAATTCATTGATATTGTTATATAATACAGATTGATTCATTGGATCGATACAATTTTGAACCGACGATAATGACAATGAGGAAGGACTACCAAATGAATGTCATTGACCACATCATTAAAGACGCCGAAGCTGGCATTGAACTCGCTGATCGGCACGAACAAACCGGTCATGGTTATAACCGTGACGCGACGGACCAAGACAATATCTTTGCGCACGAAGCCTCAATTGAAGCCATAGACGCCGCAAGTTCGGCGCGTGCCTCATGCCAAGATGCGATCACAGAGGGGAAGGACGAAGCCCGGATTGCGGCATTGAAAAAAGGCTCGGAACAACTTCGCCTATGTGAACTCGCGCTGGAAAAAGCAGCGGGTTTCCTGAAAAAGAGCGAGGGCGACCAATGACCATTTCAGTCGGATCAATCATCGTCATTCTGTTGGTCCTTTACCATGTCGGCTACGAAGCCGGTCAGGTGCGATAACCATGGAAACCGCATTTATGATTTGGGGTTTCATCAGCACCATCTGGTCATCCGTGATGGGCTACACATTCCACTTCGACATGGGCACCATTGTAATGGTCGGTGCATTTGTCGTCCTCTTTGCCTTCAAGCGTGGCGCATATCCATAGGTGTTTGACGGATGCAGCTGTTGCAAGCTCCCAAGCAATGTGGCGGCGCGACGGTTTTGATGAGGAACACAATGCGAGAGAAGAGCGCAAGCTGAAGGCAGAGAAAGAGCGCTGGCGAGAATGGACCGTGGAACGGGAACGACAGAAAGAAGAGCAAGCTGAACTGCAAAAGGAACTGGCTGGCTGGTGATGTCGTGCTTTAGCGCGGCAACGTTCCGATCAATACGCGATTGCCTTCGCGGTTGCCACACTGGCATTTCAGCATGCCGCGAAGGTTTCGCAAATACCGATCCCCACATTGCCGCAACACCGCTGTCTTATCCAGCCAAGCCACGCGCCCACACTTCCCGCATCTCGCCCCAAGCACTTCCCATTCACGCATGCCTCTCAATGTCTGATATTGCTTACCGTCATGCTCCCCAAACACGCTTGGCGAGAACGGGGCGCAAAGGTCAATGCCACGAGCGTGTTTCACGATAGTCTCCGAAAATAAGGATTTAATTCCTTAGATCAGCCCGATTCTGCCGCGCTGTAAAGGTATATTTTCCTTAATTCGTCAAACTGTCGATGTTTGGTTGACCGGCTGCAGTGATCCCTCGCATCTATCGGTGATGAAATGCTGCCGCCTCACCTTCCCGTTTTCACGCCATGCCCTATCTCAATGCCCTGCCCTGACTATGAACTCAACTTGATGTGGTCCGTGCAGACCGGATGGGCTATTGTCGTCGTTTTCGATTATGGACTTGCATGATGTTTACATTCGCAATCGTTTGTCTCGTTATGATCGCCTTCTTCGTTGGGATATCGGTTGGGTATCTGGCAAGCGCTGGTGATCAAAAAAAGCTGCGAGACGCTCAACTCGAATTGTCTGCCCTTCGGATCGACCTGAACGTAAGTCAGACACAATCAGCCGAACGTTCACGCCGCTATGAGAAGCGCTTATCAGCAGCCCAAGAGGCTATTGGCGAGTACGAGGGAATTTTCGACGACATCACAAATCAACATCAGCAGACCCTATCAGCCGTAATTCTACCATTCAGAAAATAGCTTGGAACCACAATAACTTGCCCGCGTTCACGTCCTCAAGATGACGGGAGCGACAAATGGCATTGTACTATTTTCATCTGCGGAATGGCGATGATTACGAGGAAGACACGACCGGGGTTGAATTGCCTGATGTGGACAGCGCCCGAACAGAAGCCATCGTAGCGGCGCGGGAGATATTGTCCGAACAGATTGCCCTTGGCATTCCGATTGGCAATCAAGTCTTCGAAGTCTGTGAGGAAGACCAGTTCATGGTTTTCAAGCTGGCTTTCAAGGACATCCTCCACAGCTGATGCTGCAAATGCAACTACCCTACCCTTGACCAACCACCCAATGCCTATAGCTTTCTGAGGAAAGCAGGACGGTGGTTGCTATGACAATGGTTCGGATTAGCGCTCAAGTCGAAGATGCAATTCTCCTTGCGCGCCTTCACCGAGCGACCGCGCTGGACCTAATTCACGACGCCGAAGACGTTGAACACCAAGCAGCCATCACATCAGCATCGAACGCGCTCACCTATGCCGACGAAGCCCTTGTCCTATTCCGGCGCGTGAACAAGCTACTCCCCGACCTCAAGGCAGCAAGGCAAGCGAAACTGACCGGCGATTTGGTCTTACTGGAGAGTGGAGCGGCGCTGCTGAAGGCTCGCCAAATGCTCGGCAAAGAAGTGTCGTAACCTTACACCGTTCTGCGCTTGGTATTCGGCGGGTCGGTTGCTTCCGGTGCGTTGTCTTCAACCGCTTGCCAGTTAGCCATCATCAGCGAAAGAATTGCCGTGGTTTCTGCCGCAGGCGTTCCCTTTTTAAGTTCGGTAACAATACGGGCCTGCCACAGCCGCTGGACGGCTGGCGTCGGTTCTTTCATGCTTACAAAAATCCATATCTAAAAATAATGATCTGCAATTCCGCTATGCGTATACAATAGAATGTTAATATACTATAGAAACTTTAGATGAACGACGGGTGAACAGGACAAGATTTAACTATCCGCAACTAACGCAATCAACTTTTTTTCCACCAAACATGCTGTGAGTAAATCAATCTCACCATTCAACAATTGTTTTAACGTCATTTCATCTGGCAGACGCATCCAACATTTGAATATACCCATCACCGGTACCGCTTCAAAGTCCAGCTCTCTTAGTTCTCGACGAAGTTCCAAAGCCGAATGGTGACATTGTTCAACGGTGTCAGCAAAAATCATTGAGGCGCTGTCACCGCTTGGCAGTTCATAGGCAAATAACGTGAAAACCATGACTGCAGCGATCCTGATACGGCGGGATATACTATGTGTATATCAGCTAACCGTGAATAACGGCTTATCAGCAATGGCTAACAGTTAGACAGTAAGAGTTCCATTTCTACTGCGTGTCTTCAAGCTGAGTTCCGCGTCGTAGCCTTCTACGGCTTCCCAAGATCGAACCATTTCGTTGAAGGTATCGGCAGTTTGTTTGGTTGACACACCTTTCGCGTAATCGGCATTGACACGCGCCATTCATAACCGAAGCTGCGCCGGTGAAGGTTTCTTATTCATCTGAACCATCCAACGTTTCACTTAATGCGAGTGGTCGAACGACATTACACCAAGTCAAGCAGTGGGTACATTAGTGATTGCGGTTATCCACCTTCACTCGCCTTGAGCGGCAGCGCTCGCAACAGCCTCAACCGGTTGCCTCCCATCAATTTGATCAGGCCTTCGGACTGCAACCACGTCAGGGCGTTCAAAGTCTCATCTTGAGTAAAGCGGCGCTCGACAATCATTGGAATGCCAACCTCGTACATCACAACCGGATGATCAACCGGTGGATTGATCGACCGCAGAACATCAATGAGAGCGTCTACAGGGCTGATCTCGTGTTTCATGCCGACCAGATTGCAGCGAAGAATGTCGGGATTGTGGTAAGATCGCCTTCCGCCGCAAATTGTGGATAGCAAAAAAGCTTCGGAACACAGTCTTCTTAAAATGCGTTGGACCTGTCATCGTCTGATCCACGTAGCGGAGTTTTTGCGAAATGGCTTATGAAGCGGGTATGTTGATCATGTTCGACGTTGTGACGAAGGGCGTCTTTGTCGAATTCCGGAACACATTCGAGAGCTTGCCCGGTCCATATGAGGATCGTGCAGCGGGCATAGCGGCTGGCGAAGAGTATTGCCGCGAACATGGATGGGATGGCAGCGACACGCGCCCAAGCTCAAATGACAACGACTGGGAAGCTGGCGAGGATCAGGCGACGGAAGATAAACGGGGCTGATGAAGCAACCGGTGTCGCACCGTTCAGGCAGTTTGCTCATCGGGTAGCGCCTTGACCAATCGCAACCTATTGCCACCGACAAAATCGAACAGCCCTTCCCCCTGTAGCCTAAGCAACCCGTTCAACACTTCCATTTCGGTGAAGCCTTTCGCAACGAGCGGCACACCAATGTCGAAACAACTTACCGGCTTGGCAGTCGTTGCTCCGATCTCGTGCAACAGTTCGATGATGGCTTCATTAATAGATGGCATGACCGATGATCACCTAATGGGTTTGTCAGCACATGGCGCGTTATGAGCACGAAACTGCTATCGACGGAAATGTTTTCTTTGCGTCACCACGTTTCCCGCCCCGGCTGCTGACATCGCCAGAACTCTCGCCGCAATGATGTAATACTATTACATTCGAACAAATCGGCAATAATAGGATGGTCCCTCACTACTTTCGTTCGGTCGCTGAAAGTTCACTTTGCCTAAATATATCACTCACAACGACTGTGGTTATTTGACATAGCCTGTTGTGATTGATATATTTTCGTCCAATAGAGAGTGACCAATTCAATGAAGCAATACATCACATACATCCGCGTATCGACCGCCGAACAGGGCAAGAGCGGACTCGGACTCGAAGCGCAGAAGCGCGACATCGCCATCTACCTCGACAACTTCTCCGATGTTCCCTTCGAAGTCATCGCCGAATTCACGGAAGTCCAGTCGGGTGCCGACGATGATCGCCCAGAACTTACCAAGGCTCTTGCCCTTGCACGAAAGACCGGCGCTGAACTGCTGGTGTCGAAGCTGGACCGCCTGTCTCGTAAGGTGTCGTTCATCGCAATCGTAATGGATGATCCGAAGGTAAAGCTTCGCGTGGCTTCAATGCCCCATGGCGACAAGTTCTCGCTCCACATTTACGCCGCACTGGCAGAACAGGAGCGCGATTTCATCAGCATCCGAACCAAGTCAGCGCTTCAGGCAGCCAAGGCGCGTGGAGTGAAGCTTGGTGGATTGAGAGACAAGACCAATGAACGCAACAAGGCAGCAAGCGCTAAGGCGGATCGCTTCGCATCGTCGGTGCTGCCTATCATCGCTCGGCTTCGCGATGCTGGCGATACCCTTCAGACGATAGCAGACGCGTTGAACACTCTTGGTCAGCAGACACCAAGAGGCGGCAAGTGGACATCGACAGCAGTTAAGCGGGTTATCGATAGAAGCTGATGCAAGGCGATTGCCCGCAAACCCCTACGCCATAAGGGTTCCTGCGCATTTCCCTGAGATAAACTCACACTTCGATTGAGCGGCACTCACCATTGTACCATCCTGCACGTAAACGCATTATAGCGGTGCGTAACATACTGAAAACAAACAGCTATTTTCAGCAAAAATCAAGGAAATTTGCACCCTACCACCCCCGCTGGACTTTCGCAGAATATGAATATGGTCGTCCGCAATTTTTACAGCGAAATTGAACTCCGAAATCATGAGAAGCTAAAGCGCGTCGCATTTTGTAATCAAATCAAATTTTTGCAGGGTAAAAACGCCTAAAGACAGCGCCAATTTCAAGAACGATCAGGAATAATCTTGCTCGCTGAACTTTGTTTCGAAGTTTAATATTTTTAGTTTTCGGATGGGCAAAATCGCTATTGCGTTAAACTCATTGTTTGCCTTAGAAAACCGTTCAGACGAAGAACGAAATAGCAAAAATATGCCGATAAAAATCGGGCAAACGTTTGCTGACTCGAACAGCTTCGTTCCGTTAAGTCTCAACCTAATTGATAAGGGAAAACATGACCAAAAACGATCCATCACTTGATGAAGTAATTGACTTGCTCATCGAGCGTTTCCGGCTTGAACAGTATCCAGATGTCGAACAGTCGTTCGATTGTGACACCTACACCGCCGTGGTCAAAAGGACCGAAGACACCGACAAGACGGCGATATTCACAGTAAGAGTGACGTATAAATGATTCAGTGCCACATTAGGCGATGCCGGGAACCACTCATGGAAGCTGATGCCCATTCGTCGATGTTGGTAAGACTTGCTAACGGTACGTGATTCAATCTCATGGATGTTGGATTGATCGCTCACCAAATCCAGTTGAAAATCCATGAAAACCGATGGGCGCGAGCTTGTCTCGCGACCGTCCTGCGAAGCAGCTCGTTTGGTGGTGTTAGATGGGATTTCCATAAGATTGATATTGGATAACCGTTATCGATTTCATGAGGGTAATGGATTGTTCTTGGCGATTGGTAACGTTTCAAATCCATACCGTTTACGTTTCCATGACGATTGGTTCGCGTTCATAAAATCTCATGAAAATTTGATCGATACCAGTGACCGTTAACTTATACCTTCCCAAACAAGTTGCTTCGCAAGATCGTCGCGAGACAAGCTCGCGCCAATCGGATTCAATGATATGGAAATGACGATTGGTAGTTTACCAGATGGTTTGGATAGCCTATAATATGAACCTTCCCAAACATCATTGTGTCCCTTAGATAACCCCATAGGAATCCTAAGGCTTTATCGTGGGGACAAAAGATATCTTGAGAGCTGCCCGCGACGGGACGGCGCGAAAATTAGCAAATCCATTTTGCGTTTTGATACATTTTCGAAACATTATTCTACCGAAAATGCCCGAATTTCCACATCCGGGTACTAAATAAGACAGGAACAGAGAACCGCTTGGAAATTGGCTCTTCTATTCCGAAGGTCATCAAGCTGTTTGAGTTCCCAAACCTGTAAGAAGCAAAAGAAAAAGTTTCAGAAGGTCCGTGGCGCAATTCCAAGCGGTCGCCATGGACCTTTTTCTTTGCACACTATTTACAGGAAAGGACAGTTGAAACAGACCATCTACTATGCGGATTGCCCCGCTGGATCAGGCAAAACACACTCACTTCACCGCCACATAAAGAAGCTGGACGGTCATGCAACCATCGCCACGCAGACGAATGCTCTTTCACATCAGCAGAGTTTAGACCTTGCTAAGATCGGCGTTGACGCTCGCGTAATCAGCGGTGAAACCGTTTCCGACTATTGCACCAAGCAATACGTGCGCCACTGCACGGACGAACGAGATAGTGTCGCACTCATAAATCAGAACCTCATCAAACAGCTTCTTGAAGCCGCAGCGTACCGGCATTTGTTCGTTGATGAAATCTTTTCGCCTGTTGAAAAGATTGAACTCCAAGAAGAAATCTCGGCATCGTGGGCATTCGTCTCCAATCTGGTTTCTAATGCGGTTGAGACGGAATTCGAAGGTATTCTGGAAATACTCAGCACCGACGACACGAAAGAGATTGCCGAATTTGGTGCATCTCGAAAATCATCCTTGAAGGCACTTCCTCATGTACGTGAGTTCTGTAAGTGGGTTGAAGATGACCATCGCCGGGTATTTGTTATTGGTCGATCCCATAAAAATTTCCAATCGAATATCCAACCGAAATCGGTTGCGAAGAAGCGGGCTAACCGCAAGCTGACCCTGTATGCATTTCTTCAGCCAACCGTGTTCGGACCATTGGAACATGCTCCCACGTTGATGGGTGCCAACTTTTCACAGAGCAAGCTTTATCTGTATTGGAACGGCATGGTGGATTTCGTTCCGCATCCGGAAATCAAGGGTATTCAGTATGACGACTTCGCTCACAAGGCGTCGCAAATTATTGCACGCCCTTGCTCTGAAACGCCACTCTCTGGGCGGTATCTGCATGAGAAAATTGGTTACAAGAACTTCTGCGACAGCGTTGCCGAGTCATTCTCTGCTGAATATGGCAGCGTTCCTCACCTTGTCGCTTTGAACGCTGATCAAAGCTTCGATTGGAAGCTGGAAAACGGCAAACAACTTTCTGCAAACCCCATGGGTTTGAACGGCTTCATGGACCGATACCACGCCATTCACCTCGCCACACTTTATCCGTCTCAGGAGGACTGTGAGATGTGGGAAGCTGTAGCCAATGTGTCCAAGGAACAACTGATAATCGCTCAAGCCTATGAGATGATGTATCAGTTTCTCACCAGATCAGCCGTTCGCGATGGCGACTTAGAATGCAAGAAGTCGCTGGTCTTTATCGTCCTCGACCGACAAGCAGCGGACTACCTTTGCGACGTGTTCGGTGCTGAGAAAGGCGCTGAGGTTTTGCCCGTCCCTGCCCTCACAAATTACACCAAGCCCACTCGTAAAGTCCGCTCCGATAAGAAGCCGCCGCTCTCCATTGATGAAATCAGAGCAAAGGCAGCTGCAAAGAAGCGCGATCAACGCGCAGCCGCGAAAATGGCAAAAACGCAGATCGCTGCGTCAGCCTGATAAAACAACTCACATAAAAGGAAACAAAACCAATGATACTGAATATACCTCCATTCACCATCGATCCGGACGATCTTCACATGTACACAACCGTCATGGGTGTGAACTACGAGCAACTGGAAATAGCGCATTACTCTGAAGTGTTAAACAGGCTTCTCTCAACCGTTCCAGAGGGTGAACCAATTCAAGTTGTAACTATTGATAGGCGTGTTGGTGACATTTGCCAGCGGCTTTTGGGGCTCAACAAAAAGCCGAAGCTTATCGATACGGGGCGCGATCCTCTCGAATATTTCGGTGTCGAATACAGGTTGAAAGATGGAAAGCGCATCCCGGCACCAATCAACAGACGTGAACGACGGAAATCTAAGTCTAAGCGCTAACCAAAGAGAAAGGACCATTGACACCATCATCGACTATCAACGCCAAGAGCGGCGTTTATCAGCTTCGTAACACCATCACCGGCAACAAATACGTTGGTCGAAGCGCGAGCTTACACACTCGCCGCAATGCCCACTTTTCGACCATGCGCCGCCGCGATCATCGAAATTCCCGCGTACAGGCTGACTTTGAAGCACACGGCATAGAGTCTTTCGTCTTTGAGGTGCTGGAGTATGCCGACAAAGGCTCACTGAAGACCGCTGAACAACGTCTCCTCGATCAGGGCGGCTTTGCCTACAATTTCGCTAAGAGTGCGACGGGCGGGCACGGCGGCTTCACTCACAGCAGTGAATCCCGCGAAAAGATCAGACAATCGCGGATCGGCACAAAGCAAACCGACGAATCCCGCCGCCGTCAAAGCCAGACCCGCCGCGCTATGAAAATGACGGGTTCCGATAGTTGCCGGTTCGGCGGCTATTTCCATACTCCGTGGGGAAAGTTCGGCAGTTCATATCAGGCATCTGAAAACGGGCTGGTAACGCAACCGTCAATCATTAAGTGGTGTAAGAACGCCGACAATACTATTTCCAGCAAATCGTTTGGGAAGTCGCCTTATCTCCAATCCATCGGGAAAAGCGTGATCGGCAAGACACCAAGACAATTGGGCTTCTCGTTCCAACCGGTTTGACGAAATGCCAGGCTCTCCATCATAAAACGAAAAAGGCGACCATCAGCGGTCGCCTTTTGTCATTTCCAGTATATCATCTCAGTGCTGAGACTGCACCAAAGCGTCCAAAAGCTCGATCTGGCTGCGTTTTCCCTTGCGGTAGGTATCCATGAGAATCTTGGCTTGCGGATAGGCATTTGACCTGTCGATATCATGCTGATTGCACCAAACGGTCAAAGTCTGTGCCATCATTTCCAGATCGTTGCTGGGTATCATCTGCATGTCGCTGCCGTCTTCGTAGGGTGTCATGGACCGCCCTCCTTGCATCCTTGTGATTTCCCGACAAGATATCGATCAAGCCGAAAGATTCAAGTGAAGGTTTTGAGTCTGAGCGGAATTTACCGTAAGTTGTTATTTTTCAAACCTATTACGATTTCGCCTTCGGTGTACGGGCCTTGCGTGGCTTTTTGACAGCCGGTTCTTCGCCAAGTGGCGTGCCATAGGCGGCTTCGACCAGTGCCTTGAAATCTTCATCGGATCGGGCCTCGGATGCGATAAAGTGGAAGAACTCAGTGGCCTCCTGCTTGCTTGGCAACGAATATTCGCCATCGAGCTTGCCCAACGTAATGCGATAGCCTTTCCCATCCGGCTTTGCCCACGAACGTCTTGTCAACTTATCGTCGGCAAGCGCATCTCTCTGTCTTTCCAATGCCGTCATAAACGTGTCTACGGCAGCGTTTCCCTTGATTTCGTAGCCTTTCAAAAAGTCCAACAACACAGCCATATTAGAATCCTTTCAAACGCGTTCTGTTTCCTAAATAAGCAAAACGGCAAAGCGTTCCAAAAGGCAAGCAAAAATACTCATGAAACTATTTTATTCGTTTCCGCGTGGCTATTCATCGGAAATCACAAAGGCCCGCGAAGACAACGAATTCGATGCATGGGTTGACGGAAAGTTTGGGAAATTCATTCGGGAAACCATCTCGGATGACTTCATCATGGAAATCGGTGATGCCGGTTTCAGTGTCGATTTCGTTTATGAAACGGATGGCGATGTCTTCTTGAAAACATTGGGAGGTCGCATCGATGCCTAAACCAACTTCACCTGATGACAAGCGTCTTTCGCCCGAATTCAAAGAGAACCTGAAGAAGCGCGGTTTTCAAAAGGGGCGCAAACGTACGGGGGGTGTTATCCCGATCCCGCCCGATGTCAAAGAAGCCCTGAAGGCCCGCACCATGGATGCCGTCGAAACGCTCTTCGACGTTATGCAGAATTCCAGCAACGATAACGCTCGCGTGAAAGCCGCTGCATATTTCCTTGATCCGTTCGTATCGAAAGCGGCTCAAACCGTCGATGTGAACCACAAACATACTATTGCCGATCTGCTGACCCAAGCTAATCAGATGCGCTTGAAGGATGACACCAAGACCATCGACATCACGCCGATTGCGGTTGTTGAACCCGATGCATCGCCCAAACTTCGTGTTGTCAGCCAGCGAGTGAAAGGCAATGATTGATTGGCTGTTTTCTATCGTGGCTGCAATCATTCTCTGGCTTTCCGTCAACGGCTTTCAACCGTCGCACATCATCGCCGGGTTCTTCGGCAGCATTGCTCGCGCCGTTGTCGCCAAGTCTGGGACCATCGGTGAACGGCTTGTCGGTGGTTTCACCGGCTCATTGTTCGCGGTCTATTTCACCCCGCTCGTTTGCATGTTGCTTGGCATTCCCGATGTTCAAATCCAGAACGCCATCGCGTTTTCCATCGGTCTAATCGGCATGTACATCGCTGAAGCCATCATCATCTTGGCAAAGGAATACCGCAACAATCCCGGCAAACTGAAGGAAGACATGCGCGACTTCCTGTTGAGACTGATTACACCGAAGGACAAGTGACCTAACCGGCTCACGAACACTGCTCTTTCCTAAATATTGGATGAGCAATAATGATCAAGAAATTCAGTCCCTTAGAAACCTCATTGACCTGTATCACGGCGACATTGCTGTGTTTGCGGAGCAGGTCTTCGGTTCGATCCTCACCCCAAAGCAAATTGAGTTTTGCGAAGCCTTCAGGACTAAGCGCACCATCGCCTTTCGCGGCGGCGTTGGGTTCGGGAAGACGCACGCCGAAGCCATCGTTACATGGTGGTCACTCATCACTCATGACCAAGTTCAAATATCGATATTTGGACCGAGCGAACCGCAACTTAAGGGCGGCATATACAAAGAGTTGCAACTTCTGTACGGAAGGATGCACCCGTCGTTTAAGGATGCTTTTGACGTAGCAGCAACCCGTATCAGCCGGAAAACCAATCCGTCATCCTGCTTTGCCGAATACCGTCTCGCATCTGGCGATAGGCCTGACAATGCACGCGGTATTCACGCCACGAACAATTTCGTTCTGGTGGACGAAGCCAGCGGTATCGATGACGAGGTCTTTACCGGCGCGTTGCTGAACGTCCTAACCGACCCGAATGCCAAGCTGGTGCTGGTGAGCAACCCGTCAAAGGCATCCGGCTTCTTTTGGCGGTGCTTCAATGATCCGGACATCTCTGATCAGTGGACCCATGTCCATGGGCAGATGAATGACAGTCCGCACTTCAATCCGAAAACGTTCGAACAGCTTTCCAAAAACTACGGTGGCGTTACGTCTCGGCAGTACCGGGTCATGGTACTTGGCGAATTCCCGCTCTCCGATGTGGACGGCTTGATTGCTCGCGAATTCATCGATGCCGCTGTTGCCAATTATGACGAAGTCGAACCATCCCCGACCGTTCCTGTGGTTTGGGGATTGGACCCGGCTGGCGCTGGCAAAGACGCTTCAGTGCTTTGTGTGCGGCACGACAACAAGCTGCTTGAATTTCATGAGTGGCGCGGTCTTGAGCCCACTGCCCTATCATACAAGGTTCGCGACCTATTCGAGAAGACGCCGAAAGCCCTTCGACCGGCGATCATTAGCGTCGATGCGACCGGACTTGGTAATGGTGTCGCATCGAACCTGAAGGATTTCGGTCTCCCTGTTCATTCCGCCATTTTCGCGGGCACCCCAACACGCAATCCTGAAAGGTACTCGCGTGTCCGTGACCAGCTGTGGTGGGAGATGCGGGAATGGATACACTCCGAGAATGTCGGCATCCCCAACCATCAAAAACTTATCGAAGAGCTTGCAGTTCCGACCTATGACGACAATTCCGGCAAGATCAAACTGGAAGACAAAAAGAGCATCAAGAAGCGCCTGACAGGTGGACGATCACCGGACTATGCCGACGCTTTAGCGATCACGTTCGCCGTGTCCAAGACGCGATATGCATCGAAATATGGCTGGTCGAAGCCCATACGTTACGACCATCTACAAAGCTTCGAATGAACCTAAATACCGTAAATTGGTAAGGGTTTATGGCTGAAGAAGACATTATTCTAAAGAGCATTTCAGGTCCATTGAAGGATGCGGTGAAGTGGTCAAATTCAAACATCGCGGCAAAGCAGGAACAAGCGCTCAAATATTACAAGCGCTCCTATCTTCCCGGTGACGACAAGCTTAAAGGGCGCTCGAAATGGGTCAGCCCCGAAATCGCGAAAAATTGTGACTGGATGACCGCGAGTCTCGTAAGGATATTTGACGCTCCGGAAAACGTCTGCGAATTCGTGCCCTTTGGTCCGGAGGATGAGGCGGTTGCCACACAGCAGACCAAAGTCGTCAACTGGATCATTAAGACCAAAAATTCGCATCTGTCGTTCCTTAAGCCATGGCTTCAAAACGGCTTGATTTGCGGCTTGGGCATCGTCACCGTTGAATTCGATATTCAAAGCCAGGAATCTCTTGCTCGCGTCCTGAAGAACATCCCGAACGACCAGCTTGCAGCCTTCATGCAACAGGAAGAAGCCGGTCAGATCATCATCGAGTCCGCTTCGAAGCCCAAGCTCAACGAACAAGGCATCGAAACCCGCGATCTGAAAATTCGGTCCATCAAGCGTGTTCCAACCTTCAACATTTTGAGCGTTTCACCAGAAGATTTCGTAGTTTCCGCCGATGCAAAGTTCTCGAATGAGACTGGTGGCATTCAGGCGAAGCTTCAGGGTCACCGCAAGGTCATGGGAAAGCAAGACCTGATCGACCTTGGCTTCGATGCCGAAAAGGTGCGATCGATCCCCCTCGCCAGCGACAAGAGTGACGGCATTGCCCTTGAACGGTCGAAGGACACAGACGGCAAACAGGGCATTTCCGGCGATGATGTCTCCGTCTATCAGATTTACACCAAACTGAAGCTGGACAAGAAGAACCGCCATTACCGGCTTACGCTGGCTGGCGATCTCGATGCGCCGGTTTTGCTCGACTACGAAGAAACCACGAAATATTACCCTTATTCGGCTTTCACCCCCTACGATATTCCCGACACGCTGTTCGGTCTCGGCATTCCCGACAAGATCGGCGATGACCATCTGATCATCACCCGCATGAACCGCGCGGTTCTCGACAGCCTGCATATGGCTGTTCACCCGATCAAGGTCGTCAATCCGGATGTGACCAATCTTGATGACTTGCTGAACGTATCGCCGGGTTCCGTGATCCGCTCAACCGACCCGAACGGCGGCATTTCGTACAACACCCCGCCTTTTGCCGGTGGTCAGGCGATCCCGGTAATCCAGAACCTCACACAATCGTTGGACTATTCGACCGGTGTCGGACCTTCCATGGTCAGCATCTCGGCGAAAGACATGCAGAATGTGACCGCCACGGCGGCAAACCAGCAGTCGAACTCTGGTCAGCTGATCGTTGAGTCCATTTCTCGCTACTTCGCAGACACCGGCTATCGCTATCTGGTGAAGATGATTGTGGATGCGCTGATCCAAAAGCCAGACGAAGCGCAGGAATTCGTTTCACGCCTCACCAATGGTTTCGTGCCGATTGACGAATTCACCCCTGACTTCGACGTGACGACTTCGGTCGCCTTTGGTGTCATGAGCCGTGACCAGTCAACACAGACGCTCATGAACCTGTTGGGTCAGCAGATGCAAGCAATGCAGGCAGGTTTGCCGGTTGCCAATGCACAGAACATCTACGCCACACTGTCAAAGCTCGCGGAAACAGCTGGTTTCAAGAATGCATCGCTGTTCTTCACCGACCCGTCATCGATACCTCCTGCCCCGAACCCGCCGACTCCCGTCGATCCCAACGCCGGTCTGATCGAAATCGAGAAGGTCAAGGCACAGCTGAAGGCACAAGACGCGGAAGCACAGCGCCAGTTCGATTTGCAAAAGTTTATCGCCGAAACCGACCTGAAGCGCGATCAAATGGCGCAAGATTTTGCCCTGCAAAACGCCGAAATCACAGCAAAGTACAATGCACAGATCGACATCGCTCGGCTGAAGCTTGAACAGTCCATGCCGCGTGATCCATTGGGCAACATCGTCATGCAGCCGCAGCCTATGTCGCAGCAACAGCCCGATCAGATGGCACCACCGCCTGAACAGATGCCGCAACAGCCTAATCCGATGGGTATCCGCAATGAAAGCCATTGATAAAGCGAACGCGGCAATCCGGCTCAAAGACAACGAAGATTACAAGCTGATCTTGAGCGCGGTGGAAGCCGACATCTTCGAAGCATTCAAGAACGTCACCATTGGCGATGCTGAAGCTCTGAAGACAGTTCACGAACTCGCTCACGGCTTCAAGCTGCTGAAATTGCGTGTCGATAAATATGTCGAGCTTGCGGTCTTCGAAGCGTCAAAGAATGAAGATCGCTAAATAAACCAAATTCATACAAACGGAATTCACAGAAAGTAATGGAAGATGAAGCAACAATCCCAGAATCGGGAACTGCATTAGACGTTAATGAAGCGGCAAATCTAATTGCCAAAATGAACGACTTGCCTGAAGACTCGGTAGAGCAAACGGAAGAGCATGTTGAAAACGAACCGACGACCGAAGACGTTGTCGAAACACCAGAAGAGCAATTTGTCGATATCGACGGGAACCAGATTTCCCTAACTGAAATCCGCAATAGCTATCTGCGACAGCAGGATTATACGCGAAAGACGCAAGAGATTGCAGAACAGCGTAAACACTATCAGGAAAACCAGCGCGATATCAATCAGCTTCGCACTCAGGCACTCGAAAACCTCGAAACCCTGAAACAGCAAGTCTCCATTGAATTTCGTATGGCTGAAGTTCCGGATTTTGATTTCCTTGCTGAAAACGATCCCGGTGAATACGTCCGTCAAAAGGCGATTTGGGAGAAACGTGAAAATGCAGTTCGCCAGCTTTACGAAACGGAAATGCATCTTAAACAGAAGGCATCCGAATACGAAGCCGAGCAGCATAAAGCCGCACTTCAGGAATCCAGCGCACGTTTTTACGAGAAGTATCCAGAACTGAAGGATGCTGCCAAATCAAATGAAGTGTTTGGCGATATCACTCAATATCTGATCGATACCGGTTTTTCGGAAAATGAAATTCGCGGCATCAGCGATCATCGAATTATCGACATCCTTTATCAGAATGTTCAGGCACAGAAAGCCCAAAAGAGCATTCCGGCAGTTGTCGAGAAGATCAGCAAGAAGCCAATTCTTTCGCAGAAGGAAACTTCACGGAAGACCGATCATGATCGGGCGACTTTCGAAAAGTTCAACAACTCACGTTCCGTTGCAGATGCGGCGGCTCTAATCAAGAATCTACTTTAAGGAGAAGGCAAAAATGCCCACACTTATTACTACTGCAGTCTCACACGTCAAAGAAGACCTCGCATCTATCGTGTCCATGATCTCGCCTGAGGAAACCCCGTTCGTTTCCGCCATCGGCAAGACCAAGGCAACCGCTACGAAGCATGAATGGCTTCAGGACACGCTTGCCGCTCCGAACAAGGACAATGCCGCAGTCGAAGGTGCTGATGCATCCGACGCAACGCTTGCTGGTCCGGTTCGTCTCGCCAATCAGGCACAGATTTTTTCAAAGGTTGGGGTAGTCAGCGGCACCCTTCAGGCTGTTTCGACGGCTGGCACCAGTGACGAACTCGCTCGCCAGATCGCGAAGGCGGGCAAAGAATTGAAACGTGACCTTGAAGCCGCTCTTGTGTCTGCCAATCCTTCAGTCGCGACCGGCGCTCGCAAGCTCGGTGGTGCAGAAGCTTGGATTAAGACCAACTCCAATCACGGCGCAACCGGCGCGACGGCTGGTTATACTGGCGGCGCTGTCGGCGCGGTAACCGCTGGCACGGCACGCCCTCTTACCGAAGCTATGTTTATCAACATGCTTCAGGGCATCTGGAATGCCGGTGGTGATCCGAAGAAGGTCATCGCACCGGGCACGCTGAAGTCGAAGATTTCCACCTTTGTTGGTGGCGGTCAGAAGCAACAGCAGGCAAAGGACAAGACCGTTCACCAGAGCGTCGATGTCTACGTTTCGGACTTCGGCACCGTCGATATCCTCCCGCACCGCTTCATGTCGGCAACGACCGTCATCGGCTTTGATCCTTCGCTTTGGAATCAGGCTGTTGTTCGTTCGATGGAGAAGGTCAATCTCGCCAAGACTGGTGACTCTGACAAGTTCCAGCTGATCACCGAATTGACGCTTGAATGCCTCAATGAAGCTGGCAACGGCAAGGTAGCTGACCTGAACGGCTGATAACACCAACTTCAGGGAATAACTCAAGGGCGCTCGAAAGGGCGCTCTTTTTTTGTCGGTTCGCTAAATACACGAACGAGACAAAATGGATGAAAGGAATGGACGAATTTAACGCTGGCTGTTTGGTGCCGGATGGACAGACTGTTTCATGGACGGAAGAGTCCGGAATTACGTTTTACATGCACCGTGAAGGCGACAAGCTGCACATGCGTTGGTCATCGCCCGACCTGCAAACGCTGTTTGATGCAAACGCTGCTGAAGCCGCCGATTTCAACGCGACCGGCTCGCACGGAAACTTGGTCAAGCAAGCCAGCATTCCAAGCCAACTGTATTGGCAATGGCAACGTGAAGGCATCATTGACGACAAGCAAGCGCTGCGCAGACGCCTGAACGACAGCGACTATTCGAAGCTCCGCACATCGACGTGGAGTCTCTAATATGACCTACGACGAATTCATTGAGCAAATCGACTCATACACCATCCGCACAGACGCGCCGATTGCAGCCTTCATCACACGCGCCGAGTCTTCTCTCCGGACAATCGTGAAGCATTACCTTGCTGAAAAGACCGTGACCCTTAATGTCGCCGCGAACAGGGCAACGCTGCCTTCGGATTTCCGCGAAATCCGCACCATCACCGGCAGCGCTGGCATCACGTATCGCCCCATTGCGCCGATGAACGCGGTATTGCAGGAAAACGAGGTTGGATATTATCGCGACGGCAACAGCATTGTCTTTGTTGGATCGCCTGATAGCTCCATCGGCTTTCAATATTCATCCGCATTTCCGGATTTGACCGCGACCCAATCGAACTGGCTGTTTGAACGGTTCCCCAATGTCTATATCGCCGCCGTGCTGAAGTCCTTCTATGAATGGACCAAAGACCCGGAAGGCGTGCAGATCGAACAGGCGGCGCTCAATGAGGCTTTGAGCATCGTTGCAGAAGACGACCGTCGCGGGCGCGTCACCGGCACCATTATCATGGGTGCTTCTTCATGGTGATCGATGTTCCCTTCACCAGCTTCACGCCCGATCTACCGGCGCTGAACAATCCCGGTCTCGTTCGGGCGCATAACTGTTCGCCCGGTCTTGGCGCTGGTCCAGGTCAGGTCACGTTCTTCCCCCTGAAGTCAGCAAGCCTTTATTCAAATACGTCAATGACTTCCATGCCATTGGGTAGCGCAGTCGGTCAGGATAAGCTTGGCAACGCGAAAGTGTATGCTGGAAACGCAACCAAGCTGATGAAGCTCAACCCGGCAAACCGCCAGTGGTTGGATATCAGCAAAACAGGCGGCTATCTCACGACTGGCACAGAGACATGGAAAACCGTTGAATACGGTTCGCTTTCCGTCTGGACCAACTACAGCGACAATCCGCAACTCATAGACATGAATACAGACGTGAAGTTTGCCGATCTGACCACACTGGTTAAAGGCAGGCATATCAACACTCACAAAGGCTTTGTCATCCTCGGCAACACCTATGATGCCTTGGACGGTGCTGTGCCCTACCGCGTCCGATGGTCCGGAATCGAGAGTCCAAGTGACTTTTCGCCCTCACCCGCTACACAGTCAGATTTTCAGGACATCCAAGGTTTCGGCGCTGTGCAAGGCATTGTTGCTGATGACAGCTGCTACGTCATCCTTCAGCGCGGCATTGTGCAAATGCAGTATATTGGCGCACCGTACGTTTTTTCCTTCACGGACAGGGTGACGGGCCTTGGCTGTTCAGTGCCACAAAGCATTGTCACGGTTGAATCGAAGCACTTCTTTCTATCGGATTCGGGCTTCTACATGCTTCAGGGCGGTCAGCTTCAGCCTATCGGCAACGGCAAAATCGATAAGTGGTTTTTGGAGACTTTTGACAGCACCCAATCCAGCTTGATGACCGTCGCAGTCGATCCGCGTGAAACCCTCGTAACGTGGCAGTATCTGTCAAAGAATGCTGTTTCTGGCAAACCCGACGTGATGCTGATTTTCAATTATACGACAGGCGAATGGACGACAGCCGACGCAACCACTCACTTCATTTTCAATAGCATGAGCCTGCCTTGGACAATCGACCAGCTGGATGAATTTGTTTCGTTCGACGGTGTCCCGGCTTCATTCGATGACCCAATCTGGTCTGGAGGCAAAGCCATGCTTTGGGGTATGGATAGCACCGGCAGGATTTATTCGTTCTCTGGACCGCCGCTTGAATTGAGCGTTGAAACGCCGGAATTTCAACTATCGCGCATGTTCCCGAATGAGACGAACGCAGACATTGCTATTGTAAGTGCAGCCAGACCGCTATTCGAAGGCGACGGCACAGCGCGTATTTCTGTTGGCACAAAGTCACTACAAAATTCAGACATTGCATGGTCCGAATTGGAAGAATGTAACGCCGAAACGGGGTTCGCGTACTTCCGGTCAAGCAGCCGGTACCAGCGGTTTAAAATGACTATCGGCGGCAACTGGACACGCGCATTCTCGCTTCAGGTAGACGGTAAAACAGCCGGTAGACGGTAACCGCAAAACGATTGCTGACACTAAATAAGTCATGCAATTCGTACACGATCACACCAATTCGCGCCTTGTCGCAGACGTACTAAATCAAGTCGTTTCCACCTTTGATAACGTGGGTTCGGCAACGCTTTCGACTGGCACGACCACCACGGTTAACAATCCGAAAGTCAATTCGCGAAGCGCTGTCATTCTACAGCCACGCAATGCCAATGCGGCGGCATCCGTTTATTTTATCAGTTCAATTGCCAATGGTTCTTTCGTCATCGGTCATATTGCCGGTGCGGCGGGCAGGACGTTTGATTACGCCCTGTTCGGTGTCTGACTATGAACTTGGGGTTTTCTGAGAACGAATATCAGCGTGTTCGCGACTGGCTTATGTCAGCAATCGCATACATGCCAGACGTATTCAACGAAGCTGAATTGCTACTCAATCTTCAAACAAACGAATGGCATTTGTTGACCACTGAAAACGCCGCTTGTGTTTTGCAATTGGGCGAATTCGACGACGAACGTTTCGCCAATGTATTGCTTTTGGGAGGCAAGAAGAACGGTAGCCTACGCGAAATTATGCGCGCTCATTTGGTGTTCTGCGATTTCTGCAAGACGCTTGGTATCACCAAAATCACCGGTCAGCCACGAAAGGAATTTCACCGTTTCCTACTGCGAAATGGCTTCAAACAAAAACAAGAAGACTTCGAAAAGGAGCTTAATTAATGCCAAGTACACCGAAGGAAACCACATCAAAAGTTGAGCCGTGGGATGGTGCCAAGCCATATTTGCTTGAACAGTATAAAAAAGCGAACGACCTGTTCAATGCGGGCGCTCCAAAGCCATATGGCGGAAAGACTATCGCCGACCAGTCGCAGGCAACGCTCGATGCCCAGAAACAGGCTGAAGCCCTCGCCCGCAACGGTACCGGTACAGCAGTCCTGAACAATGCCAGCAACGCCCTGAATGGTGTCCTGACACAGAACGGCAATACGCAGGCTAACCAGACCCTTTCACAGCTTCAGAACGGAACGTCGCTCGGCACCAACCCGACGAACGCCATGGCGGCGCAAATCGCCAGTGGGAACACCCCTTCGGCACCGGGTCAGTACAATCAGAATTTCCAGAACCCCGCCCTCGCCCAAGCGGCTGGCAATGCCAACTATACCAATGGTGCTGCGCAGGCTGCACAAGGTTTGGGGAATTACACCAACTCGGCAATCGGCAATATCCAGTCGATGTTGGGTTATACGAACCCGGCTGCACAACAGGCACAAAACCTTGGCAATTTCCAGAACTCGGCTGTTGGTCAGGCGCAAAACTATAACCAGTTTGTAAACGCCGGGTCTGGTTTTCAGCAGTTGCAGGCACAACAGCTTCAAAACAGCAACAATCCCGCGATGGATTACCTACGCGATACTGCCAGTGGCGCGAACATGGGCAAGAACACAGCGCTTGATGCCATGGTGTCTAACCAAACCGACGCAATTGCCAACAAGCTGAAGAACGTCACAAACCCCGGCATCGATAGTCAGGCTGCCTCTATGGGCAGGATGGGTTCAAACGCTTTTGCTAATGCCCGGAACTCGGCAGAGCAAACCGCCGCCAACGAAATGGGCAAAGTCTCGACTGAAATGTACGCCAACCAGTTCAATGTGGACCGGCAGAACCAAATGTCAGCCGCAAACCAATATGGGCAGTTCGCCAACCAAGACACGCAAAACGCGATGAATGCCAATGCAAACCTTTCGCAGACCAGTCAGGCACAGCAACAGTCACGACAGGCTGGCACCGCTCTGTATGGCGATCTTCAGAACTCGCAAAACCAACAGCGGTTGCAGGGCACCCAGCTGTACGGATCGATGGCGCAGGACCAACAGAATAGCCGCTTGAACGCTGCCAGCCAGTTGGGTGCAATGAACGATAGCCAACAGGCTGCACGCCTCGCCGGAAATTCGAACTACGCCAACATCCTCGACAGCCAGCAAAGCCAGCGCCTTGCCGGTCAGGGTCTCTATGGTGACCTCGCGAACAGCCAGCAGACACAGAACTACAATGCTGCCAACGCGATGAACAGCCAGTTCAACGCCAACCGCGATTATCAACTTCAGGGTTTGAACCTTCAGAATTCATCGTACCAATCCAACATCGCCAACATGCTCGGCATGAATGATCAGCGCATGAATGCTGCCAATTCGCAGTTGAGCAATCAGAACACCGTGAATGGGCAAAAGCTCGATGCGGCTGGTCAGGCGGGTTCGATCTACCAAAACAACTTCTTGCCGTCGCAAATGCTGGCTGGTGTTGGCGGTCAAAAGGATCAGCGCTCCGACCTCGAATTGCAGTCAGCCATCAACGCATGGGATCGCAAGGAACAGCAGCCAATCCAGAATATCCAGAACATGATCAACATGTTGAACGGTGGCGGCTACAGCAACACCACGACGCCGGTTTATTCGAACACGGCGGGTCAGGTTCTTGGCGGTCTATCGTCGCTGGCTGGTCTGTTCGCTCTCTGCGATGCGACCACGAAGGTTCTACATAGGATTGTCGGCGAAATGCCGCTCACCAGTGGCGACACCCTGTCCATCTACGAATTCTCATATTGCGCCGATCCTGACCAGAAAATTTGGGTTGGTCCCGTTGCGCAGGAAGTCGAGACGAAGACCGGCGCTGTCATCGAATTCGTAGGCAAGAAGCACATCAAAATTGATGAACTGATCAGGAGTGCAGCATAATGGGCGTCTTTGACTTCCTGAATCCGAAAAAGAAGAAGCCCACAGACGGCAACGACCTCGAAGCGGTGGTTAATCCCGCCGCCAAGGAAAAGCAGAATTTTCTTTCGCAGTTCCTTCCAGAAGACGACACGAAAAAGCAGGCGCTTGCCCAAGCTCTGCTTTTGGGTGGGGCTGGTTTAATGAGCGCCGCAGGACCAAGCGTACAGCCAAGCAATTTTCTTTCGTCGCTTGGTCAGGGCATCGGTTCTGGCGTTGTCGGTTACAATAAGTCTCTTGAGAATTCATCAGACACCATGAACGCCCGAACGGCTTCGAACGCCAACAATGCTAAGATGCAACAGGCGCAAACGGCGGTACAATTCGCCAGTTCCATCGGGTCTCCTAATGGACAAAACGGATATTCCATCGAACAGCTACAGAAAATCTTCGAGTATCAGGTTCAGTCTGGTGATGATGCTGGTGCCCGCGACACGCTCGGTATGATCCAGAAATTGTCTCAGACGGCAGCTGCTGAAGGCATGGTTATTGGAGAAGACGGCTCATATCGTCTGGCGGATGGGTATGCAGGCGGCCTCTTCGATACTAAACGGGCAGAATCGCTCGGCACCGCTGTGGGCGCAAATTCTCAAAAGACGGCGTCGCAAAAAGACTTTGAGTACAGCAACGCCAACCCGGCTTTCCGTGAAAACGAACTTCTCTTGAAACAAGCTGGTGTCGCTCAACCGGACAACAAGTTCTTCGGCAAATCCGCTGAAAAAGCCGCCGAGCGGTTTGCTGGCTATCAAGAGCAGGGTTTGAAGTCATCAGAACTGACCAACAACGTCGGTCGCATGGCTGAATTGAGCAAAAATATCGGCACCGGCAAATGGGCTGAAATCAAAAAGACCGTTGGTCCTTGGGCACAAGCTGTCGGCGTCGATGTCGTCGGAATGGACGAAATTCAGGCGTTTGAAGCCATGGTTTCAGCCGTCGCACCGCAAATGCGCGTTCCCGGTTCCGGTGCCACATCCGACTTCGATGCCAACCAGTTCTTGAAAGCGCTGCCGTCTATGGCGAACACGCCTGAAGGCAACGCCCTCATTGCCCGCACCACGACCGCAATCGAGCAAAACAAGGTCAAAGCCGCTGAAATCGCCAACCGCGTCTATGACTCGGAAGACCCGCTGTTCGGTAGGTGGCAGGATGCCGAAAAAGAAATCAACGCCCTCCCCGATCCGTTTACGGAATTCCGTGAGGCTCGCGGTGGCGGCAATACATCGCCAGATACCACTGGCAGCGTTCAGCCTTCCGCAGATAATGCTGTCGTTGTCGGCTCTGAAGCGGAATACAACAAACTTCCGGCTGGTGCGACCTATCGTTTCGCTGGCGATCCTGTCGGGACCATGCGGACGAAGCGCTGATGGTCAATTACATCCGCTACGCCAATCAGGGCGCGACCAGAAATCAGCAGCTTTCCGAAGACCTTTTGAAACGGCTTGGCTATCTCGAAAAAATGGGCATCACCGCTGAAGTGTTTAGCGGTGGTCAACCCGGCAAAGACGAAGGCGGCGCTCGCGTTGGTTCCACCCGTCACGATCATGGCGGCGCGGCAGACGTTCATTTTTTTCGGGGTGACCGAAAGCTCGATTGGTCCAACCCGGATGACGTGCCAATTTTCGAAGAGATTGTCCGCAACGGTAAGGCGAACGGGATCACCGGTTTCGGTGCTGGCGATGGCTACATGTCGAAAGGCAGTATGCACATCGGCATGGGTAATCCCGGCGTATGGGGCAAAAACGGCTCCGGAGACAATGCAGCGCCATGGCTTCGCAATGCCTATAATGGCGCTCCATCGGGCAAACCCGATGTGATCGCCGAAGTTCTCGCTGCTGGTGGAAATCCCGCCGTCTCGGCACCGGCATCACCACCGTCTGAATTCCAGTCAGTCGCCCTCGCCGCGAACACCAAGACAGAGCCGAAATCAAACAACGGCATTCTGGTCGATGCTTGGAATCGCATCACAAAAAGCAATGTGCAGATTCCGCAGCCGCCGAAGGAAATTCTCGGCATCGAGTCCGGCAAGTTTGGCAATGCCGCTTCCGGTATCGGTGACTTTGCTAAAGCCCTGATGGAAAGCGACCAGCAGCTAAATACCCAAATACAGGCTTCAGCTGGTCGCGGGCGACAAAACACGCCTGTAGAATTTACCCTGATGCCCACGACAATGATGCCTTCGGCGCTACCGCTCAAGAAAAAGAAAGGCAGTCTTGGCGGGCTTGGCGGATACTTTGCATAGGAATATTTGACTACATGGAAGAATGGCAGCGCAGAGCAATCGAGCGAGATAAGGCTACCCAACAGGTTCCCGATTGGATGAAGAAGGCGATGGAGCGCGATGCCGTTGCCGCCGATATCTTCAGTGACGCTGGTCCTCGCGTAGCTGACATTGATGCCAGCGACGATGCGCCGGCTATGATCCGCATGCAGGTTGGCTCTTTGGATAAACAGTCCGATAGGTTGAATGCCCTTCGCAAGCACTATCCTGATGCAATCGCCGATCCGGAAGACCCGGAAAATAACTTCATCTATACCGACGAAAAGGGCAAAACACGCCGTTATAACCAGCCAAATTGGTTGCCGTTTTCCGGCGGTGATTGGGCATCAGCAGCGCCCGAAATCGCAGAAACTGCATTTGGCGCTGGTGGCGGTCTCCTTGGCGCATTTCTTGGTGCTGGCACTGGTGCCGGTACTGGTGCGGTTGCAGGTTCAGTCGTTCCCGGTCCAGGCACGGCAGCGGGCGCAATTGGAGGCGCTGGCTATGGAACCGTTGTCGGTGCAATGACGGGCGCGGGCATTGGTTCGGCAGCTGGTCGCGAAGTCACACAGCGCGGTCTCAATTACCTTTTTGGCAACGAAGACACCCGCACCGGCAAAGAACAGCTGGTCGATGCCGCTCAAACCGCCGCCCTTGGTGCAGCTGGTGAAGGCGCGGGCATGCTGATTGGCAAAGGCTTGCAAGCAGGCAAACGATTTATCCCAGGCACCGACGCATACAAAGCCAGCGTTGTCGGTCTTCCCGACGATCCGGCAAAGGTCGCACGTCGCGTTGAGGACTGGCAAAAGATCGGCGTCGAACCCACGGCAGGCCTCGTTTCCGGCAATCAGCGCACAGCTTTGCTTGAAAATGCCCTCATCCCAACACGCACCGGGCACGAAATTCAGGCTCGCATCGAAGACGCGTCCAGAGCGCAGGCAAACGAGTTTTCTCGCGTTGTTGATGGTATTTCCAGCCGACCGTTGACGGTAGCCGAAGCTGGCGAAGCTCTGAAGAAGCAAGCGCAGATGGCGAAAGACGCTGCAACCGCTCGCTCTAACCAACTTTACGATCAGATCGGCGAGAAGATCACCAGCCCCGCCGTTGCCGACAACACAGCCTCATTCTTGAAGAGCCTTGCCGACGAACGCGCCGGTTTTGGCGAATTCGACAAGCTGACACGCGGCAGTCAAACCGATTCCGTTATCAGTCAGGCACAAGCCATTGTCGAAGATGCGGGCAAAGGCATGCCATTTGAGAAGCTGAAACAGATGCGGACCCATATCGCACAGCTGGCAGAAGGCACCGATGACAGGGTGCTTCAAGGTCAGCTTAACGGTCTCCGTGCCGCGCTCACAGCCGACATGGAGAAGACCGCGTCCGTGAATGGTCCCGATGCACTTCAGGCGTTTAGGAAGGCAAACGCGAATTACCGCCGCATGGTCTCCGAAGATCGTTTTGGGAAGGGTTCGGTTGCCGACACCATCTTGAAGAAGAATGGCGACGACATCTATGGTTGGGCAATGGCAAGCCAGAAGAATGGCGGCAATCGAATCGCACAGACCCGGCGCATTGTTGAGCGCTCGGAAGGCGGAAAGGAAGCGTGGGATCAAGTTGTATCCGGCTTTACCGAACGTCTCGGCACCACCAAAGTTGACGGCGAAGACGTTTTCAATCCGACGCTTTTCCTCAATCAGTGGTCAAAGAGCGTGTCGCCGGAAGCCAAGGACGCCCTGTTCAAGGGCACCAAGAATGCTGGCTACCGCAAAGACCTCGACACCTTGAGCCGTCTCGCCAAGGATTTCCAGACCTACAAGAAGAGCGCCAACCATTCGAACACCCAAAACCATAAGTCCGTTTTAGAAAGCATGGACCCGTTTAGTCGCAACAACATCATGGCAACCGCCCTTGGTGTTGGAAGCTCATTGGCGACTGGTGGTGCGGCTGCGACCGGTATGCTTGCCGGTGCAGCCAAAGGCGCTATCGGCGGCACGTCTCGAATGATGCGCCAAGGAAGCCGCGTGAAGCTGTTGCAGAACCCGGAAACCGTGAACTGGCTGGCGAATGTCGGCAAGGCAGAGATGCAAAAAGGTGGTTTGAAAGCTCATGTTGGTAAGCTGAAATCGCTCGCTGTAAATACGCCAGACAACGCGCTTGCGGCGGCAATCAACGAATATCTTCGCGATGCCAGACTTACCGATGACCAATAATCCAAACGGGGTGAAAGGCCCGATGAACCAATAATAAGAGGGCGACAAAGCCACAATGACAGACATTATTTCCAGCGATTGGGCTGAACTTGACGCCAGCAACAGCAATCCTTCACCGAACGGCGTGCAAGGCGGATATGCGCCCTCTACGATTGCCCCTACAATTCGCGCTATCCGTGGTGCCGTAAAGCGCGCCTACGTCCAAGGCAACGCTTTGGTGACCACGACCGGCAACGGATCGGCATATCTGCTCACATACGGCGCAGCGCCAGAATCGTACGCGAAAGGCGTCGTCATCAGGTTCTACGCCCACACGGACAATACCGGCGCATGTAGCTTGAATATCAATAGCCTTGGACCGAAGAGCATCCTTTCACAGCACGGCGTGGCATTGACGGCTGGTCAGATCAAAGCCGGTCAGCTGATCGAAGTGGCTTACAACGGGACAAGCTTTCAGATCATCAGCAACGAAATTCATGATGCCAAATTCACTGGCAACACCACTTTTGCCGCGTTGTCCGGAAACGGTTCCAGCATCACTGGTTTAAACGGATCGAATATTTCAACCGGTACGGTTCCGGACGTTCGATTGCCAACTTTCATGGGCGGTAAGACGTTCACATCACCCGTCACGGTTCGAGGTGGTAGCGACGGTTATTCGGTAGTCGCGACCGGCGAAGCAAACAGATCAGGCTATCTTGCTTTCCACTTGGCGAACGCCAATCGCGTTGGCTACATTGGCTATGCCGACGCGAATACAAAGGTCATTTTGCTTTCCACGGAATCGGGTGCCACATTTAACTTTTCAGGCCTCGGCAACGATCCGACAGTGAACAACAATAAGATTTGGCACGCTGGCAACGGCGGTGCGGGTTCTGGTCTGGCTGCTGATACGACCGATGGCTATCATGCGAGTGAAGCCAAATCCAACTCCACTCTTGTAGCACGTAGTTCAACCGGTCAAATTTCGGCACAAGATGCAAACCTGTCGCGTGATGCGACGACTGGCTATTTGTTCTTCGGTTCCAATGGGACTAACAATATCGGCTCGGACGGCACGTATATACGCACAGTCGGTCTCCCATTTCGTGTCAATGGCAACGCTTCGGCAACTGGTCAGCTTGATGTCACCGGGAATATCACCGGATATTCTGGCGGCATTCATAACCAAGCTGCCAACGCATCTTCGAACTCGGTCTATTGGTGGAAAAACTCTTCAGGAACACCGCGTGCTGCCCATTATTTTGGTCCAGAAGAGCGCCTGATCACCAACCTGTATGACTCATCTGGCACATTGGTTCGATCGGCTGGCTATCGTGTTTCTGATGGCGAGTTCTGGGTACAGGGTTTCATCAAGACCGATGGTAACGTTCTGGGCAACGGTATCTTCTCGACTGGTGCAGTTGGTGCTGGTGACGCACGTATGCAAGTCGATGGCAATGTCACATTCAAACTTGGCATGGAAGCTGCCCACGGCGCCTCGCTATATGATGCTCTGAACGCTCGCGTGAAAAACGATGGCGGAACATGGAACATCAACATCACTGGCAACTCACAAGCGCTGAATAACCAGAACGCAGCTTATTACACAAACATCCCGGCACGTCTCGGTTACACCCCGTTCAATCGTGCTGGTGACCAGTTCCAAGGGAGTATTTCTTGGAACACGTCCACTGGTGAAAAGACCTTCACGACTACAGGTGGTGTCTATTTGTATGGGAACACAGATAGCACCGGTTGGTATGATGGAAACAGCGGTGGCGGCACAGTTTGGAATTACAATAAGACCACCAAAATTCTCAACCTCGCTTCACAAGTCACGTCAAACGGCTCTGCCCTCGTCACAAACAATGGTGGCACATGGTCGCTTAACATCACCGGATCGGCTGGTAACTCGAACGCTCTTGGCGGTGATGGTCCAAGCTCGTTTGCAAAAATTCATACGGGCAACACGACCACCGAAACGAACTATCCGCTCGGTCACATCATCTTTGTGAGTATGGTGAATAGGCCCGACCTCAACACGTTCAACACCATTCGTATCAGCGGAACGACTGCATACACCAACGATTCGTCTGGAACAGCATTGGCTGGAACGTGGCGTCATCGTGGCGGCTATACCGTATCCGGTGACCGTTTCGGCATCTTTCAAAGGGTAAGTTAATGACAGAAGAAATCATATTGCCGGATGTTCCGGCACCTATCAAACCAGCAACCAATTCACTAAACGAAGTGTATTCGATTGAAGCGATTGACGCGCATGGGGAAACCTATTCATGCGAAGTCAATCTGACCGACCGTGATGGCGAGACGTATGACGCCACTCACATTTACCGGGCATCCGATCCTTATGGTTTGTCTCCAATCCTTAAGGAATGGGTGCTTGCTCATCCAGACTTTCCGATTGCCAATTACGTTGAGCCGCCTGCCCCGACTGCTGAAGAGCTTCGCGCTCGGATGCCTTCAATTACGCCTCGGCAGCTTCGCTTAACGCTGGTGCGCAATGGTTTCTCGCTTGCCAGCGTAACAACAGCAATCGCCGCATTGCCAGAAGGCCCGGTGAAAGACGAAGTTCAGATCGAATGGGAATACAGCACCAGTTTTGACAGACTGTCGCCAACGCTTCTGGCAATCGCGGATTCGCTTAATTTGCGCGCAGAGAGCGTTGACGAGTTATGGTCTATGGCGGCGGCTGCTTAAGCGGCTTTTGACGTAGCAGCCGGTTTGCGGGTTTCCGCAAGGTTCTGCGCATTCTGCAGAACAGCCATCTCGATCAGGTAAGCCAATACGGTTTCGCCTTCGGCGACCGCGAGAATCTTTGCTGCTTTGAGTAGTTCGTCAACGTGCTGTTTGGATCGCATTGTAATTTTCCCCGTTCTAAAAAAAGTCGCCTCTGAATTGTAACAGCGATAACACCCCTGTACCGCAACACAATCCTTGCGGGTGACCGTTAATAAAGGGTTAAGCAAAATATCTAAATCGGGCAATGTTACACTTCGGCAGCTGACAAATGTCCTTCGTGACATCTCCAAGTTCACAACACGATGAGCCCGCGCTCATTTGGAGATGCGGGCCTATTCGCGTGTGATAATCAAGACAGAAATTGCCAGAAGATTATTATTTTTCAGCCACTTACGACTGATTTCACTTGACTGAATTGACAGAGCTGATATAATCAGGGTAACCGCTTGAAAATATAAAGATGAACGAGTTGCAAGCTGTCGCCGGTGGAATCGTCAAACCAAATCAGCACCATAGCTCAAGTATCCACCAGCCATTCAAGTTTTGGCGACCCCATTTTGAAATAGATCGAATTCGGCTTGGCGACGAATGGTCAGTCCTTTAAGCGGCTTTAGCACCCCGTTTACTCGCGCCTTGTTCCATTGCATCCAAGAGGCACGAATCAACGCCACGGCGTCTTTGTTGTTGATTCTTTTCAACAGCGTCGAGGATGCCAACGCGCCCTCACCCAAGTTATACGCAAACGACACCAGTGCCCCGAACTGGTCGTCGGTGACCGGCACCTTCACCAGTTTACGCACAGCGGCTTCAAAGCCAGCCAGATCGACCAACAGAAGCCGTTCAGCTTCGGCGGCGGTGATCCGCTTACCGGCTTTGACATCCGCTTTAGTGACGGTCTTGGTATGCCCGTAACCGATTGTCGGAACATTGGCAGGGCAGAGATACGCTTTGAGAATGCAGCCTTCAGAACGCTTGATAAGGTCCAAGGCTTTCGGAGATGTTTTGTTTTTCATCTCCATATTTATCGAAATCTGAAAACCGCGACGGTCAGACAGCGGTAGACGGCATCAATGAAGATGCCGCTTGCTCGCTTCGATCAGGGACTTCAGCTTTGATGCGGACTGTTTCATCTCATCAAGGCCTTCCGCCATTTCGAGTTTCAGCCGCTCGATTAGATCGGCGCGTTCGCTATCCGAAAGAGCGTCGTATTTTGAGGTAACAGGCCCCTCACCGATTACTTTTATACCGGTGTCGTCTTCCGCCTTAGCTACGAATGCGAACCCAAGTTCAGCCCATGACATGCCAACCACATGTTGACCAAGGGTTTGGAGGTATCGCGACTTTGCGAAGGCAAGACGTGTTATTACCGTTTCAGATTGCTTGCAGGCCTTCCACACTGCGAATTGACTGAAGGCTACTTCGGAAGCTTTTGCCGCCGCCATGGATGATGTGAATAGGCCCCATGGTGTAATGAAGTCGCCGATGTAGCGCATTTGGCGACCCGTAAGACGCTTGCGCGAATTCTCGCGGGCATCATCAGTGATAAGCCGAATACCACCACCAGCAGCCTTGGAATTGCAAACGTGCTGGTTCGTCTTGATGTGGAAATCTTCGCGAGCATGAAGCTGTTCGAGATTGCAGTATTCAAGGACGGAAAATGATACCGCCGAATTGCCTGTCGCAACCGTATTGAAAGCCTCTTGAATAGCTGGTGCATGATGCCGGTTGAGATGCAAATTGCGCTTATGATGGTAAAAACGCGATTTCAGATTATGGCTTGCGCCGATATAGGTTGTACCGTTTACGGTTAGAGCGTAAATGCCGGAATTGTTAGCGGTCTGTGTCATGTGAGTTGTCTCCAATAATTTCTTGTTCACATAATTATGTAGTAAATAACGGTTTTCCAGAGACACAGATTCAGACTGAATTAGAGGAAAATTACGTAATATTTGGGTTTTTTTTGGAGATTCGAAATCGCATGTTTTGCCTACATATTGGAAACACATGATATGGAGCGAAACAATTCGATGGCAATCAACATCACATCCGCAAAGCCTATTGGCGATCACATTCGCATAGTCGCAAACGGCGAATTCGATCTGAAAATTCCGCTCGGCTTAGATTCCGCATACGTCTTTTTTGGTGAAGCAACAGTCATTCTTTCTCAAGACGACACGCGTGCAATTCAACATGTCATCGATGCGTTACCGACTGATCGATGATCGATTTCGCGATATTGCCAGACGAACGCGATCAAACCGGCTGGATTGAAATCGTGCGGGTCCAAGTCTCGTTCGACCTCAAATCATGCCACTACAGCCCGACGACCCGCGAAGTAACGGCTGCTGAATTGGAAGGCCTCATCAAGAAAGCAATTCGGATGAGGTGCCCCGACAGCGGCGATGCCTATCTGCTGGCGATCACTGGCTTCAGCGATAAGTGCCGGGAAAATCCCGATGCCATGCAGAAGCATTTGAAAGGGTATCTGAACCACCCCATCAGGTATGTCATCATGAAAGAGATTGAACGAAGAAACGCCTCCAATTAGGGCTGAAGTTGTGTATCGCCGACTCTACCCGTTGAACGGCAGCCGCCTTGCTCTACAGTTCCCATGAAACCATCGGGAGTATTTCACATGGCGGATGCTAAAGAAGGCGAGCTTTTCAGGCTCAATTATTTGAGGTCGCCAGTCAAGATGGGAGACAGCCCACGGGCAAGGCGGCGTTTCTCGCAGCTTTTTGAAGACTCTATGGCAAATGGAGCTGACTTTGCGAACGGCGTTCGTCGTCAACTTGGCATCCATTATCCAATGACTGCCTATAGCTACGATCATGAACGGTTTTGGGTTCATAGCGAAGTGGGTGACTTCCTAAGCGGCATCACGCTTTGGTCTCGCGTTGTACGACATCATAAACCAGCCCTTGACGCAGCCAGACGAATTTTTGATGAAGAAGACCTGCACTACCGCATCGATGACAAGGGCGGGGTGCACTACTTTATTGATGAACCTTTTGCCTATACGGTCGAAAGCACGCTCGCTGGACTTGGTGATGCCCGCTTCACTGCCGCACGCCACGCTCTTGAGGGCGGACTAAAAAGCCTTGGTCCAACGTACCAAAGCGGCAAAGGGCTCATCCGTGGGGTCTTTGAGGCTGTAGAGACAACGTTTCTTGTAATCGTTGGATCACAAGCAGGTAATCGCCTTAATGGGCTCGCTGTTGAAAAACATTTGAAGCCGCTGCTGATGACTCGATACGCTTCAACGCCGCAAGCTGATGACAAGGTTGCTCGCATTTTGGACAGCTTCAACGCTTGGGTCAAAGAAGCTCATCCTTATCGACATGGCACGGCTGCTGGCGAAGAAGTGCACGAAGCTCCACTCGATATGGCTATCCTTTCCGCAAACACCGGCATGGGCTTTATACGGTTCTTGGCAGGGCTCTAAAATCCTGTTGTAGCCTATGACATTTCTGTAGCAGTGGGTATGACATTTCGCTTGACGACAACGTGAAATTACGTAATAAAAACAATGACTAAATTCACCCAGTGGCTCCCACCTCTTCCGCCATTTCAATTCCAATCTGGGCACCCCGATTCCCGCCGATTTCCCTCCGGAAACGGCGGTGAGCGTGCGGAGCAGCTCTCCCTTCGATCCCATGATGTGAACTTCGGCCTCCGCGACCTCGACCCGCTGGCCGAAGGCGCGCAGGTGCTCCTGCCGATAACCACCCCCGTCGAGCTTGATGCGCTGGCGCGCCACATCGGCGAACCGGCGCACGGTGGCCAGCGTCATCGCCCGGTTGCCGGTGCTTTCGAGCATGGCCTGCGCGCGCTCGGCATCGACCTGCGCCTGGTCGCGGAGCGACTTCAACCCGGCGATGCGGTGTTTGAGCGCGGGGTCTGAGATATCGGCCACGCCTGATTAGATCGCGTTGTAAAGGCGTTTGAGCCGAAGGTCGGTCTCGGCCGCCCCGCGGTTCAAGTCGCCGATATGCTCCTGCCTGAGTTCGGCCCGTTCATGCCGGCGGTCGAGGACCGAGGCCAGCACCGGCTCCTGACGGTCGGGCTGGAGTTGCCGATCCTCAATATGGCTGGCGACGATGGTATCGAGCTTCTCCATCGGGATCGAGCGGCCCGAATAACCGGCCTCGCCCTGGCGCTTCTGGTCGGAGATGGACACGTCATACTCGGCCTTGCGCGGTCAAGACACGAAGATAGAGGGCGGCGCGGGTAGCGATGCCCGGTGTTTCAGCGCTGTGGTGGAAGAGGCTTCCCGCGCGCAGGCGACAAGCATTTGCTGCACTCGATCCTGCCCATGCAATTGGCGTGATTTGTCTCATATTCGTCCGATCGAGGGATTTTTTTGCGAACTAGTTGAGCGTAAACTGTATCGAGATTGATTGTAGGAGATACATAAAATGTCCGCAGACACCGCTCTTCTCGTCATTGACGTACAGGAATCCTTTCGGCACAGACCCTATTTTCGCGACCAGGACGTGAAGGCCTATATCGAACGCCAGCAAGCGCTGATCGACGGCGCGAAAGCCGCTGGAATTCCGGTCGTCCAAATCCTTCACGTCGAAGAAACCGGCGTCTTCGCCGAAGCATCGGGGTTCGTCGTTCCGCTCGCGCCGCTTCGCATCGAGCCGGACGCGGTGTTTCGCAAGGGTCGCCACAGCGCACTTGTCGGCACTGGTCTCGACGTATGGCTGACGAAAAACGGCGTCCGCCGCATCATCGTCTCCGGCATCCGCACCGAACAATGCTGCGAGACGACGACGCGCCACGCTTCGGATCTCGGCTATGCGGTTGATTATGTTGGCGAGGCGACGCTGACCTTTCCGATGACGGATGCGACCGGCCTGGAATGGAGCGCGGCGGACATCCGCGCCCGGACCGAACTCGTGCTGGCCGGTCGCTTCGCGCGCATCGTTACCGTCGAAGAAGCATTGAAAGGCGCCTCGGAGAAGATCGCCGCATGACAGAACGCGAGCGGCAAAAGGTGATTTCGGTTTTTACGATCGTGCCTCCGCGCGCTCTGCTGCTCGACATCGCCGGTCCGATGGAGGTCTTGCGCAAGGCCAACCTCCAGCAGACCGACGTCAGCTTCACAGTCGATTATATCGGACCGTCTGCCGGCATTCATACGTCGGTCGGAATTGCTCTCGCGGGCATCGCACCCCTACCGCCAAGTATCCCAGACGATGCGCTGGTGGTCATCTCCGGTTCAGCGGACGAGCCGCTGGGTGGCATCTACGACGATCGCAGCGATGATGCGACGTTCGAGGAAGAGATCGTCGAATGGCTGCGGCGAACCATCCGTCCGGACACCCGGCTCGTGACGATCTGCTCGGGAGCGCTGCTCGCCGCCCGTGCCGGATTGCTCGACGGCTATGAATGCACCACCCATCACGCGACGATCGAAGCGCTTCGTAGGTCGGCGCCACGGGCGCGTGTGCTCGAGAACCGATTGTACGTGGAAGACCGTTACCGGCTGACCAGTGCGGGCATCACCGCCGGGATTGACCTGATGCTTGCCATCGTGGCGCGGGAGGTCGGCCATCCGACAGCGCTCGCGATCGCTCGATATCTCGTCGTGTACATGCGGCGCGGCCCGGCCGATCCACAGCTCTCGCCCTGGCTCGAAGGGCGGAACCATATCCATCCGTCCGTTCATCGGGCGCAGGACGCCATCGCGGCCGATCCCTCCCGGTCCTGGTCCGTGGAGATGCTCGCAACGGTCGCCGCGACGAGTCCGCGTAACCTCTCGCGGCTTTTCAACGAGCAGACGGGCATGAGCGTGATCGACTATGTGAACCGTATGCGCATCGCGCTCGCGAAGGAAATGGTCGTCGGATCGCGTCTCGATATGGAGAGCATCGCCGAACGGTCGGGATTTGCCTCGACCCGTCAGTTCCGCAGGGCCTGGGGCCGGCTGCATGACGCTCCGCCGGCGCGCATGCGCGCGGTTTCCGGTTCTGGAGGCGGCCAGCAAAGAAGTGGCCACCGCGCGGATGAATTGGGCATGGCGACGCCGGAACCCTAACTGTTTCCGCGCATCGAGTCGATGTCTCGCGAGAGTTCTCGCAGGAACCGCGATCGCCTCCTCGCAATCAATCAAGACGATTGCGGGATTAGAGCGCTATAGCGTAGACGTAGTGCTCATCATCGTCAGGCGCAGCCCGCCATGAACGCCGCTTATATATTTGATTTCATATCACAATCATTGCTGGATGACCGGCGCATCCACCCTTCCCCAAGCCGTCTTTCGCGACATAAAGCCTGCGAAAGGCAGCAACACCTCTATTCCGGATGTTCACAACAACCAGCGTGGCAAGAACCCGTCACCGGATCAGATGACGGGTTCTCGATGCCGTGCAAATGCAGATCGTTAAAAAAATCCCCAATACGTAGACCCAATAGGCAGAATTGAAAACGGCTTCGAAAATATGCTGTTCCGGTCTTCGCCAAGGTAACAGCCCAATTAAATTAGCTTTGCCTAATTTAATTGTCCATTCACCATTGTGCTAGGGATGAAAACTGCCGTGATGACGGAGCATGGCGGCCGGATCGTAAAACCGAAGTGGTCACTACGCTCCGCTTAAACCGCCCTCGTCCAAAGGCCGTATCCCGCGCGCCTTATGTCGGAATTGTCTCGTTTGGCGCCGGCGGCTACAAAAAAGCGTTGGCCTTGAACGCCATAGGGGCATGGCATTTTTGTTTATAGTGTCGTGCCATGCCCCGCCCAAGCCATGCTGACACTTAAGCTACCCTCTTCAACGTCCAAACTCTTGGTCCAACCTCTTAAGGAAACATAGCTGGCAATACCGTGCGGATTTTCTATGCCTATATTGCGATCTGCGCTGTTTTGAGTGGCCTTGCTCTCTGGACCCTCTTTTTGCTCGTCTCGCCGCCACAGCAGGCCGTGCGGCCGACCCCCGGATTTTCCAACGCGGATACAACCGGCAAGCCCTACAAGGGCGCACGAAGATCCTGCGCGATCGGCGGCATCTGTCCGTAAGGGTTTTGTACATTTTTCGCACACCGGCGCGTGTTTCGGCCTTATCAATGTGACAATAAAACCGCCTGATCCATCAGCGCTACGCGACGCGTCGAGCCGGCTTTGCTGCTCGATATTCGACCCTTCATCCGCTCAGACTGTTCAAGTGCGCGTGAAGTCGCCTGCTCAAACCAATTTTAACAATCTGTTCCAGACCGTTAGGCCCGCTTCGGACGCATCGGCGATAGTGCATGACCATCGGACTTAAATAGGCTTAGGCATATTTCACCACCTTCCGAAATATGCTATGTTGCCCTCCTACGCATTGAGTACCCACCCAGCAGTGAAACGCCCCCTGGCCAGCGTCTTTTGGCGTCTGTTCATCAGTTGAACTCAAGTGCTGCAAAGCGCGGTGAAGGAGAATGCCATGCATTACAGCGTGCAGTTTTTCACCTGGACCCCAAAACAGGGCGTCCATCAGGTCGGATCGACGATCGAAATCGATGCCATCAACCCCAAGCTCGCGGCCGTATCGCTGTTGGGACTAAGATTGGATGAGACCGGAACGGCCAAAAAACTCGCTGTGCGGGTCTGGACGGCACCGGATGATAGCAAAGCCGATTGCGCCTGTTTCTACTATCATTAACGGTGTACCGCTTGCATAAAAGCCAAAGGACAGAGTTATCAGCGATAGAGATTGCAAAGAATCCTGCTGAAAAATTGTCAGCTTAGGCGGCGATAAGGTGCCCGCACTGCTGACTGACTTTGGCTTCCCTTAAAAATGGTTTCAGCACATTCAGGGAAACGTCGAGTGGGCCGGCCGTCGATTGACTATCGAGCTGATGCGATTGCGACTCGTTCTGGCTTCATCGTAGGGATAAGCCCAAAAAACCCCGAAAAGCGAACAGACAAGCAGCCAACTGAAACCGCTCCGCCATTTTCTTGAAGCAATGACTGCAGTCACAAAGCCGCAAATGATCCAGATAATGATGCGTCCCATGAATACACCCTACCACACCCTATGAGAGCATATTGACACGATGTTCGCGTCGGCCAAGCCTATGAGGCAGGGTGTTTAAGCTGTTTGTGGAGAAGGGTAGCGAGATAATCCCGGCGCACATAAAGCAAATCGATTGCTAAGCAAGCTCACGAAATCCTCGTGCCGCTGACACCACGACGGTATTTTCAATCTGGGAAAATTTGGAGGCCTCGCCCGGAATTGAACCGGGGTGCAAGGATTTGCAGTCTTCAGTTTTGAGGTCTGGCTGTCTGATAATCCGATAGTAAGAGCGTCGTGGGAATTTCCCACTGCGTCCGGATTTGTGACGCAGTCAGCCCGCAGATTTGAAAAATGCATCTACCCAGATGCCGATCCCTGTGACGACAATGGTGAGCCCAACCGCAATCGCAGAGATCATCGTCCACCTTGCCGTCGAGACAGTGGCATCAGCAGCTTTCACAGTTGCACTTGCCGCCGCGATTTGCGCTTCAGCGGCTGTTTTCTCAAACTTGAAAACACGTCGCCGGATTTCGAGGTCGCGATCGTACGATCTTTGGGAGCCGGGTTGCTCCCCGCCGTGTTCAAACAACTGATCTTCAGAAACGGTAGACCAATCCATGTGATTTATCCCTCCTCGCGCGTCATTCCTCAGTTTTCATGGGTGTTCTGAACTTCCGAGAAGACCTATTCCGTCGTGCCGGCCAATCGGTGTTTTGATAGTCTGCAAAGCCCCTACCCCACGTAGAGAAATCATAATCTCCGTGCGGGACAGTCCCGAACCAGAATGCGTGCTCGGAAGCCTCCTGCGCCCAAGTCAGGATGGTGGCCACATCAATCTCAAGTGCGCTACGCTTGCCACGGCGATGCATTTGGACAACGAGCGAGCGATCTCCCACCATAATCGGGTTATGTAAGAGACGGTTGCGGACTTCGATGCTGTCCTGCACAAGCGGTATACGTTGCAAGAGCTTTTCCCGCCATTCGTCAGCCACCGACGTTTCGGGAAGTTGTAGCAGAAGACTTAGAATTTGAAGGTCTCTGCCGATGCTGCTCTCATATAAAATAGCAAGACCCATTTCCGATGTGAGCGGTAGAATCCGAATAATCGCATCCTGAATGGAATGCTCGAGGTGAGCACTGGCCTGGGCAAAACGACCTAGTGCAGAAGCCAAAGCGGGATTGGTGTCAGTGGCTGAAAAAACTTTCATTCGCTGCCTCCGCCTGGCACTCGCGCTTTCGCATCATTCCTCATGAGCTTACGCTGAAGATGCACTCCGCAATACGTGTTGTACCCTTTATCCCCTTGAATCCCGATGACCTTCGATTCGCATGTTGCATGGAGGCGCGGTCATCAGATTGAAACCCTTGAAAATTACGGGAAGTGCCTTGCAACATGGAGCGACAAGAAAATAAAGGGTGCCGTTGTCGGCACCCTGTATCATATTGAAATATGGAAAATTTGGAGGCCTCGCCCGGAATTGAACCGGGGTGCAAGGATTTGCAGTCCTCTGCGTCACCACTCCGCCACGAGGCCTCGTCAGCTCAAATCATCGAACTGTGGCGGCGGTTTAGAATGATCCCAAACAAATCGCAAGAGGATATTTCTGAAAAACGTCCGTGTTAATTTGCCAACGGACGTTCCCGAGCCAGTCTTCCACAGTCTGAAGCTGCGCACGTCCCTGCCCCATATCCTGGATCAGACCGTTGCGCACCTGCCATTTATGATCGGGCAATGCCAGCCGTTGGGATTGCCGCGTTTCCATCAAAAAACGATCGACGATGCAATCAATGATACCGGCGGATCAATCCGACCAGTTTCCCCTGAATCTTGACCCGGTCCGGCCCGAAGATGCGCGTCTCATACGCAGGATTGGCGGCTTCCAGCGCAATCGAAGCGCCCTTCCGGCGAAACCGCTTCAGCGTCGCTTCCTCGTCATCGACAAGCGCAACGATGATCTCGCCTGGGCTGGCGCTATTGGTATTGCGGATGATGACCGTGTCGCCATCCAGAATGCCGGCCTCGATCATCGAATCGCCGCGCACTTCAAGCGCATAGTGCTCGCCGGCACCGACCATTTCGAGAGGCACGGAAATATCATGAGTGTTATTCTGGATCGCGGAGATCGGCACGCCGGCCGCGATCCTGCCCATGACGGGAATGGAGACGGTGTCACTATTGGCTGCGGTCTTGACGGGTGCCGGAGGCGGCGCCGGCTGTGCGCCCAGGCTTCCCTGGATGACGCTGGGCGAAAAGCCGCGCTTGGGCTGCAGGCTGGTGGAATAGGCTTCCGGCAGCTTGATCACCTCAAGCGCTCTTGCCCGGTTGGGCAGGCGCCGGATGAAGCCGCGCTCTTCAAGTGCTGTAATCAACCGGTGGATGCCGGATTTCGACGCAAGGTCCAGTGCATCCTTCATTTCGTCAAAGGACGGCGGTACCCCCGATTCCTTCATTCTTTCGTGAATGAACAGAAGCAGTTCCTGTTGCTTGCGGGTCAGCATGAACGATCACTCCAGAATCGAGAAACAAATCAAGAACGAACACTATCTGTTCCATATGTGTTCCGCAAGTGCTTAAAATTCATTGAACGATTTCAAGGATGGAAGGCGATTTCGCAGGCCGGCTGTGGTGTGTCATGAGGCCGACTCGGTAAAATTGCGATCACGCGCATGCGTTTCGCGGATTGAGCGATTTTTTTGCGCGTGAGGTGCGCAACTGCAAATAGGAGTTGCCTGTCAAAAACGGTGCACTGACCGACGGAGGTCTCTCGCATCAAGCCGGTGCGCTTTGATCGTCAGCGCCTCGTCCTAGTTGGACGGCTGCCATTTGCGCGCCCACCAGACCGAAAGCTTACGCCGCCGGCGCCGCACGAAGGCGAGATCGTGGGACAGCACCAGCAAACCTAGAGGCACCATCCAGAACCCAAGGATAGGAAGGAATCCCAAAATGCCGCCAAAGATCAGAGCGACGCCGATGGTGATGCGCAACAAACGCGATTGCGGCAGCCGCATCCGCCATGAGCCGATAATCAGTTCATGGGTCCGGGCATCGATGCCGAATTTTTTCGTTTTTTGCGAGCCTGCCATTCATTTCACCTGTCTCAGAGTCAATTGCGCGCCCATCATAGCGCAATCCATTAGCGTCAAGGGGTTGGCTTGCGCACCATCTGGAAAGCGGTGCTCCCTTCAGATGGGAAGTTCTCCACAGTCTGACAAGATTGTGCGTTTTTTTTGAAAAACCGCTTGGCAAATCGGAAAAGCATTTGTATTAGCAGCCTCACTTCTGCAGCACACACCGCCGCAGATGATCCCTGGTAGCTCAGCGGTAGAGCATTCGACTGTTAATCGACAGGTCGCCGGTTCGAATCCGGCCCGGGGAGCCAAATTCATAAAGCCTTCGCAGCGATGCGAAGGCTTTTCGATTCAAGGCCAATCAGAAAGAGGTTTTGCCGCGTGGCGTGTCGGTTCAGGTTGGTCGGCGTACGGACGCCTCCCTGTCAGCAGCTATCGTCATTCCGCAGCCAAGCCCGACTGGTAGATCGACAGGTTGGCGAAGGCAGCGCTCAGAAGCGGCGTCGCAATCTGCGCCTCGCGGGCGCGCCGCACGAGATCGCCGACGATCTGCTCGGCTTCGATCCGCTTTGCCTGCTTCAGGTCGCGGTACATGGACGATGTCTGCGTCGATCCCTGCCGCGTGAGCTGGTCCCTGGCCGCAGCCACAAACGCATCGCTTGGCGCGGTCCCAACTGCGCGAACGGTCGCGACGGCCTCGTCGAGCAGGCTTGCGGCAAACTCAGCACCTCCGGGTGCTGCGGCGATATCACCGACAGCCCCGCGCATCAGGCAATTGATCGCCCCAAGCGAAGCCAGAAGAATCCACTTCTCCCACATTTCCCGTTCGATCGAGGACGACAGGCGCGCGTCGAAGCCCGCCCCTTTCATGAACGCGTCAATGGCCGCCATCCGGTCCGTTAGCGCCCCATCGCGCTCGCCATAAAACAGGTCATGGAACGGCGCCAGGTGAGCGATACGTCCCTCCTGGTCCAGCACCGTCGCAATCTTGCAGACGCATCCCGCCAGACGTTCCGCGCCAAACCGCGCGGAAAGCACATCCATGTGCTTCATGCCGTTCAAAACCGGCAAAATCAACGTGTTCGGTCCCACCGCCGGCGCAAAGTCCTCCACTGTCGCCGCCAGCGAGAACGCCTTGACCGCGAGCAGAACGATATCAAACGGTGCCGAAATCTCCCCTGCCGTGAGCAGCTGAGGCTTGATCGAGAGGTCCCCGGCCGGGCTGACGATCTGAAGGCCGGTCCTTCGCAACTGTTCGGCACGAGCAGGCCGGACGAGGAAGGTCACATCCTTGCCGGCCGCAGCCAACCTGCCCCCGAAATATCCGCCGGTCGAACCGGCTCCCACCACGAGCATGCGCATTGGCTCTGTCCTTATCGCCAGGGGTTGTGTTTACGGTTTCATGATACAACCTCTGTATCTTTATCCACAGGGTTTAAAAATACAACCGTGAACGCACGGTGATTTTCGAAAGGCGGATGCGAGATGCGGAGAAAGAGTTTTGGACATGCGCGTTGCCCCGTCGCCCGGTCTCTGGATACGGTCGGCGATTGGTGGACGCTGCTGCTCGTTCGCGATGCATTACGGGGCGCTTGCCGCTTCAGCGATTTTCAACAGAGCCTCGGCCTGGCGAAGAACGTCCTGAGCACACGGCTTCGAAAGCTGGTCGACGACGGCATCATGCGGCTGGAGCCATCGCGTTTGCGGCCCGACCGCAATGAATACCACCTGACAGACAAGGGCCGCCGGCTGCTGGTCGTGATCCTGGCGCTGCGTCAATGGGGACAAGAGCAGCTCTTTCAGGATGGCGAGGAGATGTCCGAGATGATCGACACGGTCACCGGTGCTCCGCCACAGCCCCTTCGTGTCCTCGCTGAGGACGGCCGCGCGCTCGTTCCCGAAGATATGTCCCTGCGAGTTGCCATAAGGTGAGCGCCAAACTCTCCGGGGAGACAGTTTACAAAGACCTTGCTAAGCGGCGAGGCCTGGGCTCGGCAGCGCTGCTTGCCAGACGCGACTTTTTGAAAATCCTGTTGTATAGGGTGCAAACCTAACCAGGAGCAGACAATGCCGCCGATCGAGTTGCTGATTGCCTTCATCGCGACCACCGCAGTCTTTGCCTATATTCCGGGGCCGGCGATGCTCTACGCTGCGGCACAAACCATTGCGCGCGGCCGCTGGTCGGGACTGATGGCGGCGCTCGGTATCCATATTGGCGGCTATGCCCATGTTCTTGCCGCAGCAGCGGGTCTTTCCATCCTGTTTCACGCCGTGCCGGCGCTGTATCTCATCGTGAAACTGGCCGGTGCTGCCTATCTTGTCTGGCTCGGTATCTCGCTGTTTTGCGCCAAGGTGGAGGGCGACGACGCCCTGCCCGGCATCGAGCCGAAATCGGGCCGCCGGGCATTTTTCGAGAGCGTCACGGTCGAGGTTCTCAATCCGAAAACCGCGATTTTCTTCGTGGCCTTCCTGCCGCAATTCGTCGATCCCTCCGCTGTCTTTCCGGTCTGGTTGCAGCTCGCAATCCTCGGAGCGATCGTCAACCTGATCTTTTCATCCGCCGATCTCGTCTGCGTCTTCCTTGCGGGGGCGGTGATGACACGGCTGCGGCGCTCGAGCGGCGCCCAGCGTCTGCTGCAGCGCGCCGGCGGTACCATGCTTATTGGCCTAGGCACGCATCTGGCACTCCAGAAGAGCTGATGCGGCAGAAGTTTGTTTTGAGGCGAGTGCGAGCAGCCTTTATCACGCTTCATTGGTGATCGCGTGCTGCGGCAGCGATGCCGGCATTTCCCGCAAAACAATGAAATAAATAGCTTTCTTCGCGAAACCTTTGATCCGCCGCATCCGTATCTGCGTAAGTAAAGACGTTGGATACGAAGCGCGGATAGTGATGAAAAACAACGGTAATTCCTCAGGCACTCCGATTATCGTCTGGTTTCGCAAGGACCTGCGGCTCGGCGATAACCATGCCTTGCATGCCGCTGCGCAGACCGGTCGCGATATCATTCCCGTTTATATCCGCGAACCGGCAGACAGTGAAAATGGGCCACTGGGTGCCGCGCAGGGCTGGTGGCTGCATCATTCTCTGAAAAGCCTTGAGGCGGATCTGGATAGCATCGGCAGCCGGCTCGTTCTGCGCAGCGGCAAACCTGATACGGCGCTCGCTGACCTGATTAATGAGACTGGTGCTTCGGACATCTATTGGAACCGCCGCTACGATCCGAAGGGGATCGCGGTCGATACGCCCCTGAAAGACCAGCTGTCTGATCAGGGCGTTACGGTGAAAAGCTTCGCCGGACAGCTTCTGCACGAGCCGCTGCGATTGAAGACGGGATCGGGAACGCCATACAAAGTCTACACCCCGTTCTGGCGGGCGCTCGAGGCAGCGGGAGAGCCGGACCATCCTCTCGACCGGCCGGAAAAGCTGGCAGCACCGGATCGGTGGCCCGCAAGCAATGATCTCGCCAGCTGGAAACTTCTGCCGCAAAAGCCGGATTGGGCAAAGAGTTTTTCCGAAGTCTGGACCCCTGGGGAAGCGGCAGCGCTGGAACGGCTGGAGGCCTTCGTCGATGATGGGATGTCCGGCTACAAGACCCGGCGCGACCTGCCGTCGGTCGATGGTACGTCCGGCCTCTCGCCCTATCTCGCCATGGGGGAAATTTCCCCTGCCCGCATCTGGCATGCGACGCGCAACCTGCACAATGTTCCCGCTGACGACGTGATCACCTTTCGCAAGGAACTCGCCTGGCGCGATTTTTCCTATCATCTGCTCTTTCATAACCCCGATCTGCCGCGCGAAAATCTCAACCGGAAATATGATGCCTTCGCCTGGTCGGGAACGTCGGATGCCTTTGATCGATGGACAAAGGGCGAGACCGGTTATCCCGTCGTCGATGCCGGGATGCGGCAGCTCTGGCGGCACGGCACGATGCACAATCGCGTCCGGATGATTGCGGCGTCCTTCCTGATCAAGGATCTTTTGATCGACTGGCGGCGCGGCGAAGCCTGGTTTCGCGACACGCTGGTGGATGCGGACCCGGCCTCCAATGCGGCAAGCTGGCAGTGGGTCGCGGGAAGCGGTGCCGATGCCTCGCCGTTTTTCCGGGTCTTCAATCCGATCCTGCAGGGCGAAAAGTTCGATCCCGACGGCATCTACGTCAAAACCTTCGTGCCGGAACTGCAGGACCTGCCTGCAAAATTCGTACACCGTCCGTTCGAGGCGCCCGAAGCGGTTTTGAAGACCGCCGGTGTGACGCTTGGACAAACCTATCCCCAGCCTCTCGTGGACCACGCAAAGGCGCGCGATCGCGCTCTTGCTGCCTATAACAAGATCAAGGACGCAGCATGAACGCCCCCTTTTCCCATGGTCCCCACCATTCTCCCGGCCGCCGTCTGTCGATCGCCGTGATCGGCTCCGGCGTTTCCGGCAGCTCCGCCGCATGGGCGCTCAATCCCGTCCATGATGTCACGCTTTACGAGAAGGACGAGCGGGCGGGCGGGCACACGGCCACGGTTGATATCGACTATGACGGTACGCCGCTGTCGGTCGATACCGGCTTCATCGTCTATAACGAGGCCAATTATCCCAATCTCACGGCCTTGTTTGCCGAGCTGGACGTGACGACGCACAAGAGCGACATGAGCTTTTCCGTCTCGCTGGATCATGGCCGGCTGGAATGGAGCGGCGACAATCTGGCAACCGTGTTTGCCCAGAAGCGCAATCTTGTCCGCCCGTCCTTTCTAATGATGCTGCGCGAAATCCTGCGCTTCAACCGCATTTGCCTGGAAGACCGCAGTGCCGGCCTGCTTCAGGCGATGTCGATCGGCGATTATCTCAACTGGCGCGGTTTTTCACCCGGTTTCACCAACAATTATCTTGCGCCGATGGCGGCGGCGATCTGGTCGTCGCCGACAGCGAAGATGCTGGAATTTCCGGCCGAAAATTTCATCCAGTTCTTCGACAACCATCGCCTGATCTATTCCAAGCCGCATCCTTGGCGCACGGTAACCGGCGGCAGCCGCAACTATCTGCACAAGCTTCTGCAGCCGCTGGGTGACCGCGTCCATCTCGGCTGCGGCGTGCGCTCGCTGCGGCGGGAAGACGGCCGGGTCATCATCACCGACACGCAGGGTGCAACGAAAGTCTTCGACAAGGTGATCATCGCCGCCCACAGCAACCAGGCGCTGGCGATGCTATCGGATCCGACACCAGCAGAGCGCGCGCTTCTGTCGGCAGTGCCCTATCATGCCAATCGCGTCATTCTCCACCGGGACACGGCATTGATGCCGAAACGCCCGAAGGTCTGGGCATCGTGGAACTATCTGCGCTCGACCAAACCCTGCGGATCGCAGGGTGTTGCCGTCAGCTACTGGATGAACCGCCTTCAGGGGATCGCGCCGCAGCACCCGCTGTTCGTCACCCTCAATCCGGAGCGTGAGCCGGCTGCGGACAAGGTCTTTGCCGAATTCTCCTATGATCATCCGCAGTTCGACGCCCGCTCGATGGCTGCCCAGCGCGATCTGAAATCCATTCAAGGCGACAACAACACCTTCTTTGCCGGTGCCTGGACAGGGTACGGTTTCCATGAGGACGGCCTGTCATCCGGCCTTGCCGCAGCCGAAGCCCTTGGCGGCATCATTCCATGGCGTGAGCAGGTTTCCTCAATCTTCAAGGAGGCGGCGGAGTAAATGCGTCCCGGCTCGCACATGGCAAAGAACGGAGCGCCACCCGCGCAAGCGGCGGTGCTCTTTTCCGGCCAGGTCATGCACCAGCGGATGAAGCCTGTCGGTCACAGGTTCAGCTATGACGTGTTTTCGCTGATGGTCGATCTCGACCGGCTGGACGAAGCGGACCGCTTGAGCGCAGTCTTTTCGGTCAACCGCCGCAATCTTCTCTCGTTCCATGAAAAGGACCATACCCGCAAGGATGGCCTTTCGCTGCGCAGCTATATCGACGATCTCCTGGCGCAGAATGGCCTGGCGGTGCGGCCGGCGCGTGTGCTTCTGGTGTGCTACCCGCGCATCCTCGGCCTCGTCTTCAATCCTCTCTCTGTCTACTATGCCTATGCGGACGATGGCACGCTGAGTGCCATGGTCTATGAGGTCCGCAACACGTTCGGCGAGCGCCATACCTATGTCTGCCCGATCGGACCCGGCGACGTTTCGGATGCCGGCATCCGCCAGCAATGCGACAAGCTGTTTCATGTCTCGCCGTTCATTCCGATGGCCATGCGCTATCAGTTTCGCATGCTCCCGCCCGGAGAGGAGATCCGCTGGCGTATTCTGGAAACCGACACCGAAGGGCCCTTGCTGGCGGCCACCTTTTCGGGTGTGCAGGTGCCGTTGAAAACAGGCAAGATTTTGCGTCTTGTTGCACGCATCCCGCATCTTACACTCAAGATCGTTGCAGGGATTCACTGGGAGGCGTTGAAGCTCTGGATCAAAGGCGTCCGCTATATCCCGCGGCCGCAAGCGCCCGAACCGACGAGCGCCTGGAAGCAGGGCCGAAGGACAAGCCATGGTTTTTCTCATGAATCCCAGGTTGGCGGTCCGGCGGAATGAGGTTATTTTGTGTCAAGAGCAATGATTGCGGAGGATCTGTCGAATGAGCCCAGCAGGCACCGGTTATTGTGACCCGAAGGACGGCGAGCGTCTTTCAGCTGAGAATTTATCACGCATTGTCAAAGGATTACCCGCAAAAGCTCAGATGGTGCTGCGCGGACTTGTGCATATGCAGGCGGGATGTCTGAAGCTGACATTGCCGGATAGCCGCACGGTGGTGATCAAAGGCAAGGCGCAGGGTCCCGTCGCGTCCATTACCTTGCACAACTGGAATTTACCACAGCGCGCGCTGACCGGCGGCACGATCGCCGTTGCTGAAAGCTATATGGACGGCGACTGGGATAGCCCGGATGTCGGGGCGTTTCTCGAACTCTTTCTCGTCAATACAGATGTCGGCCGTAATTTTTCCAATGGCGCGCGCGGCGTGCTGCGGCTTGTCGAAAAATTCCGCCACTGGATGAATGCCAACACGAAATCCGGATCGAAAAAGAACATTTCCGCCCATTACGATCTCGGCAACGCCTTCTACAAGGAATGGCTCGATCCGACGATGACCTATTCCTCCGCGCTCTATTCCACGGGTGCCAACGACCTGCAATCGGCCCAGCGCGCCAAATATAAGGCGCTGGCCGATGCCGCCGGCATCAAGGCCGGCCATCATGTGCTGGAGATCGGCTGCGGCTGGGGTGGGTTTGCCGAATATGCGGCCAGCGAAATCGGCTGCAAGGTGACGGGGCTGACGATCAGCCGCGAACAGCTGGCCTTCGCCAACGAGCGCATGAAAAACGCTGGTCTTTCCGATAAGGTCGATATCAAATTCCAGGATTATCGCGACGAGACGGGCGTATATGACCGGATCGTCTCCATCGAAATGTTCGAGGCCGTCGGCGAAAAATACTGGCCTGCTTATTTTTCGCAGTTGCAACGCTGCCTGAAGCCGGGTGGCAAGGCTGCCTTGCAGATCATCACCATCAAGCCGGAAGCTTACGAGGAATACCGCGCAAATCCCGATTTCATCCAGAAATACGTCTTTCCCGGCGGCATGCTGCCGACCCGCGAACATCTGATCGAACTCGGACGCAAGGTGGGTTTGAAGATCAGCGGCGATTTCGGCTTCGGGCTCGATTATGCCCGCACACTTGCCGAATGGCGCGAACGCTTCTGGAGCGTCTGGGACAAAGTCGAACCGCTCGGCTTCGATATCCGCTTCAAGCGGCTCTGGGAGTTCTACCTGTTCTATTGCGAAGCCGGTTTCAGGGCAAAGAACATCGACGTCCGACAGATCGTGTATGAATAATCCCGCAACCGGCGGCGGCGCCGGAACGCCGGTCAGCCGCCGGATGCTGTTTGCCTATGCCCTGCCCGCAGCGCCGCTCGCAGCGCTGGGCCTTCCGCTTTATTCTCTCGTTCCAACCTATTATAGCGAAACGCTGGGCCTGCCGATTGCCTCGGTCGGCTGGGCGCTTTTGCTGGTGCGCCTGTTCGATGCGATAACCGATCCATTGGCGGGCTATGCGGCCGACCGGATCAATCCGAGCTTCGGCCGCCGCCGGCTGCTTTTCCTGATATCCTTGCCTGTTGCCGCGCTCTCGGCGCTCATGCTCTATTGGCCTGCGGACGGCGCAGGAATTGCGTGGCTGACGGTGTGGGGCATGCTGACATCGCTGGGTTTCACGCTCGCCGTCGTGCCCTATTCCGCCTGGGGCGCCGAACTCGTCTCCGATTATCATGGCCGCACGCGGCTGACCTCGGCGCGGGAAGGCTTGACGCTCGCTGGCACTCTCATTGCGATCGTGCTTCCCTTCGCCATCGGGTTTAAACAGCGCGGATTTTCCGGCCTCGCGGTCCTTGGCATCACGGTCGCGGTGACGCTTCTCGCTTTCGGCGGTCTGACCATATGGATCGTTCCGGAACCCGCCAACCTGACGCGAAAGCCCCTGCCGCTGCGGCAGGCGCTTTCCTATCTCGGCCGCAACCGGCCGTTCCTGCGGCTGATTGCTGCCTTCTTTCTGAACGGTCTTGCTAACGGCATTCCGGCGACTTTGTTTCTCTATTTTGTCTCGGCACGGCTGCAACTGCCGGATATGCGCGGACCGCTGCTGTTTCTCTATTTCCTGAGCGCCGTCGCGGGCATCCCGCTTGCCGCGCTGATGGCGCGAAGGCTCGGCAAGCACCGGGCATGGGCAATCGCCATGATCGCCGCCTGCGTGATCTTTTCTGCCGCACCGCTGCTACCAGCGGGCGCACTTGTGTCCTTCGCGCTAATCTGTGCCCTCACCGGGCTACTGCTCGGTCTCGATCTGACACTCCCGGCATCGATCCAGGCTGACGTCATTGACGCCGATACCGCAGAGTCAGGCGATCAGCGCAGTGGCTTTTATTTCGCGGCCTGGGGACTTGCGACAAAGCTGTCGCTGGCGGTAGGCGTCGGCATCGTCTTTCCGCTGCTCAGCGTTTTCGGCTTTGATCCGGCTCCTGCGGCACAGAATACCGAAACCGCGCTGTTTGCGTTGGCCGCGATCTATGCCTGGGTTCCCATTGCGCTCAAACTCGCAGCGATCGCCCTGATGTGGAATTTTCCGCTGGACGAGGCGGCGCAGAAGACCCTGCAATCACGCATCCGCCAATGAGTGCGGCTGCGACCATCACACCGCCTGCGGATCCCGCTCCAGGATCTCGACGGGAGGAGCGCCTGTGACCAGCGGCCGCGTCCTCCATCCCGTGGCCCGGTTGACCAGCCAGAAATACAGGCCGTAGGGCAAGAGGTTGATGAGTTTCATCACATAGGTGAAACGCTTGGGAAAGGTAATCTCGAAGCCGCTGGATTTCAGGCCGTCCGCAATCCGGTCGGCAGCCACTTCGGCGCTGACAAGGGCCGGCATCGGGAACTCGTTCTTTGCCGTCGCGTCCGTTTCGACAAAGCCGGGATTGATGATCTGCAGGCGGACGCCGACCTTATCGAGATCGAACTTCAGGCTTTCCGCCATGTTGATCAACGCCGCCTTGGTCGCACCATAGGCCGCACTGGTCGGCAGGCCACCATAGCCGGTCACGGAAGAGACGATGGCGATCTGGCCATGCCCCCTCGCCTTCATATGCCGCACGGCCGGCAGCAGACAGTTGACGGTTCCATGCAGATTGACGGCGAACGTCTTTTCAAAATCCTCCCGATGCAGGTCCTCGCCGTGAACAGCCACATAGACGCCGGCATTCAAGACGGCGAGCGCCATAGGCCCGTGCTCATACTCGATCGCAGCCAGAATCCGTTCCATGTCCCGCGGATCGGTGACATCGCCATCAAGCACGATGATCTTGCCGGGACCAGGAGATTCATGCTGCAGCTTGACCAATTTTTCATGATCGCGCGCGGTAACGACCACATTGAAACCGTCCTTGACCAGCCGCAGCGCCAGGGCGCGGCCGATGCCGGAACTTGCTCCCGTGACCCAGGCCAGACCCATCTCGGGGTGTGCGACAAAATCGGTCATGGGATTTCCTTTCGCTGCTTCATTGCGGAGCCCGAAACTTTGGGATCACCAAACAATACGCATTGAAATTGAGTTTGTTCCCGCATTCGGGCCATTGTTCGGCAGAATGATCAACCGATCATGTCGCCCAGCAACTGCCGCCATGAACCGGTCAGTTTCAGCGGCGCCTGGGAGACGGCAAAACCGATGCAAGGGCATTCGGCCTCCGCCACGGGACGATGGTCGATGCTCTCGTCCGCCACCGAAATGTCACCCTTGACGAAGCGTCCGCGCGTATCGTTGAAGGCGCCGTCGAGAACCAGCGACAGCTCGTAGCCCTCATGCGTATGGGCTGGAACGGTTCGTCCGGGCTTCAGCCAGAAGAAGCTGACATCGCAACCGTCGATTTTTCCAAGACTGTATTCCTTGAACCCCGGAAGCTTTCTCTTCCAGGGAATGTCTGCTGCATCGAACCCGGCAAAATCGCGGATTGCCTTGGGGAAAAATGCGGTGACGGGCTGCTGCGGTGACGCATCCGCCAGGCGTAGAGGGGCAGCGGAAAATATGGCTCTCAGCGCCTCGTCCCGCGACGTCAGAGACACCGGCTCCATCTGCTCCAGAATATCACCGGCAACCGTTTCAAACTCGGCGACCTTGGGCCTGTTGGCGGCTTGCATTTCGAGATGTGCCTCGACGAGAACGCGTGCCGGTTCCGGCAGAATGCCGGCTGCATAGCGTGCCATCAGGGCGTCCACTGTATCCAGCTGAAAATCAGCCATAGATTGTCTTCACCTGTTTTGCCGTAACGGAAACGATTGCCCCATTACGCCAAGGGGCAACAAATGGATCACCGTGTCAACGAAACGCCCCTGGCTATTTTGGGTCAATTTTGCCCGCGACAGCGCCGGGTTGAAACGCTATTTCTTGCTTCAACGCGTGTGTAGGGCGAAAAGACGCTAGCATTACGGCATGTTGCGCTGCCCGCATTTATGTGGCTTAGGCAGTTCCTGCATGTCCCGTTAAAATTGTCACCGGCGCCAGGGTTCCCCTGCGCAACCATTCGCAGCCAAGAGGTTTTATCATGCCCGTTCTGCCTTCCGTTCTCGATGCCATCGGCAACACGCCGCTGATCCACCTCAAGGGCGCATCTGAGGCAACCGGATGCACCATTCTCGGCAAGGCGGAGTTTCTCAATCCGGGCCAGTCGATCAAGGATCGCGCAGCACTCTCGATCATCCGCCATGCCGAAAAGTCCGGAGCGTTGCGGCCGGGCGGCGTGATCGTCGAAGGCACGGCCGGCAATACCGGTATTGGTCTGGCGCTTGTCGCCCAGGCGCTCGGCTATCGCACGGTGATCGTCATCCCCGAGACACAGAGCGAGGAAAAGAAGGATGCGCTGCGGCTTCTCGGCGCCGAACTCATCGAGGTTCCCGCTGTCGCCTACAAGAACCCCAACAATTACGTGAAACTGTCCGGCCGTCTTGCCGCGGAGTTGGCTAAGACCGAGCCGAATGGCGCGATCTGGGCCAACCAGTTCGACAATGTCGCCAACCGCGATGCCCATGTGGAAACCACGGCGGCGGAAATCTGGCGCGATACCGATGGCAAGGTCGATGGCTTCATCTGCGCGGTCGGTTCCGGCGGCACGCTGGCGGGCGTCGCGCTCGGCCTGAAACAGAAGAACCCGGACATCAAGATCGGTATCGCCGATCCGGAAGGGGCAGCACTCTACAATTTCTACGCCCATGGCGAACTGAAGTCGGAGGGCTCGTCGATCACCGAGGGCATCGGACAGGGCCGCATCACCGCAAATCTGGAGGGGTTCACGCCGGATTTCGCCTATCAGATTCCGGATGCCGAAGCCGTTCAGCTGGTCTTCGATCTCGTTGAAAAAGAAGGTCTCTGCCTCGGCGGCTCGACGGGTATCAACATTGCCGGCGCCATTCGGCTGGCAAAAGATCTGGGACCGGGACATACCATCGTGACGATCCTCTGCGACTATGGTAACCGCTATCAGTCGAAACTGTTCAATCCGGCATTTCTGAAGTCCAAAGGCCTTCCCGTACCGGCCTGGCTGACGCGCAATTCCGGAATAACAGTCCCATACGAACCCGCCGGATAAGCATCTCATGACAACGACTGCCCTTTTTCGCGACGATTTCTACCTTTCAACCACGGAGGCGATCGTCACGGGAATTCGGGAAGACGGCGGCATCACACTCGATCAGACCTGTTTTTACGCAACGTCGGGCGGACAGCCCGGCGATAGCGGCTTTTTCGAGCGCGCCGACGGCAGCCGCATCGAAGTCGCCACCACCCGTCATGGCGATACCAAGGACATCATCATCCATGTTCCGGCAGCCGAACAACCGCCCGTGCTGGTTGGCGAAAAGCTGGTGCTGCATATCGACTGGCCGCGCCGCTACAAGCTGATGCGCATGCATACGGCCTGCCACCTGCTCTCCGTCGTCTGCCAGTTTCCGATCACCGGTGCGGCCGTTGGCGAGGACGAGAGCCGCGTCGATTTCGACATGAGCGAAACCATCGACAAGGACGCGGTGACTGCAGCGATGATGGCGCTTGTCGATGGCAACCACCCGATCTATCTGCAATGGATCACCGACGCGGAATTGGCTGCCAATCCCGATATCGTCAAATCGAAGAATGTCCGCCCGCCGATCGGTCTTGGCCGGGTCAGCTTGGTCTGCATCGGTGACAACGCGTCTGTTGACAGCCAGCCCTGCGGCGGCACGCATGTCTCCGAGACCCAGGAGGTCGGCGCTGTCTACATCGCCAAGATCGAAAAGAAGGGCAAGGAAAACCGGCGTTTCCGCATCCGATTCGGCACGCCGGACGCCACATCCACCGGAGAGTAAATCGATGACCGAACAGAAAAGCGCTTTCGTCGTTTCCGCCGACTGGCTTGAGCAGCGGCTCGCCGATTCGTCCGTCAAGATCCTCGATGCCGCCTGGTACCTGCCGGCACAGAAGCGGGATCCGAAAGCTGAATACGCTGCTGGCCATATTCCCGGCGCCGTCTTCTACGACCAGGACGCCATTGCCGACCTGACCAGCGGCCTGCCCCACACCATCCCCTCGCCCGAATCGTTTGCCGCGTCCGTCGGCGAACTTGGCATCAGCGAGACCGACACGATTGTGGTCTACGACGGCCCCGGCATCTTCACCGCACCGCGCGTCTGGTGGCTGCTGCGCACGATGGGCGCAAAGTCTGTCTTCGTGCTGGACGGCGGTTTCGACGGCTGGAAGGCCGAGGGCCGTCCTGTCACCACCGAGGTCCCGGTGCCTGCGCCGGCAACATTGCATCCGCAGTTCGATGCGGACGCCGTCACCTCGTTTGCGCAGATGCGCGACATCGTCGAATCTGGTTCCCGCCAGATTGCCGATGCCCGCGGTGCCGCGCGTTTTACCGGCGAGGAGGCCGAACCGAGAGCCGGCATGCGGTCCGGCCATATGCCCGGCGCCAAAAGCCTGCCTTCCGGTGTCTTCTCGACCGGCGGCAAGCTGAAACCGCTCGACGAATTGCGCGCAACGATCGAAGCTGCGGGTATCGATCTCGACAAGCCGGTCGTGACCTCCTGCGGTTCCGGCGTCACGGCTGCGATCATCATGCTGGCGCTGCAATCGCTGGGCCATACCGAAAATACGCTCTATGACGGCTCCTGGTCCGAATGGGGCAGCCGGGCAGACACGCCGGTCGCGACCGGGAAAGAATGATCAGCATGGCCGAGAACACAACAGTCGAACCGCTCGCCGTTCGCGTCACCGAACTGGAAATGACCGCGCCGCCCAAGCAAAGCCTTCCGGTCCCGGTCAATATCCAGACCGCGATCATGCGCGTGCCGGAAATTCCCTTGCCCTTCTATCGTTTCCTTTATCTGCAGGTGGGCAAGCGCTGGAACTGGGTCGACCGGTTGCGGATGAGCGATGCCGATCTGGCCGGCGTCCTGCATGACAAGCGCAATACCGTAACAGTCCTCTACGTCAACGGAGCGCCCGCCGGCTTTTTCGAACTGCTGCAGGTGGACGAGGACAATGTTGAGCTGTCGCATTTCGGCATGTTCGAACACGCGCTCGGGCTCGGGCTCGGCAAATGGTTCCTGCTGCAAACTTTGTACGCCGCCTGGAATTCCAATCCGACCACGGTGCGCGTCGCGACCAACACGCTCGATCATCCGCGAGCGCTGCAACTTTACCAGCGTTTCGGCTTTTCCCCGGTCTCCACGCATGACGCGTCGGTTCAACCGTTGAGTGATGACGAACTCCTGAAATTCGCTCTCAGCCTCTGATTGGAGCGCGGCAAGAATCGGGTGTCTGCGGTTTTGGGTGAGTGTTAGTTTCTCCTCGATCGAAACAAGGAGAAACCGATGATCAAGCTCAGATACAAGCCGATGCCGAGCGATCTTGCTGCACGCTACCGCCGCCGCGAGCCGGACGCCTATGGGCTCAGACCCGAACTGCATGTCTCCGACGGCCAGGGCATGCCGTGCCGCCATTGCCTTGCCAATATTGCCGAAGGCGATCCCTATCTGATCATTGCCTATCGTCCCTTCCCCGATCTCCAGCCCTATGCCGAGACCGGGCCTGTCTTTCTGCACGCGCAAGACTGCGAGGCTTATAACGGGGAAACTTCCGTGCCTGCGATCCTCACCACCAGCAAGGATTATCTCCTGCGTGGCTACAGTGCCGACGACCGCATTGTTTATGGTACCGGCGCCGTAACTCCGGTTGACGCCATCGATGCAAGAGCAGCCGAGCTGCTGGAGAGATCGGACATCGCCTATGTCCATGTCCGCTCGGCCCGCAACAATTGTTACCAGTGCCGGATCGAGCGTGCATGAAAATGGGGCCGGAATTCACCGGCCCCATGAAAGACAGCTTGTTCCGGTCAGGCGATCATCAGCACGGCCTCCGGGGTGTGGCTCTCATAGCCAAGCGCCTCGGCCACCGCCCTGTTGGTGACCCGGCCTCTATGAACATTAAGCCCGGCGCGCAGATGCCGGTCTTCGGCAATCGCCTTCAGGCCACGGTCGGCCAATTGCAGACCGTAATAGAGCGTCGCATTGTTCAATGCATGCGCAGACGTGATCGGAACCGCACCCGGCATATTGGCGACGCAATAATGCACGATGCCATCGACCTCATAGGTCGGATCGGAATGCGTCGTTGCATGCGAGGTCTCGAAGCAGCCACCCTGGTCGATGGCGACATCGACGATGACAGCGCCCCTCTTCATGCCCGACAGCATTTCCCGTGTTACCAGCTTTGGCGCGGCAGCACCGGGGATCAGCACGGCGCCAATCACCAGATCGGCAGCAAAGACTTCCTCCTCCAGCGCATCAATGGTCGAGAACCGGGTGTGGACGCGCCCGGCAAAGAGATCGTCGAGCTGGCGCAGCCGTGGAATGGAGCGGTCGAGAATGCTGACATCGGCGCCGAGACCGGCCGCCATGCGCGCCGCATGCAGACCGACGACGCCGCCGCCGATGACCGCGACCTTGGCGGGCAAGACGCCGGGAACGCCGCCGAGCAGGATGCCGCGGCCGCCATTCGCCTTTTGCAGCGAGGTAGCACCTGCCTGTATGGCCAAGCGCCCGGCAACTTCCGACATCGGCGCCAGAAGCGGCAGGCCGCCGCGATCGTCGGTGACCGTTTCATAGGCGATCGCCGTGACGCCGGAGCCAAGGAGGCCCTTGGTCTGCTCCGGATCGGGCGCAAGATGCAGATAGGTGTAGAGGATCTGACCGTCGCGAAGCTGCGCCCATTCGGAGGGCTGCGGCTCCTTAACCTTGACGATCATGTCGGATTTTTCAAAGACATCCCTGGCGGTGGCGACGATTTTTGCGCCGGCCGCCCGGTAGCTGTCGTCTTCGGCGCCAATGCCTGCGCCCGCCTTCGTTTCGATGATCACCTCGTGGCCATGCGCCACATATTCCCTCACCGAGCCGGGCGTCAGACCGACACGATATTCATGGTTTTTGATTTCCTTCGGGCAACCGACACGCATCTTCGCGTTCCTCTCATTTGCGGCTTTCGCCATCGTTATTTGACCCGCGTAGCGAAACAGAAAGATCGCCGCATGTCCTTGCGAAATGACGGGGAATTATCGTAATCTTCCGAAGATTATTGCGTTATGACAGAAAAATTCGAAGGATATTCGATTGTCGGCAATGGATACAATTGATGCTGCAATTCTGCGGATTCTGCAGCAGAACGGCCGGATCGCCAATGCGGAGCTTGCCGAAAAGATCGGCCTGTCAGCCTCCGCCTGCTCGCGGCGGGTCGATATTCTGGAAAAAACCGGCGTCATCAGCGGCTATCACGCCCGCCTGTCGCACAAGGCGCTTGATTACCGCATCATGGTGATCGTCCACATCTCGCTGTCAGGCCAGTTTGCGAAGACGCTGACCGAGTTCGAGGCGGCGGTAAAACTCTGTCCGAATGTGCTCGTCTGCTATCTGATGTCGGGAGAATACGACTATATCCTACGGGTCGCCGCCAAGGACCTTGAGGATTATGAGCGCATCCACCGGGATTGGCTGTCTGCCCTGCCCCATGTGGTCAAGATCAATTCCAGCTTTTCGCTGCGGGAAATCATCGACCGGCCGAATGTCGGTGTCTGACCGAATTCTCAGGCGTTTCCAACCACGCAATTGCGGCCCCGGCGCTTGGCCTCATAGAGCCGCAGGTCCGCTTTCGACAGCAGATCGCGCGTCGTCGTTCCGTCAACGGGCGTGGAGGCAACGCCGATGCTGACGGTGACGGCGGATTGGTCGGACGCTGTCACATCGCTGAACACACGCAGCCGCAATTGTTCGGCGCGGGACAAGGCGTTGCCGTGATCCAGGCCGTCGCAAAGCACAACGAATTCTTCCCCACCGTAGCGGAAAAGGTGATCGTTCGGGCGCAGGCCCGCCTGGATGGCGTCGGTAATGGATTTCAGCACCCGGTCGCCCTCGAGATGGCCAAAGCGGTCGTTGATGCTCTTGAAATGATCGGCATCGATCATGATCAGACTGATGACGCCGCCAGACGCCACCGCATGGCGGACCAGCCTTGGCGCCTCGAACTCGAAACGGCTGCGATCGAGCACGCCGGTCAGCATGTCGCGTCCCGACTTCGACAGCAGGTCCTCGTAGCGCTCCCGGAATGTCAGCGTGTTGAAGATGTCGCCGATCGGCTGGCGCAGGACGGAGAGTACCGAATGACTGGAAAAATGCAGGTAGGCACCGAGAATCAGCGAATAGACAACCGCCGCCCCCATTTTGGCAATCCAGCCGCCCCAGAACACCTCGGCCGGAGCATCGTTGAGCGCATGCAGCGCCAGATAGAAACCGGCCTGGTCGAAAGTCAGCACCACGACGCCGCAGATAAGAAAACGCAGCGTGAGAAACCCGCGCATCCAGCGGCCGATCCGCTCGTAAAGCAGGATGATCAGCAACGAATCGAGATAGAGCAGCAATGTCCCCCACAGCATCAGCCAGCCCATCTCGTCGATGAAGGCAAGGTCGGCGCTGCGATTGGGCACGGCTGAAACGGTCTGGTGCATCTGCAGGAGCAGGCCAAGCGCCACGGTGAGAAAATTGCCGGCCAGAAGGCCGTAGATCGGCTGGCGAACCGTTGCCGCATCCTCCTTCACGTAAAGGAGCAGGATCATCATCAACTTGCCGGCAAACAGCACGGCAGAGCCCGGCGAAATCACCCCGAACGGCAATTGCACGTAAAAAACAGCGGCCAGATAGGTTTCGATGAAATGCAGTACGCCAAGGGCTGCGATGAAGACACCAAGGCCCAGACGATGGCGCAGATGCAGCAATGTGACCATGACTGCGACGTAGACAAGGCCTTCGCAGAGAAACAGCATTACATTGGTCATCGCCGGATATTCACTCGAATTTCACTGTGCGAATCTATAGGCGGCAAATTTAAAGAAACGTTTAGGGTTTTGCTGCCGCTTTTCAGGAGGCAAGCTCAGGGCAAGCACCGCAAAGGTTGAATACTTGCCGATTTAGACGTCGCGGCACCATAGCCTGTCCCGATGACAGTCCGTGTAGCACCATCCCCGGATGAAGAGAATCAGACTTGGCGCGAAGCAACGTCGTCGGCAAACAGCGATGGGCCGTGCTGATCGATGATCTGGCGCGCCTTGCGCAAGGTCGCATCGATGACGTCCTGTTCCGATGTGAAAACGTCGGCGCGGATGAACGTGCGGACACGAACGCCGCCCTCGATTTCCTTTTCCACCGAACCGGCCAGCCGGAACTGGGAACCCTCGCGCATCGGCGTGGCGCGGATCAGGCAGTCGCCATAGGTCTCCGTCTTGCCGGAAGACGCAGCGGGTTCGGTGCCGGAGGCTTTGGAAAGACCAAACAGTTTTGACAGGAATGAAGCCATGCGAAAGACTTACCCATGGCAAACCGGGCTGTCAAAGACTAAAGTTCGCCGATCCGGAAACCACATGCGCGTTGGCGGAAAAATGAAATGATAGGGGCACTGTGGCCAGCATGACGCCGGATCTACCGGTCACCGGATCAACCGCGCCCGGATCGGCCGACGAGGTCGATGCCTATCTGACCGCGAGAGAATCGGCCTATCCCGATATCCGGCCGGGATTGGCGAAAGAGGTCGTCTGGGCCGATCCCGCTACAAGGCAGAAAACGCCGCTTGCCATCGTTTATATCCATGGATTTTCCGCATCCAAAGGCGAGGTTCGGCCCCTGCCCGATCTGGTGGCCAGGGCGCTCGGTGCCAACCTGTTCTACACGCGCTTGAATGGTCACGGCCGCAGCGGCGATACGATGGCGCAAGCCTCTGTGGCTCTATGGCAGGACGACATGCGCGAAGCACTGGATATCGCCGGCCTGATCGGCTCCAGCACGCTGATCATCGCAACCTCGACCGGCGCGACGCTGGCCACTCTCGCCCTGTCGCAACCGCATCTGGCCGCCCGCGTCAAAGCTGCCGTTTTCCTCGCTCCGAATTTCCGGATCAAGGGCCGTGCCGCGTTCCTGTTGACTGCCCCATTTGCCGGTCTCAGCGCCCGCCTCATCCTTGGCCGCCACCGGTCCTTCCTGCCCATGAACGCCCTTCACGCTGCCTATTGGACAACGGACTATCCGGTCTCATCGCTACTGCCGGTCGCGTCATTGGTGAAGCAAGCCCGCGCACTTCGCTTTGAAACGATAACAACACCGGCGCTGTTCATCCAATCACCCGTTGATAAGGTGGTCGATGCGCGGCATACGTCCACCATCGCCGCCCGCTGGGGCGGCCCCGCCACCATGCTGGACCCCGGCGCGATCGGCGATCCCCATGGTCACGTGGTTGCAGGCGACGCCCTGTCGCCGGAGACGACGGACAGGCTCGCAGCAGATATCATTGATTGGTTTAATAAAACCGATCAATGATATGATTTAAATCATAAAATCAGATCACCAGATTGGCCAGGATCTCATTATCGGTGATATCCTGATAGTGCAGCCCGGCGCGGTCGAATGCCGCTTTTAGCCGTGGAAAATTCTCCGGATGCTTGGTTTCGATGCCGATCAGGATCGAGCCGAAATTGCGCGCCGATTTCTTCAGATATTCGAAGCGGGCGATATCGTCCTCTTCACCGAGCAGACCGAGAAAATCCTTCAGCGCGCCGGGACGTTGCGGCATCCGCAGGATGAAGTACTTTTTCAGGCCCGCATGCCGCATCGCCCGTTCCTTGACATCCGGCAGGCGTTCGAAATCGAAATTGCCGCCCGAAACCACGGCAACGACGGTCTTGCCCTCCAGCGCCTCGCGGCCAAGCGTCTCCAGCGCGGTGATCGACAAAGCACCCGCCGGTTCCAGCACGACGCCTTCGACATTGAGCATGTCGGTGATCGTCACGCAGATTGCGTTTTCCGCCAGAAGCAGGACCTGACCGGTGGAGAAATGCTTGAGGGCTGCAAAATTCAGGTCACCAATGCGCCCGACGGCGGCGCCATCGACGAAATTATCGACCTGATCGAGCGTCACCACTTTGCCTGTCTCCAGGCTGCGGCGCAGGCTCGGCGCGCCCTCCGGCTCGCAGAAAATAAAGGCCTCCGGCCGGATACGGTCTTTAAGATAGCCGGTCATCCCGGCTGAGAGCCCACCGCCGCCGACGGGCATGATCACCAGGTCCGGGATCACGCCGTCCGGCAATTGTTCGATCATCTCGGCTGCCACCGTCGCCTGGCCTTCGATAATATCGGCGTGGTCGAAGGGCGGCACCATGACACCGTCGATCCGCTCCACATGATCGCGCGCCGCCTGATAGCATTGGTCGAAGAAATCGCCGACCAGCTTGATGGTGATAAACTCGCCGCCGAATATCCGGGTCTTGTCGATCTTCTGCTGCGGTGTCGTCACCGGCATGAAGACCACGCCGGGGACGCCGAAATGGCGGCAGACGAAGGCAAACCCTTGGGCGTGATTGCCGGCGGAAGCGCAGACAAAGGTCTTTCCGGTTCCACCGGCCTCGATGACCTTGCGGAAAAAGTTGAACGCGCCCCTGATCTTGTAGGACCGCACCGGTGACAGGTCTTCGCGCTTCAGATAGATCGCAGCCCCGTAACGGGCACTCAGGTGATCGTTGAGCTGCAGCGGCGTTGCCGGGAACAACGCACGCAAAGCCTCAACGGCATTATCAACATCCTGCTTCATGGACTGCGGTCTTTCGCTTTGGGTTCGTTTCGCCCTGCCTATGCCACAAGGCCGCCGGGGAAACTACATCTATTCATTGGTAAGTGGAGTGATGTAATCATCTTTTGGCGCAGATGCCCCGCTTGACTCCGGACGGCAAATACCGAACATCCGCACACGGGGTGTATTAGGGAGAGATCATGCGTACCGGCAATCGAAAAGGTGGTTTGACGGGCGTGATCAAAGCGCTCCCGCTCATGGTGCTGATGGCAGGTCCGGCAGGTGCCGGACCGCTGGCAGAGGCAGCCTCGAAAGCCGAGACGCTGGCAACCTCCGGCGACACAACCGGTGCCCATGACGCCCTGCGCGCGGCCGTCGGTACCTTTTCAGCGACATTGCCCTTCTCCATCGGCAAAGCGGTCTTCGTCGCCTCCGCGCCGGTTGGCTATGCCATGTATGAGCCCAAGCCGCAGCCGGTCTTCAAGCCGGGCGAGGCTCTCGTGTCCTATGTCGAGCCCATCGGCCTGACCTGGAAGCCGGCGGCGGCTGCGGGAAAGCTGGAGACCCATTTCACGGTCGATCTGGACATTCTCAGCGCTTCCGGCGAAGTGCTGGCCAACCAGAAGGCATTCGGCAATTTCACCTTCACGAGTTTCCTGCGCAACCAGGAAATCTATGCGACGCTGACCACGGATGTCAGCGGTGCTGCCGCCGGCGATTATGTCCTGCGCTTTCACTTCAACGATTTGAACAGCGGCAAGTCGGCAAGCGTCGATCAGAAATTTACCATCGCCGCAGCTTCCCCCGCGCCGTAATCACTCCGGTTTGTTCTTCGAGGCTGCGATCGCCTCGATCATCGCCTTCACATCGGCCTCTGCCGCATCGAGCAAAGCCTCGTCGCGGGCGCGGATGACAAGGTCGGTCGAAAACGACGTGCCGTCGAATTTCGGATAGGAGCCGATGCTGGTGAAGGGATGCGCCTTCTGCACGTCGCCGAGCGGCCCGCCAATATCGCCTTCGCCGAAGGGAGAACGGACCGTGCGCGACTTGACGACCGTACCGCTCTTTAGATTTGGCAGGAGCGCATCCAGCATGGCCTGGAAAACCTGCGGCACGCCGGCCATCACATGGACATTGCCGATGATGAAGCCGGGGGCTGTCGAAACGGCGTTCGGTATATGACGCGCGCCGTTCGGCATGCGGGCCATGCGCCGCCGCGCCTCGGTAAACTCCAGGCCGCGCCGCTCGTACATGGCGCCAAGCAATGTCATGGCTTCCGGATCATGGATGCATTCGACACCGAACGCTCGCGACACCGCATCGGCGGTGATGTCATCATGGGTTGGACCGATACCGCCGGAGGTGAAGACGTAATCGTATTCGCCCCGCAATCCGTTGAGCGCAGCCACGATCGCCGGTTCGTCGTCGGCGACGATGCGGACTTCCTTGAGATCGATGCCGGCGAGCGTCAGCACATCTGCCAGATGGCCGATATTCTTGTCCTTGGTCCGGCCGGAGAGCAGTTCGTCGCCAATGGCGAGCATGGCGGCGGTGACGATTTTTTCGCTGGTCATCGGAAAGTCCCGTGTAAACTGAGATCGTTCAGTCAAAAAACCGACTGTTTCTTATTCTCGAACAGTCTGTCGTCCGCTTCGTTTCGGACAACGGACAGCTAAACTGATAGATCCTATGTCCAGCGGCAATCAAGCGGAATTGCCAGTTCAAAGGAGAATACGATGGCTAAGGTATTGGTGCTCTACTATTCGGCATACGGACATATCGAAACCATGGCCTATGCCGTCGCCGAAGGCGCAAAGTCCGCCGGTGCCGACGTCACCGTCAAGCGCGTGCCGGAACTGGTGCCTGCCGATGTTGCCAAGGCCTCCCATTTCAAGGTCGATCAGGCTGCGGAAATTGCGACCCCGGACGAACTGGCCGATTACGACGCCATCATTTTTGGCGCAGGTACACGGTTTGGGACGGTCGCATCGCAGATGCGCAATTTCGTCGATCAGACCGGCGGTCTCTGGATGAAGGGCGCGCTGGTCGGCAAGGTCGGCTCGGTCTTCACCTCGTCCGCAACCCAGCATGGCGGCCAGGAATCCACCATTCTCGGCTTCATCCCCACCCTGATGCACCAGGGCATGGTCGTCGTCGGCCTGCCCTATGCCTTCCAGGGCCAGATGGGCCTGGAAGAAATCAAGGGCGGCTCGCCCTATGGCGCTTCGACGATCACCGGTGGCGACGGCGCGCGCCAGCCGTCGGAAATCGAACTGGAAGCCGCCCGCTACCAGGGCGCCCATGTCGCCAAGATCGCTGCCAAATTGTCTGCCTGAGATACAAACGGGTCCCTATGACGAACCTCAAGGGCGATCGAAAGGTCGCCCTTTTCGCGTCCGCGCGTTGTGAAGAATGCAGATGGACGATAACCGCAGGCCCGGGCTTTCCGGGAGTTAAGCGGAAAAGTGGAAAATTGACGGTCTTTTGTGTTAGTTTGCACCGCCGGAATGCAATGCGATCATCCGCACTGCAAGGTTAGGCAGCGGGAACGATTGCCAGCCTTTGGCCGTTCCTGTCCGGTCACGCCGATGCCATGCGATATGGAAGAGGCGCACTCCAGGGAGTACGAAATGACCAAAGTGGTTTACGCAATTGTCGAGCATGACGGCGGATGGGCCTATAAGCTTTCCGGCGTGTTTTCCGAAGCCTTCCCGACGCGCGAGACGGCTGTCGCAGCGGCAAAGGCCGCAGCGGCCGAACAGCAGGTCGGCGGCGAGGATGAGGAAATCAGCTTTCAGGACCAGAGCGGTGAATGGCATTATGAACATGCCGACGGCGGCGACCGGCCGGAGGCCGTGGTCGAGGACAAGTAAGGCGGGCCTGGCCAACATCTTGCACACTGACCGATAAGACCCAGATGCCCCTCTCCGGCGCCGAAGAGGGGCCTATGGTTTTGGTGCTGAAAATGCCGAGCTCCCTCCCTCGGCAGCACCGGTTAAAGCCTGTCTGATGCGGGGCATCAACCGTAACCTCTGATTAACCTTCACAGGTAGGGTTAATTTCGCCAGCCCCGGCCACCGGGTTCAGGCTGCCTGCACGTTTTTTGTTTTCGGGCTTTGCTGCGCTTCCAGGAGGGCCATGCAGATCAAATAGCTCAAAATCGTATTCTGATCGGCATCGGCTAGAAGTTTAGCGGCATAGAGAAGATCCGTGACATGCGTTTTATCTGGCATCGGAGACCTCATAGTTAGTGACGGGCACCGCAGCCATAATAATATTAGTTAATTATAATGCAATTATGAGTTCTTGCTATTGATCATTTCTGTTGATTTCAAACGGAATGCATGCCGGTACCGGAAAGCGGGAACTATGACGCGGCCTTGTTGAGCAGCCCTGCCACCCGGAACCACTCTTCTATACTGGCCTGAACTGCAGCTTTTGCCTCGTCGAGGGTTTCAGCCGACTGGAAATCGTACCGTATCGTGCCATTGCAGCCGGACACCATCCATTTCCAACTGGTCTGCCCGTCATGCTGCAGCACATAGGCCAATTCCTGCTGGCCGAGCATGCCGGCAAACGAGCGGTTGCGGATCGGTTTCCACGTCAATGGGATTTCTTCCAACATATCAAGCTCGCCCCAGCTTTTGATCACAAAGCAAATATAAGGCCTGACGATCTTCAACAAAACCCTGTGGTTTGAGGGGTTTTTGAGATTCCTCGATCCTTGCTTAACCGCAGTCAAATGGTGCGCGCACGCGTGTTTAAGAAAACAGCCTATTGACCTTAAAGCCGGAGTGTTTGAAAGGAAAAGCAGGCGGACGTGGCGAAACTGGTAGACGCAAGGGACTTAAAATCCCTCGGAGAAATCTGTACGGGTTCGACCCCCGTCGTCCGCACCAATCCCGAAACCGGATGCCTCGATCAACTGGAGCTTGAGCATGTCCCTTCCCGAAAAAGCATTTCCCGTTTCCTGGGACCAGTTCCACCGTGATGCGCGTGCGCTTGCCTGGCGTCTTGCCGACAATGGCGGTGAGTGGAAGGCGATCGTCTGTATTACCCGTGGCGGGCTTGTTCCGGCGGCCATCGTTTGCCGCGAGCTGAACATCCGGCTGATCGAGACCGTCTGCGTCGCCTCCTATCATGACTATGATGCCCAGGGGCAGATGTATGTGCTCAAGGGCATTTCGGAGGAATTGAAGGCGGATGGCGGCGAAGGCGTTCTGATCATCGACGACCTCACCGATACCGGCAAGACCGCAGCCGTGGTTCGCGCCATGCTGCCAAAGGCGCATTTCGCCGCCGTCTATGCCAAGCCCAAGGGCCGGCCGCAGGTCGATACATTCGTCACCGAGGTCAGCCAGGATACGTGGATCTACTTCCCCTGGGATATGGGCTTCACCTATCAGGAGCCGATCGCCAAGGGATCGCGCGGCTGAAGGATGGTTTTCCGGCAGGCTGCTCTGCCGCCGGCCACGTGAGGCATGCGGAATAGTTTTTGTTTAACAACACGCTGGCTTGTTCGATTGAACCAGCATGCGCAGATGCCAGAAGGCCCATATCAACGGGCCGCATAAGGCGACACGATCATCATGGGCAAGATCCTCTTTGCGAGTGCGCTTAGTGCAGCGCTCTTTCTGATACAGGCTGCGCCCTCAAGCGCCAGCGACGTTCACGTCGCCCCGGTGACAGCCTATGTCGAAGCCAATATCCGCGAGTGGGTCGAAGACCCATTGATCATCGACGCCTTGAAAAGCCAGAACCTGCGCCATTCCAACCTCAGCCAAACGGCGATCGATGCTCTCGATGCAACATGGCGTACCGAATTTGCAAGCGATGCCCGCCCGCTGATCGGCTCGGTCACCGGTAATCAATTGTCTCGCTTTCTCAAAGACAAGCAGATTGCCTCAGGCGGCGTCATCACCGAGATTCTGGTGATTGATGCCAAGGGGTTGTCCGCCGGCGAGAGCGAGGTGAGTTCAGATTATTGGCAAGGCGATGAACTGAAATGGCAAAAAACGTATCTTGCCGGGTCCCCTGTCCTTTTCGTCGATGCGGCGGAAAAAGACGAATCGACCCAGATGCTGCAATCGCAGGCGAGCCTGACCATTTCTGATCCCCAGACGGGAAAACCGCTCGGCGCCATTACCATCGGTATCAATCTCGACGCGCTTTAGTCCCGACGGCATAACGCCGCGAATCAATCCTGTCTTGGCGCCATATTTTGCCCCTCCTGGCTAGGACCGGAGGGTATCAGGGTAAATATACTATTGTTTCTTACCCATAAAATTTCGTGGAATTGCCTGCCGCTGCGAACGGCGCTGGAGCGAACCCGGCGAAGCGCCTGATTTTGCTGGATATGCCTGCTGTCCCCGTTTTCCACAGGCCACACACACAACATCTGGTGTTCGCAATTACGACACAAACCAGCCCTTGACGGACTCGGGTCGAATGCCGTTAATGGTTTCTACGTTGCGGCGGCGGCGGGACCGGAAAGTAACGAGGCCGGTTCATTTCAGAGGAAATCGTCTGTGTTTTCAAAACTGTCCGGTGGATGATCCACGGGGCGTGACGGTTATTTTTTGTGATCTCCCCAAGCGCCAAACACGTCACAAATCGCTGGCGTAAGTAAGTTGTTGATACTATATTTAGTGTTTGCAGCCACAATCAGCACAAGATACAGGGTTTCCCCGACACGGGTTTCCCATCACTGCGGAAAACGGAAACTGGCTGCGCAATCATCGTTGCGGCCGGATGCGGACAATTGCGCCCTGAGCCTAAGCGGTTCGGGCCTGCGGCAAACAAAGGACAGGGACAGATGCAGATCGAACGTCGTTTCACCAAGCCGGGCCAATCGGCCTATGCTGAAATTGAGTTCCGCAAGGCCGTCAGCGAGATCAAGAATCCCGATGGCTCGATCGTGTTCCGCCTGGCCGATATCGATGTGCCCGCGCAGTTCAGCCAGGTCGCAGCCGATATCCTGGCGCAGAAATATTTCCGCAAGGCCGGTGTGCCTGCGCGCCTGAAGAAGGTCGAGGAAAACGCTGTTCCCTCCTGGCTGTGGCGCTCCGAGGCGGACCTTGCCGCCATGAAGGATCTGCCGAAGGACGAGCAGTACGGTTCCGAAACTGACGCACGCCAGGTTTTCGATCGCCTGGCCGGCACCTGGACCTATTGGGGCTGGAAGGGCAATTACTTCGCATCGGAAGAATCGGCGCTCGCCTTCCGCGACGAGCTTGCCTACATGCTCGCCACCCAGCGCGTCGCTCCCAACAGCCCGCAATGGTTCAACACCGGCCTGCACTGGGCCTATGGCATCGACGGCCCGGGCCAGGGCCATTTCTATGTCGATCCCTTCACCAACAAGCTGGTGAAATCCAAGTCGTCCTACGAGCATCCGCAGCCGCATGCCTGCTTCATCCAGTCCGTCGGTGACGATCTCGTCAACGAAGGCGGCATCATGGATCTGTGGGTGCGCGAAGCCCGTCTGTTCAAATATGGCTCCGGCACCGGTTCGAACTTCTCCTACCTGCGCGGCGAAGGCGAAAAGCTCTCGGGCGGCGGCAAGTCGTCGGGCCTGATGTCGTTCCTGAAAATCGGCGACCGCGCCGCCGGCGCCATCAAGTCGGGCGGCACGACGCGCCGTGCGGCCAAGATGGTCGTCGTCGATATCGATCATCCCGATATCGAGGATTACATCAACTGGAAGGTCAAGGAAGAGCAGAAGGTCGCAGCCCTCGTCACCGGGTCCAAGATCGTCGCCAAGCACCTGAAGGCGATCATGAAGGCCTGCATCAATTGCTCGGCCGAAAACGACGCCTGCTACGACCCGAAGGAAAACCCGGCCCTCAAGCGCGAAATCAAGGCTGCCAAGCAGAGCCAGGTTCCGGAAAACTACGTCAAGCGCGTTATCCAGTTCGCCAAGCAGGGCTACAAGGATATCGAGTTCAAGACCTATGACACCGACTGGGATTCGGAAGCCTATCTGACGGTCTCCGGCCAGAATTCCAACAACTCCGTCTCCCTGAAGGACGACTTCCTGCGCGCTGTAGAAGCTGACGGAAACTGGAACCTTACCGCCCGCAAGGACGGCAAGGTAATGAAGACGCTGAAGGCCCGCGACCTTTGGGAACAGATTTCCCACGCCGCCTGGGCATCGGCCGATCCCGGCCTGCATTTCAACACGACCATGAACGACTGGCACACCTCGCCGGCCGCAGGTCCGATCCGTGCATCCAATCCCTGCTCGGAATATATGTTCCTTGACGACACCGCTTGCAACCTTGCCTCGCTGAACCTGCTTCAGTTCAAGGATGCCGCCACCAAGAATATCGACATCGCCGATTACGAACATGCCGTCCGGCTCTGGACGCTGGTTCTCGAAATCTCGGTCATGATGGCGCAGTTCCCGTCCAAGGAAATCGCCGAGCGCTCCTACGAGTACCGCACGCTGGGTCTCGGCTACGCCAATATCGGCGGCCTGCTGATGTCCTCCGGCATCCCCTATGATTCCACCGAAGGCCGCGCCATCGCCGGCAGCCTGACTGCCATCATGACCGGCGTTTCCTACGCCACATCGGCCGAAATCGCCGCCAAGCTCGGCCCGTTCCCGGGCTTCAAGCCGAACCGCGAATCGATGCTGCGTGTCATCCGCAACCATCGCCGCGCCGCCCATGGCGAAACGCAGGGCTATGAAGGCCTGTCGGTCGATCCGGTGGCGCTGATCCATTCCGAAAACCCGGACCAGAATCTGGTGGCCCATGCCAAGGCTGCCTGGGACAAGGCGCTGGAACTCGGCCAGACGCACGGCTACCGCAATGCCCAGGTCTCCGTCATCGCGCCGACAGGCACGATCGGCCTGGTGATGGATTGCGACACGACCGGCATCGAGCCCGATTTCGCCCTGGTGAAATTCAAGAAGCTCGCCGGCGGCGGCTACTTCAAGATTATCAACCGCGCCGTTCCGGAAGCCCTGCGCACGCTGGGCTATAGCGAAAGCCAGATCGCCGAGATCGAGGCCTACGCGGTCGGCCATGGCAATATCAACCAGGCACCGGCGGTCAATCCCGGCTCGCTGAAAGCCAAGGGCTTTACCGACGAGAAGATCGAAGCGATCAACGGCGCCACCAAGGCTGCCTTCGACATCAAGTTCGTCTTCAACCAGTGGACGCTCGGCCTCGACTTCCTGAAGGACACGCTGAAGGTCAGCGACGAACAGCTCGCCGACATGAGCTTCAACCTGCTGGAGCATATCGGTTTTTCCAAGAAGGAGATCGAAGCGGCCAACGTGCATGTCTGCGGTGCGATGACGCTGGAAGGCGCGCCGTTCCTGAAGGCCGAGCACCTGCCCGTCTTCGATTGCGCCAATCCCTGCGGCAAGATCGGCAAGCGGTATCTGTCGGTCGAAAGCCATATCCGCATGATGGCGGCGGCCCAGCCGTTCATCTCCGGCGCGATCTCCAAGACCATCAACATGCCGAACGAGGCGACGGTCGAAGATTGCAAGGCCGCCTACATGCTGTCCTGGAAGCTGGCGCTGAAGGCCAACGCGCTCTACCGCGATGGTTCGAAACTCTCCCAGCCGCTCAACGCCTCGCTGATCGAGGACGATGAGGACGAGGATGCGATGGAGGATTTCCTGGCTGCACCCGCTGCCGCCCAGGCCGTCACCGTCACCGAGAAGATCATCGAACGCGTCATCGAGCGGGTCACCCGCGAGCGCGAAAAGCTGCCGAACCGCCGCCAGGGCTATACCCAGAAGGCAATCGTCGGCGGCCACAAGGTCTATCTGCGCACCGGCGAATTCGGTGATGGCCGCATCGGCGAGATCTTCATCGACATGCACAAGGAAGGCGCTGCCTTCCGGGCGATGATGAACAATTTCGCCATCGCCATCTCGCTGGGTCTGCAATACGGCGTGCCGCTGGAAGAATATGTGGAGGCCTTCACCTTCACCAAGTTCGAACCGGCCGGCATGGTGCAGGGCAATGACGCGATCAAGAACGCCACGTCGATCCTCGACTATGTGTTCCGCGAACTCGCCGTCTCCTACCTGAATCGCCACGACCTTGCCCATGTCGATACGTCCGACTTCGGCAATACCGCACTCGGCAAGGGCATCCAGGAAGGCAAGACCAACCTGCTCTCCACCGGCTGGACCCGCGGCCACAAGCCGACGCTCGTCTCCGGCGGCCAGGTCGACCGCACGTCCGGCGAGCCGAAGGGCGCAGCAACCGCCGCTCCCGCCAAGGCATCGTCGGGCGGCACGGTCACTGCGTTCTCCGGCAGCGCTGCCCGCAAACTCGAAACGGTTGCCGCCGTTTCGATCTCCACCTCCGAAATCGTCGCCTTCAAGCGCGATTACGAGGAGCGCGCCGCCGAACAGCCCGAAGAGACTGCCGGCGAAACCGGCACCGAACCGGACGTCACCGCCCTCTTCTCCGACAAGGCAGCCGCCGAAGCCGCCGCCGCCAAGTCGGACGCCAAGAAACTGGAAGCCGAGCGCCGCATCCGCTCGATCGCACAGGGCTATACGGGCAACATGTGCAGCGAGTGCCAGAATTTCACGATGGTGCGCAATGGCACATGCGAGAAGTGCGACACATGTGGTGCGACGAGTGGGTGCAGCTGATCGCGTGTTGACAATTGACTGACTGACTATGGCCCGGGATATCCCCGGGCCATATTTTTTTGACTTTTCTCCCCCTCGGCGGGGGAGAAAGCAATTTCAACATCTTAGCTTCAGCTAAGTGTTAGAAATTGCAAGAGAGGGGGTAGGTTCGGGAAAGGAATTTGATCCCATTCAACAAAATCAACACCGCAGCTAAGATATTGTTTTGACCTCATATCCCGCAAATGAATATGCAAAAATCTTAAAATCATCTTAAAGTTGTATCTAATTGGTGGAGGCCCTTCCCCGAATCCCATACCTCTCGATTCGCACTTGAATTGGAGGAAAGAAATGGCGAGTTGCAAAGATAGAAATGGCGACACCTGGGAAATCTATCAGGGAGGCGACGGTTGGCGTTGGCGGCGCACGGCTGCAAACGGCCGCATCGTCGGCTCATCGACACAGGGCTACTCGAACCGCAGTGACTGTATCGACAATGCCAAGCGAAATGGCATGACCTGCACCCCGGCCTGACGCGAGGTCCGATATGTCGATAGACTTTTCTCCCCCATAGCGGGGAGAAAGCAATTTCAACATCTTAGCTTCAGCGAAGTGTTGGAAATTGCGAGAGAGTAGGCATGGGCGCAGGAAACAGACCCCCTCACCAACAAAATCTAACACTTAGCTGAAGCTAAGATGTTGATTTTGTGTCCTCTCCCGCAAGGGGAGAGGTAGGGCTCTCATTCGCCGGTGTTTTTCAGTTCGGCCAGGATTGCCAGGCAAACGGCGTCGAGGTTTTGTACGACCTCGTCGTTCCAGAAGCGCAGGATCCGAAATCCCTGGCCGCGAAAGAAAGCATTCCGCACAAGGTCGCGCGTGTTGTCCGCATGCTGAGATCCATCGACCTCGACGATCACCCGCGCTTCGAAGCAGACGAAATCGAGGATATAGCCGTCGAGCGGCACCTGCCGTTTGAATTTGAAACCTTCCAGCTGGCGGTTGCGGACCGCTTGCCACAAAAGGTTTTCCGCCACAGTCGCATCCGCGCGCATGGTTCTGGCGAAATGACGATGCGGATCGGGGACCTTGCGATGCATGCAGGTTTTCCGGAGGCGTGTGGAGGTGCAGCAAAGCTACCTCTCCCCTTGCGGGAGAGGAAGAAAAATCAGCATCTTAGCTTTAGCTAAGTGCTAGATTTTTCAGGTGAGAGGTTAGGCATGGGGGCACAAACAGAGCCCCTCACCAACAAAATCTAACACTTAGCTGAAGCTAAGATGTTGATTTTGTATCCTCTCCCGCAAGGGGAGAGGTACGTCCTTACCAATGTTTCTGCCATTTCGGCCCGGATGGCTGTGGCGAAACGACGGCATCTGGAACCTTGCGATACATGCAAGTTTTCCGGAGGCGTGTGGAGGTGCGGCAAGCATATCTCCCCCTCGGCGGGGGAGAAAGCAATTTCAACATCTTAGCTTTAGCTAAGTGTTAGAAATTGCAAGAGAGGGGGGAGGCATGGGCGCACAAACACCCCCTCACCTGAAAAATCTAGCACTTAGCTGAAGCTAAGATGCTGATTTTTCTTTCTCTCCCGCAAGGGGAGAGGCAACGCTCACTCCGCAACCGCCTGCGTGTGATCGTTGATCTCGATCCAATACCCATCCGGGTCCTGCAGATACGCCTGCCGGAACCCGTCGCGCCGCACGCCGATCTTCCCCAAATTCCCCGGCCAGTCATAAAACGTCACGCCTTTGGCGGCGATATCCGTAACGAAGGCGTCGAGATCATCGATGCGGAGTGCAAAATGCGTGTCCTTGGTGAGGTGCGTCGCGCCAAAATCGCCCTCGATCAGGTGGATCGTGTCGAGGCCGCCGATGGTCAGCCAGGCGACGTTGGCGCTGCCGGAGCGCTCGATCGGGGTAAAGCCGAGAATATCGGTGTAAAAGGCGACGCTGCGCTCAAGGTCACGAACCAAAAGTGCGAAATGATCGAGGCTGTAGATATGCCGCATTGAAAACTCCTCCCGTCATGCCGGATGAGGCGTGACGTCATAGTGCCGAGCAGTTAGCGCATGCCCTCAAGCTTCCTCACCACACTGCGGGCAACATCACCGTCCTGTTCGCGGACCGCATCGGTCAGCGCGTGCAGTTTAGAGCGCAGGCCGTGAACCTGATCGACCAGTGCCATGATGACGTCGATGCCGTCCTGATTGACGCCCATGCTCTGCGACAGATCAAGGATCAACAGGCCGCGCGCCAGATCGGCGTCGTGGAACGCCTCGTTCTGCCCGGTCAATTCCTGCCCGGTCAATTCCGGCCCGGTCACTTCCGGAATGATCCATTGCCGGTCGATCCATATTGTCAGCGTGGAGGAAACGATGCTGAGGCGCTCGCAAAACTCCAGATGGTCCATGTCTCAATCTCCCCAGGCTTTGCGAGGATTGTGGGCCTGCCCTGCCGTCCAGGTGGTGGCGAACGCGGTCAGGTCCGGATCGGCGGTCTCCGGCAGCATGATCTTCAGCGTGATATATTGATCGCCATTGCCGCCGCCGCGCTTGGCGGCGCCCTTGCCCTTGAGCCGCAGCGTCTTGCCGGTGTTGGAATGGGGCGGCAGGGTCAGCATGACGCTGCCGGATATGGTGGGAACATTGACCTTGCCGCCGAGGATCGCTTCGCGCAGCGAAATCGGCATGTCGATGCGGATATCGTCGCCGTCGCGGGTGAAGATGGGATGCGGCCGGACATGGATCTCGATCAGCGCATCGCCGGCCGGGCCGCCGCCTGCGCCAGGGTCACCCTTGCCGCGCAGCCGCAGCGTCTGGCCTTCCTGCGTGCCCGGCGGCACCTGCAGATCGAGCACGGCTCCATCCGGCAGCGTGATCTTTTCCTTCGAGCCGTTGACCGCATCGAGGAAATTCACCTCCATGGAGAATTGCAGATCCCTGCCCTTGGCGCGCATTGGCCCTCGCCGTGAAAAGAAGCTGGTTAAGATATCGTCGGTATCGGTGAAATCGGAAAATCCGCTGCTGTTCTGGTAACGCGCGTCGCCGCCGGGGGCGCCGGCATATTCGCGGTAATAGTTCCGCGGCGCCTGCTCGGTTCCCGCGCCATCGATTTCGCCCTTGTCGAAACGGGCCCGCTTGTCCTCGTCGCCGAGGATGGAATAGGCCTCGGAGACCGTCTTGAAACGATCCTCGGCACTCTTGTCACCGGGGTTAAGGTCGGGATGCAGCTTTTTGGCAAGCTTGCGATAGGCGCTCTGAATTTCTTTTTGCGTTGCGGTCTTCGCCACGCCGAGTGTCTTGTAGGGGTCGTTGGCCATGGGGCTCCCGCCGAAGCGTTGTCGTGACTGTGAAGATAGGCCATCTGCGTGCGAGAGCAAGCATTTGCAATGGACCTGATGGCAATGAAAAATGGAATAGCAGACGCTGGCGGCAGGCCGAAACAAAACAGCGCGAAAACGCGCGCGCCTGCCTTTATATCGCTTAAAAGTTTTATCGCCCGTCAAAAGGGTCCGCAAGCGCCGCTTCCGGGCGGCTGATCGGGTATTTGGTGCCCGAAATGCTGGCGGCCAGTTTTTTCGGACCCTGCGCCTTCAGGAGCGCACGAAAACTCGGATGCATGCCGCCGTCGGAATAGGCGCTAAGCGTCGAGCTTGCCGGAATGGAGCTTGTCACCGCCGTGTCGAGCTTGCGCTCTTCCGCCTGGATTTTTGCCATCGCCTGCGGCTCGAGCTGGTTGACGGCGGGTGGGCATGCCGCGAGCGGATCGGCTGGTTCGCCGCCCTCGAATTCCTTGTTGAAGACGTAACGGCGTTCGCAGACCGAAACCTTCGGCTGGCGGCGCGTCACCTCGAAGGCGTCGTAACCTTCCTTCATCGTGCGCCAGAACGGCATGTTCGGATCGCCGCGATGGCTGGTCATGTTCTGCGCCGTCATGCGGAACGGATAGGCCTGAACCTGGAATTTCTCCTGGCCGCCCGACAGCGCCTTCTGCACGATCGCATAGATTTCGCCCACACCCTGGTCGGTCATCGCATAGCAGCCCGACGATGAGCAGGCGCCATGCACCATCAGCGCCTCGCCGGTATAGCCAAGCGCCGATTCCAGCCGGTTGGGGTAGCCGAGGTTGAAGGAGACGTAGAATTGCGAGTTGGGGTTCAGCATACCGGCCGAGACATGATAAAAGCCTTCGGGCGCATGCCGGTCGCCCACTTTGGTCTTCGGCCCGAGTTCGCCCGACCAGCGGCAGATCGGATAGGTCTTCAAAAGCGCGTAAGCGCCGGATTTGTTGACCTTCCAGACTTCCAGCTCGCTTTCCTGCTTGAAGATCCGCACCAGGACCGGGCTTTCCGGTTTCATGCCCTTCTTCGACATCTCGGCGATCATCTTGCCCGAGAGTTTCGGCGGCGCCTCGGAGAGATCGTCGAGCGCCATGCAGCCTGACAGCGCAACGCCAAGCGCAAGCGCTGCCAATGTCCGCGACACGAATGTGCGGGCAGAGCGGATGCGCTTGGAGGCGCGATGAAGGGCAAGCCGAGAATTCATGAAAGCGTCTATCGCTGCAAATCGTGCCAAAGTTTTGTCGGACGTGTCAAATCAGGACGATCACTGATTTAATTATCGCAGAATCCGATATTGCGGTTAGCGTCCGGTTAATATCGGCGCTCCCGTTTCAGGAGGCAGGTGCGGTTGCACCCGCCTCCCAAGGGCTTACTGGTAGACGACGATCTTGGCTTTTGCAGGAACGCGCTGATAGAGGTCGATCACGTCCTGGTTCATCAGCCGCACGCAGCCCGACGATACCGCCTTGCCGATCGATTTCCATTCCGGATTGCCGTGCAGCCGGTAGAGCGTGTCTTCGCCGTTCTGGAAGATATAAAGCGCCCGGGCACCGAGCGGATTTTTCAGCCCCGGCTCCATGCCGCCATTGGCGATCGAATATTTGGCAAGGCTCGGCTGGCGCGCCACCATTTCGTTCGGCGGCTTCCAGCGCGGCCAGGCCTGGCGCCAGTGGATGATACCGTCACCCTGCCAGGCAAAGCCGTCACGGCCGATACCAACGCCGTAGCGCATGGCGGTGCCACCGGGCTCGATCACATAAAGCAGCCGCGACGGCGTATCGACGACGACGGTGCCGGGTGCTTCGCCTGTGCGGTCGGCCACGCGCTGGCGGTAGAATTGCGGATCGATCTGCTGATAGGGAATGGCCGGGATCAGATAGCCGCCGTCTTCGACCGGGCCGTACATGACCTGAAGTTCGGCATCGGACGGTGGCCCGATCGGGCGGGTGATCCGCGCAGGCATTGGCGCAGAGCCGCCCGGCATTGTTGTGGAACAGCCGGCAAGCGTGCCTGCCGCAAGAACGCCGAGAAAACCGCGGCGGGAAAAACTGTGATCGGTCGTCATGAGCCCCATCATTCGCTATTTCAGCAATATCGTCCGGCCCATCTGGAGGACGCAGACCGCAGAGGCACCAGACAAGCAGTGCGCCACGCGTCTTCATCGCTGAGGAATCGGATCAAATTCCTTATGCAACCAATCCTCTGCCTTTCCAACGGGACATGCCGCTTCCAGCACCAAGTTTGCCGTCTGGTCACCACATAGTGATCCGCCGTTGCGGGAAAGACGCAGCTTGGACGATCCGCCGTTCCTTCGTTCCCCTATGAAACCTTTATCTCTTGGCCCCTGTCCTGGGATGGATTTCCAATGCGGCAAGCCCCTAGTCTTCAGGCATCCGAAACAGGTCACTGCCACGATGCTTATGCCTCACCTTCATCCCACCCATCTTTCAGCGCTCAAAATCGGGCGGTCCAGCCGATCGCGGCCTGACGCTTCATCACCCTCCCGCAGGCAGCGCCGCGCCCGTCTGACGGCCTTCTTGAACGCGGCAGCGATCTTTCTCTCGCTTGCCGGTATTGGCGTCCTTCTGGTCATTGCCTGAGACATGGCCACGCTATCGGGACAGCCTGCCGCAACCACAGGTCTTTTCGAAGGAATGGCCGCGCAGGCAGCACTCGCGAGCCTGATGGACCGCGTTGGCGCAGCGCGGGTTCTGCGCGAACACCATGTCTGGGAAGCCGTGCGCATTCTACCTGAAACGGCTGGCCTGCCCGAGGATATCAAGCAATCGCCGGAGTTGCGCCGTCTGATGGAGAAGGAAGCCTTTACCGCCGCCCTTCGCCTTCTCGCACATGCCTGTACTCCCGCCCGCGACCTCAGCGATCTCGAGCCGCATGGCGATTGCTGGACGGCCACCGTGTCCGCCTACGGTGGCCTTGACCGCGCACGCCGGTGCAGGTTCACGCAAGCCGGCCATCGCGATCCCCCGGCCGCCGTCCTCATCGCGCTTTTGGGCAGCGCCATCCGCACATCCTCACGGTTTGTGCGCCAAAAGTGGAGCAAAGCCGCTGTGCAACAGGAACTTGGAAAATGAGTGGAAACGCGCGGCCCATGCCGCAAGGCGCAATCTGTGATCTCATCACACCCTTTCAGGGCGACCAGATCGACGAAGCCGCCTTCGCCGACCTCGCCGAATGGCAGATCAACAGCGGCATCTCCGGTCTTCTCGTCGCCGGACCCACCGGTGAACCCTGGGCTCTAAACGATGACGAGCGGACGCGGCTAATCAGGTTTGCCGTTGCCGTTGCCGACAACCGCGTCCCGGTTTTTGCCGGCACGGGCACCAACTGCACGGAAACGACGGTCGCGCGTACGGCAGAGGCGAAGAATATGGGAGCGGCGGCGGCCTATGTGGTGACGCCCTATTACAGCAAGCCGTCTCAGGAAGGCCTGTTTCGCCATTATCAGGCGATCGCCGATCGGGTCGACCTGCCGCTGATCATCGGCGTCGCACCGCAGCGCACGGCCATCGATCTGTCTTCCCGGACACTGGAGCGCCTGGCAGGCCTCGAACAGATCATCGGTATCGCCGATGAAACAGGAGATATTGCAAGGCTTGTACCTATGCCCGCCGCCCTGCGGCAGCGTTTCGCGCTCTATTCCGGCCATGATCTGACCGCCATGCCCTTCACGCTCATGGGTGGCCGTGGGGTGATTTCGTCCGCCGCCAATCTGGTGCCACGATTGACCGTTGCGCTGCATCAGGCGCTCGCCACCAGAAACCAGCGATCGGCACAGAGCCTGCAGGAGCGCCTCGCCCCGCTGTTTCAGGCGCTGGAACGTGAACCCGGAGCAGCGGGCATCAAATACGGTCTCAGCCTGCTCAGAGGCATCAGCGACGATGTCCGGTTGCCGCTGACGCCGGTGGTTGCGGAAACCACCGCAGCGATCCGCATGGCGCTCGCGCCTGTCCTGAGCAAACCCGCGCCCGCACAAAGGCAATTCCTATGAGATTTTAAGAACAAACCTGCCGGCCACGCATGGAACGGCAATGGCAAGGCACATATTTTATCATGGCAATCAAGAGCTTAACGAACCAACAGGAAGAACAGGTCATGCAGCCGCTGGGCGTTCGAAGTTCATCAGACACGCAGGCACCGCCAGATCGCAGTACGCTGTCAGGCGCCCTCGTCCGTCTGGTTGCCGTCTTTGCCTGTGCCGGCATCATTCAGCTTCTGGCCAGCGGGTTTCTGCCCTGAGGCGCAGAAAGCCAACAGCAACACCCGTTCAACAACACGAAGGTCAACAAGGATCATGGGCAGTCGATATCCCCTCACCAACACACAGTCTGCAACGCCGCGTTTCACCGTCGGCTGCGATCATCACGGCTGGTGGGTCGTGCACGACCGGCTGGGCCGGGTCGGCGGACTGTTTGCCAGCGAAGCCGCAGCCCTGCATTTTGCCGATGAGGAAAGCAATCACGACGTCTGCGCGGTGTGCCGCGCACCGGCCGGCAAATGCGTCGAACTCGACGGCATAACCGCCGTAGCGGTGCGCACTACGTCTTTGCGGCGTTACGCCTGAACCTTTGGGGCGCGCGCTTTCCCCGGCGGTCTGCGCCCCCTTTTTCCCTCAGCTAATCCATAGGATTTGCCTTAAATGCGGCCGCGCGATTTCACCGGGGTGAAACGCGGGCCGGGTTAAAACCGACGATCGATTGTCTATTCGAGGGAGCGCCCGCCAAGGGCAGATCGTTCATGACCCTGGTCGTCACCATGTCAGCCAACACGGCGGCTTATGCGGCGCAAGCGCTCAAGCCGTCCGCACGCGTGAGCGGCGATGGCCCGACCGACGAGGCGATCACCCTGCTTTCGGCCCGGCCGAAGGAGGATGCGGCCAATACCCACGCCGCCATCGCCGCCCTTCGCAGCCCGACATCGCTCTCCCTGATGCTGATGAGTTCCCACAGCCGCCTGCCCCAGGGCACGCGCGGCGAAGTGGTCCGCCGCTATATGGAATTCGGCCCGGACGAGCCGGAAACCGGGGAAAGCGACGAGACATTGGCCGCAGACGGCGAAACGGACGGCACTGAACAGGATTTCATCGCCAAACGGTAACGGCGCGGTGTCCCGCGCCGTCATTGGTCCGCTCGAAATCCCCTGGGTCTTACTGGGTCTTACTTGTGCTTGCGGGCACCACCGGCTTTGCCGGCTTGGAGCACGTAATCGACCTTGCCAGCCTTCTCGAAGGTCAGCGTCACGGGAATGTTGTCACCTTCGGCAAACGGCGTCTTCACCTCCATGAACATCAGGTGCAGGCCACCCGATTGAAGCGTCACGGTTTCGCCGGCCGGAATGGCAATGCCCTCTTCCAGCTTGCGCATCTTCATCACGTCGTTCTGCATGGTCATTTCATGCAGTTCGACGCGGCCCGCCGCCGGGCTTTCGACGGAAAGCAAGGTATCGTCTTCGCTGCCATCATTCTTGATGATGAAACCACCGCCGCCGACCTTGGCGCCCGGCAGCATCGCCTTGACCGCACCGCCGGAAATCTCCAGCGAACCGGCTTTGACCGGCACGCCATACGCGGTGGCCATGCCAGCCATCGCAGCCATGTCATCGTGATCGTGGCCCCCGGCCTTTGCGGGCGTAACAGTCACCGTTGGTGCCGGATGTTCCAGCGAATGGGCGCTCTGCCCTTCGGCGGGGATTTCATCCCAGACGACTTTACCTGACGTGCCGCAGAGCTGCGTCACCGGAAAAGCGAGCTGGGTTTCCTGCTCAAAGCCGGAAATCTTGCCGCTGATGACGAAGGTGTCGTAATAGTCGTCCGAGAGATTGCCGTTCTTCCAGCGGATTTCCAGCGGACCCGACGTCACCGCCGTGCCGTGATTGTCATAGCTCTTCTGGTAATCGCCTTTGATGATCTCCAGCTCCCAGCCGGCTTTTGGCTGCGGCTTGGCAAAAACGAAGCCTTCCGGAAGCTTGACCTGTACTTCGGTGGTCGCCTCGCCGTCGCATCCGTGCGGGATCTGCAGCACGGCCTTGAAGCTGCTTTCAGATGCCGCCTCATCGGTTTCGAAGGAAGCATGCGCCTGCGCTGAGGCCGCAGCACCGAGCGAAAAAGCAAGGGCAAGCAGGGTTGTTCTGGTCTGTCTCATCGATCTGTCTCCGGACCTGAGCCTGCCAATCCCGGCAGGACGGTCAATGCCGCAACGGCGGCTGAATGCTCTGGATACTATGGAATTTTTGGAAAGACGTCAGAGCAAGACCGGCGGTGCGCGCGATTGCGGCAGGAGGCGCGGGTTCGGCACGAAAACTGCCGCATACTCCACTGGGATCGAGACGTGAAAGGCCGTGCGGATAACGAGATAGCCCTCGCCCGCTGGTGCCGGCAAAAGGACCGAGGCAGACAGCCGGCAATAGTCGCAGACCGGTGCCAGTCCCTGATGCGAGGAACCGTGGTCCTTGCCATTGACACCATCCAGACTGAAGCAGATATCGCCGGTCGTTCCATCCGGCAGCATATACTGCGCCGCGATCGATGGCGTAATCTGACGGGCAAACGCCGGCTGGTGGGCAAAGGACAGGAACAGGAGCGCCAGTGCCGAAAGCACCCGCACCGCCACCCGTATCTGCCGCCCGGCTCTCGCCATTGATGATCTCCGTCTCCGCAAATTGCGTTATCCCCTGTCCGTAAAAAAAGCAAAGGCTGATTTTTCGCGCAGGTTCCTGCCAGTAAAACAGCCACGACAAAAATCTGTTCGGGCGCGACATTTTACACTTGCCAAGCCGCCGGCATCGCCGTTATCTGAACCCGATCTTGTTGGGAGAATCCGGTTTGCGCCGGTGCCGAAGGAGCAACCGCCCCGGAAACTCTCAGGCCAAAGGACCAGCAAGGTGCCGGTAGGACTCTGGAGAGAAGCATTTCCGCTCGCCGAAGGGATAACAATCTCAGGCAAAGGGACAGAGGGGGCTCGAGGATACGTCGCAGAAACATGCGCCGTGGAGATGAGCCGGCGCGTGGCGCCAGACCTGGAGGCCGGACTTGAACGAACATTCCCCTTTGAAACAGACACCCCTGCATGCGCTGCACGTGTCGCTGGGTGCCCGCATGGTGCCGTTTGCCGGCTACGACATGCCGGTGCAATATCCCGCCGGCGTCATGAAGGAGCATCTGCATACCCGCGCTGCCGCCGGACTTTTCGACGTTTCGCATATGGGACAGGTGATCCTGCGGCCAGAATCCGGCCGGATCGAGGACGCAGCACTGGCGCTGGAAAAGCTGGTGCCGGTCGATATTCTCGGTCTTGCGGAAGGGCGCCAGCGCTATGCGCTGTTGACCGGTGAGGACGGCACTATCCTCGACGACCTGATGGTCGCCAATCGCGGCGACCATCTGTTTCTCGTCGTCAACGCCTCCTGCAAAGAGGCCGATTTTTCCCATCTGCAAAAGCATCTCGGCGACACGTGCGAGCTCACCCTGCTTGACGACCGCGCGCTGATTGCGCTGCAGGGACCACGCGCCGAATGCGTGCTTGCCGAACTCTGGGCCGATATCGCCACCATGCGCTTCATGGATGTCGTTGAAGCAGATCTGCACGACGTGCCCTGCATCATTTCGCGCTCGGGCTATACCGGCGAGGACGGTTTTGAGATCTCGATCCCGGCCGCATCGGCAGAGGACGTGACCCGCCGCATCCTCGAACATCCCGATGTCATGCCGATCGGCCTTGGCGCCCGCGATTCGCTGCGTCTCGAGGCAGGCCTGTGTCTCTATGGCAATGATATCGACACCACGACGACGCCGGTCGAGGCTGGCCTCGAATGGGCGATGCAGAAGGCGCGCCGCACTGGCGGCGCCCGCGCGGGCGGCTTTCCGGGCGCCGGTGTCATCTTGCGCCAGTTTGCCGATGGCGCCACCCGCCGCCGCGTTGGCCTGAAGCCGGAGGGCAAGGCCCCGGTTCGCGGCGGCGCGCCACTCTTTGCCGACGCGGACGGCAAGACACCCATCGGCGCCGTCACATCCGGCGGCTTTGGCCCCAGCGCCGATCATCCCGTCGCCATGGGCTATGTCGATAGCGCCCATACCGCCAACGGCACCCAGGTTTTCGCGGAGGTGCGCGGCAAATACCTGCCTATCACCGTCGCCGCCCTTCCTTTCGTCACCCCGACCTACAAACGCTGATCAGGAGCTGAACCCATGCTGAAATTTACCGATGAACACGAATGGCTGAAAATCGAGGGTGATATCGCAACCGTCGGCATCACAGCGCATGCCGCCGAACAGCTCGGCGACCTCGTCTTCGTGGAACTGCCGGAAGCCGGCACCGCGCTCGACAAGGGTGCGACCGCCGCGACCGTCGAATCCGTCAAGGCAGCCTCCGATGTCTATTGTCCGCTTGATGGCGAGATCGTCGAGAGCAACCAGGCGATCGTCGACGACCCGGCGCTGGTCAACAGCGACCCGCAGGGTGCCGGATGGTTCTTCAAGCTGAAACTGTCCGATCCGTCTGCCGTGAACGCCCTGTTGGACGAAGCGGCCTATAAGGAGCTGATCGCCTGATGAGCATGCCGAAGGATTTCACCTTTACCGATTACAAGCCGTATGACTTTGCCAACCGGCGCCATATCGGCCCCTCGCCCGATGAAATGACCGAGATGCTCAAGGTCATCGGCTATCAGAGCCTCGATGCCATGATCGACGACACCGTTCCGCCGTCGATCCGTCAGAAAGCCCCGCTCGCCTGGGGGGCTGCCATGACCGAGCGCGAGGCGCTCGACAAGATGCGCGAAACGGCCAACCGCAACAGGAAACTGGTCTCCCTGATCGGTCAGGGATATTACGGCACGATCACGCCGCCGGTCATCCAGCGCAACATCCTGGAAAACCCGGCCTGGTACACGGCCTATACGCCCTACCAGCCCGAGATCAGCCAGGGCCGTCTCGAGGCGTTGCTAAATTATCAGACGATGGTCTGTGACCTCACCGGTCTCGACGTCGCCAATGCCTCGCTGCTCGATGAGGCAACCGCCGCGGCCGAAGCCATGGCCATGGCCGAGCGCGTGGCAAAGTCCAAGGCCAAATCCTTCTTTGTCGATGAGGGCTGCCATCCGCAGACCATCGCGCTTTTGAAAACGCGCGCCGAGCCGCTCGGCTGGTCGATCGTCATCGGTAACCCCTTCACCGATCTCGATCCGGTCGATGTTTTCGGCGCGGTCTTCCAATATCCCGGTACCTACGGCCATGTGCATGATTTCACCGGCCTGATCGCACGGCTGCACCAGACGGGTGCAATCGCAACCGTCGCCGCCGATCCGCTGGCGCTGGCGCTCCTGAAGTCGCCGGGCGAAATGGGCGCCGATATCGCGATCGGCTGCACGCAGCGCTTCGGCGTTCCCGTCGGCTATGGTGGTCCGCACGCCGCCTATATGGCCGTCAAGGACGCCTACAAGCGCTCGATGCCCGGCCGTCTCGTCGGCGTATCGGTCGATGCGCGCGGCAACCGTGCCTACCGCCTGTCGCTGCAGACCCGCGAACAGCATATCCGCCGCGAAAAGGCGACGTCAAACATCTGCACCGCACAGGTTCTCCTTGCCGTGATGGCCTCGATGTATGCCGTCTTCCATGGCCCCAAGGGCATCAAGGCGATCGCCCAGAGTGTCCACCAGAAGGCCGTGCTTCTGGCGCTTGGGCTTGAAAAGCTCGGCTATGCCGTCGAGCCCGACGTGTTCTTCGATACGGTTACGGTCGATGTCGGCAAGCTTCAGGGCATCATCCTGAAAACGGCTGTGACGGAAGAAGTCAACCTTCGCCGAATCGGTACCACCAAGATCGGCATCAGCCTGGACGAGCGCTCACGCCCGGTCACGCTGGAAGCCGTCTGGCGGGCGTTCGGCGGCGATTTCAAGGTCGAGGATTTCGAGGCCGGTTACCGCCTTCCCGAAACGCTGTTGCGCACCAGCGAATACCTGACCCATCCGATCTTCCATATGAACCGTGCGGAAAGCGAGATGACCCGCTACATCCGCCGGCTGTCGGACCGGGATCTGGCGCTCGACCGCTCGATGATCCCGCTCGGCTCCTGCACGATGAAGCTGAACGCCACAGCCGAAATGCTGCCCATCACCTGGCCGGAATTCGCCGAAATCCACCCCTTCGTGCCGGCAGATCAGGCCGAAGGCTACCGCCACATGATCACCGATCTCAGCCAGAAGCTCTGCGAGATCACCGGTTATGATGCGGTCTCCATGCAGCCCAATTCGGGCGCGCAAGGCGAATATGCCGGACTTTTGACGATCCGCGCCTATCATCTTGCCAATGGCGATGGCCACCGCGACGTCTGCCTGATCCCGACCTCCGCGCATGGCACCAATCCGGCGTCCGCGCAGATGGCCGGCATGAAGGTCGTCGTCGTCAAGGTCAGCGATAACGGCGATATCGACATGGATGATTTCCGTGCAAAAGCAGAGCAGTATGGGAAAAACCTCTCGTGCTGCATGATCACCTATCCATCGACGCACGGCGTGTTTGAGGAAAATGTCCGCGAAGTCTGCGACATCGTCCATACGCATGGCGGTCAGGTCTATCTCGATGGCGCCAACATGAACGCCATGGTCGGCCTTGCCCGGCCCGGCGACATCGGCTCCGATGTCAGCCATCTCAACCTGCACAAGACCTTCTGCATTCCCCATGGCGGCGGCGGTCCTGGCATGGGGCCGATCGGTGTCAAGGCGCATCTTGCCCCTTACCTGCCCGGCCATCCCGAAACCGATGGCGGTGAAGGTGCGGTATCGGCAGCGCCGTTCGGTTCGGCCTCCATTCTGCCGATCTCCTGGAGCTACTGCCTGATGATGGGCGGCGAAGGGCTGACGCAGGCAACCAAGGTGGCGATCCTCAACGCCAACTATATCGCGGCACGGCTGAAGGGCGCCTATGATGTGCTCTACAAGTCGGCCAAGGGGCGCGTGGCGCATGAGTGCATCGTCGATACCCGTCCGCTGGTCGAAAGCGCCGGGGTGACCGTCGATGATGTGGCCAAACGCCTGATCGACTGCGGCTTCCACGCGCCGACCATGAGCTGGCCGGTTGCCGGCACGCTGATGATCGAGCCGACGGAATCGGAAACGAAGGCCGAACTCGACCGCTTCTGCGATGCCATGCTCGCCATCCGCGCCGAGGCGCAGGCGATCGAGGATGGCAAGATGGACCGGGTGAACAACCCGCTGAAGAATGCACCGCACACGGTCGAAGACCTGGTCGGCGAGTGGGATCGCCCCTATTCGCGCGAACAGGCCTGCTATCCGCCGGGCGCCTTCCGTGTCGACAAATACTGGTCCCCGGTCAACCGCGTCGACAACGTGTTCGGCGACCGCAACCTGGTCTGCACCTGCCCGCCCCTGGAGGACTATGCCGAGGCGGCAGAGTAAGGATTGAACGGAGGGGTGCCCAGGCGCCCCTTCTTCAACGGTGCACCCCTCCGTTTGCTCACAGACGCTGAATACGATTATCTGGTGGGAGCGATACCCCATTCTCCGTCATCCTCGCCCTTGTGGCGGGGATCCAGCAACCCGACGTCCGTCGGGTTAAAAAACTATTTAATTTCAATAATTTGAGCTGAATTTATGTCTGTGCGAGCATAGGAACGACGGGGGATTGGGGTTCGCGTAGTGTCCCAAATGACCTACAAAAAGCCGGCAACTGATTTTGTCAGTCTCCTGATGGACGCTCGACGCGCCCCAATCGGGCATGTGCCGTTCAAACGCCCTCAGACTGGTCCGGAAGCAGCAGAACGAAGCGCGCCCCTTGCGTGAATGACGTGTCGAGCGCGATGGAGCCGCCGTGGCTCTCGGCGATCCGTTTGGCCAGCGCCAGTCCGATGCCTGTGCCCGGATAGACACTTTCATCCCGGTGGAGGCGCTGGAAGACGTCGAAAATTTTCTTAGCGAAGCGTGGATCGACGCCGATGCCATTGTCCTCGAAGATCACCCGGATCGTGCCTCCGTCCGTTTCCGCGTAAATCCGGATCACCGGTTTCACATCCTTGCGGCGGTACTTGATGGCATTGCCGATCAGGTTCTGGCAAAGACGCTTCAGCAGTTCCGTATCGCCTTTCAGCTGCGGCAATGCCTGAACATCGATCGTGGCGTCGGCCTCGCGAATGAAACTGTCGAGATTGAGGATGGTCTCTGAGATCACCTCGGTCATCGAGACCACCTGCCAGCTGCCGATTTCATCGGCGATCTGGGCGTAGTCGAGCAGGCTGTCGATCAGCTGGTACATCCGCCGCGCACCCTGGCGCAGATGGCCGGCATAGACCGGGATCTCCTCTAGATTGCCGCTGGCCACATCCTCGCTGATCATCTCGGAAAACATCGACATATGCCGCAGCGGCGCCTTCAGGTCGTGCGACACCGTACCGGTGAAATGGTTGAGAGCCGCGTTCTTGCGCTCCAGTTCGGCGCTCTGCCGGGCGATGCGCTGCTGCTGCAATTTCAACTCGGTGATATCGCGGCCGACAGTGACATATTCGATCAGCTCACCGCGTTCGTACAGCGCGATATTCGACCAGAACAGCCAGAGATCGGACCCATCGGGCAATTTCCGGTGCTGTTCGCGTGTGGACAGCGGCTCGTCTATCGAAAGGTTTTTGAGCAGCGCGGCCAGGTTTGCCCGGTCCTCTCCCGGAACAAAATCGAGCAGCTGCCGTCCGATCAGCGCATCGGCGGCCATGCCGGCGAGCTTCGCATAGCGGTCGTTGACAAACGTATAGGTAAGATCGGGAGCGACACGGCTGATGACATCGGGAATATTCTGCACCAGCGAATAATATTCGAGCCTTTGCCGCTCCAGTGCGATTTCAGCCCGTTTCAGATCGGTGACGTCGATGCGAAGCGCAACGGTGTAGCCGTCTTCCGTCTTGAAGTCCTCCACCCGCAGCCAGCGGCCGTCGCCATAGGGAAAGATCTGGTGATCGCCGCCCGGGTTGCGAAAAGCCCGCATCCGGTTCTCAAGCCAGGCTTTTGCCTTTGGCGACCCGACGGGCGCGCTGGGATAATATCCCACCTCGTAGACGGCGAGCACGATCTCTTCGGCCGTCATGCCGATTTTGAGCCTTGGTCCCGCTGCGCCGCAAATCTGTCGATAGGCATCGTTATAGATGATGATCCGCTCATCCCGGTCGAAGATCGCAAACCCCTCCGGAATAGCCTGCAGCGCGGTCTCGAGAATATCGCCGGCAGTGCGGTGCGCGCGGTGAGGTTCCAGATTGGCTGGGAGATCGCGGATGTCGTGGATAATAGCGGCAGACCCACGCCTGACGCCATCCGCATCGACGATGGGCGCGACACGCAGCCGGGCTTCGAACACCGTGCCGTCGCGGCGGCTGAAACGATGGACCGCTTCGGAAAACCGCGCCTTGTGAAGACCCTCCACGCTCTGGCAAAGGCAGGCTTCAACCTCATGTCCGCTCGCAAAGAGACGATGCGCCGGACCACCGGTCAGCGCCTCGGCGGCATAACCGAACTGCTCGATCGCCGCCGCATTCACCGACAGGATGGTGCTGCCGGCATCAACAAGGATGACGGGGGACGGAAAGATATCATAGATCGCTTGCAGGAAATCTGTCTGCGCCGCCGTCATCGGGTTACGCTCCGCCCAACACTGGGAGAAGCATAAAACAGAAAAAGAGACTGGCGCAAACCAGTCTCTTCCTGAATTCGAATCAAGCGCCGCAGGAGCGCAGCGATAGCCTCAGCTGGCGCGAACCACCGCGTCACCCTTGGCCGCCAGCGCAGCAAGATCGGCGGGCTTCAGTTCGACGGATTCACCGCAGCCGCAGGCCGATGTCTGGTTCGGGTTGTTGAAGGTGAAGCCGGAGCGCAGCGTCGTGACTTCGAAGTCCATCCGCGTTCCGAGCAGGTAAAGCACGGCTTCGGGAGCAACCCAGACCTTGGCGCCCTGATGTTCGACCAGATCGTCCTTCGGGTTCGCCGAGGTCACCATGTCGATGGCATATTCCATGCCGGCGCAGCCGCCCTTCTTGATCCCGACGCGAATACCCTGGGCATCACCGCCGGCATTTTCGACGATTGCCTTGACGCGGCCTGCCGCCGCATCGGTCAAACTCATGATTGCAAAGCCCATCGGCCGTTCTCCTTGTAGCCACCAGGTTCAAGGCCTGATGCTTTCCGAGTCCAGAATGTAATGCGCACCGGTTAAGGGATCAATACGCGATCAGTACCAGCCGACCGCAACTTGCGCCTCTTCCGACATGCGGTCCGGCGTCCACGGCGGATCGAAGGTCATCGACACTTCGACGCCCGATACGCCTTCGACGGAACTGACGGCATTTTCCACCCATCCCGGCATTTCGCCGGCAACGGGGCAGCCGGGGGCGGTCAACGTCATGGCGATCTTGACCATGCGGTCATCTTCGATATCGATCTTGTAGATCAGCCCCAGTTCGAAAATATCTGCGGGGATTTCCGGGTCATAGACCGTCTTCAGCGCAGAAATCACATCATCGCTCAGGCGCGCCAGTTCGTCTGCGGGAATAGCGGAGTGAACGAGGCCTTCACGGACATCGATCTTGTCTTCGGTCGTATCAAGGCTCATCGGCTTCATGTCCTTACGCAAAGAATTTGCGGGCTTGATCCAGCGCATCCACCAGAATGTCGACTTCGGCCCGCGTATTGTAGAGGCCAAAGGATGCACGGCATGTGGAGGTCACGCCGAAGCGTTTCAAGAGCGGCTGGGCACAATGCGTTCCCGCCCTCACCGCGACGCCGGCGCGATCGATCACCATCGACACGTCATGGGCGTGGATGCCTTCGAGTTCGAAGGAGAAGATACCACCTTTGCCCGGCGCCGTCCCGATCACCCGCAGCGAATTGACCGACGACAGGCGCTGATGCGCATAGGCGGCAAGATCGGCTTCGTGGGCCGCGATCGCCGCCCGCCCGATCGTATCCATATAATCCAGCGCATAGCCAAGGCCGATCGCCTGGACGATTGGCGGCGTACCAGCCTCGAACCGGTGCGGTGGCTCGTTGTATGTGACCGCGTCTTCGGTCACCTCGACGATCATCTCGCCGCCACCCATGAAGGGACGCATTTCCTTCAGCCGGTCCATCTTGCCGTAGAGCACGCCTATGCCCGAGGGACCGTAGAGCTTGTGCCCGGTCATCACGTACCAGTCGCAATCGATATCCTGCACATCCACCGGCATATGAACGGCGGCCTGGCTGCCGTCCACCAGCACCGGAATGCCGCGCTCGCGCGCGATCCGGCAGATTTCCTTGACGGGAACGACGGTGCCGAGCGCGTTCGACATATGGGTGATGGCAATCAGTTTGGTCTTGTCGGTCAGGCATTTGACGAAATCGTCGATATGAAACGCGCCCTGATCATCGACCGGCGCCCAGACCAGCTTGGCGCCCTGGCGTTCCCGGATGAAATGCCAGGGAACGATGTTGGAATGATGCTCCATGATCGAGATGACGATCTCGTCACCATCACCGATCTTCGGCATGCCGTAACCATAAGCGACCGTGTTGATCGCCTCGGTGGAGGATTTGGTGAAGATGATGTTATCGACTGACGGCGCGTTCAGAAAGCGGCGCACTTTTTCGCGCGCACCCTCATAGGCGTCGGTTGCCGCGTTCGACAGAAAATGCAGGCCGCGATGGACATTGGCATATTCATTGGAATAGGCATGGGAGATGGCGTCGATGACCACCTGCGGCTTCTGTGCCGAGGCGCCATTGTCGAGATAGACAAGCGGCTTGCCGTAAACGGTCCGCGAGAGGATCGGAAAATCCCTGCGGATCGCTTCGACGTCATAGGCCGGCACCGGCACCGAGTGTTCCATGTCCATGATCCAATCAGGCGTGCTTTTCGAGCCAGGCGGCGATGATCGTTTCCAGTGTCTCGATCAGTCCCTCGTCCTCAAGTTCCTCGACGATCTCATCGACAAACGCGTTGACCAGCATGGCGCGGGCCTTGTTTTCCGGAATGCCGCGCGCGCGCAGGTAATAGAGATGCGTCGGGTTGATATCGATGACGGTGGCGCCATGGCCGCATTGCACGTCGTCGGCAAAGATTTCCAGCTCCGGCTTGGCCGAGAAATCAGCGTCGTCGGACAGGAGCAGCGTGTTGCACGCCATCTTCGCGTCGGTCTTCTGCGCATCCGGAGCGACCCGGATCTGGCCCTGGAACACGCCCTTGGCACGATCAAACAGCACGTTGCGCAGGATTTCCGTCGATGTCGTGTTCGGCACGTCATGGCCGAGCGTGAACGTCACATCGGTATGGGTGTCGCCGCCGAGCAGGTTGATGCCGCGCAGCTTGAAATCGGCGCCTTCGCCCGTGGTGACGCCATGCACTTCCTGGCGAACCAGCTTGCCGCCGGCATTGATGATGAACAGGCGCAGTTTGGCATTGGTGCCGAGATCGAAGTTCACCTGAGCCAGATGGCTGTCGTTGGCGCCCTGCTGCTGCAGGATGATCCAGGTGATCTCGGCGCCCTCATCGAGGATCAGGTCGCTGACAACGGTCACCAGGCTTGCAGCATCATTGACCGAAAGATGGCGCTCGATGATCGTGGCCTTGGAATTGGCGCCAAACGTCACCGGAAAGCGGGAATGGCTCTGGCCGGCACTTTGTACCAGCTGGAACTCGATCGGCTGTTCAAGCTCGGTACCCTCAGGCACCTCGATCTCGAACCCGTCGCGCACGAAGCTGCCATTGATCCGCCCAACGGCGTCGTCCTCATCGCGTTCCACCAGATCGGCGGCGGCAACGCCATCGATCAGGCTTTCGGCATAGGAGCGCACGTTGATGCCGGCAGGCAGGTTCTTGGTATCCGCCTTGCCGTTCAAAACGGCAAGCACCGAAGAACCGGGAACCAGCGGATCGACCCTTTGCGCGAACGCGGTGGGATCGTAGGCCGGAACGGCGCGCAAGAGCGCGCGCAGGTCCGTATAATGCCAGGATTCGACCCGGCGCGTCGGCAGGCCCTGCTGGCGCAGGTTTGCCAGCAGCGTATCGCGCGCAGACAGCACGGCACCTTCGCCGGGCAGTTCACCGATCTGGGCAGTATAGGCATCGACGAGGGCCGTTTCGGCGGCTGTCATCGTGATGGCCGTTTGCATGTTCATGCCGTTACTCCTCAAGCCGCCGCATCGATGATGTCGGCATACCCATTGGCTTCGAGATCAAGCGCCAGCGACTTGTCGCCCGACTTGATGATCTGGCCCTTGTAGAGAACATGGACGCTATCGGGCACGATATATTCCAGGAGGCGCTGGTAATGGGTGATGACGATGACAGCGCGGTCCGGCGAACGCAGCGCGTTGACGCCGTCCGAAACGATCTTCAGCGCGTCGATGTCGAGGCCGCTGTCGGTTTCGTCGAGCACGCAAAGCTTCGGCTCCAGCAGCGCCATCTGCAGGATTTCCGCACGCTTCTTCTCGCCGCCGGAGAAACCGACATTGAGCGGGCGCTTCAGCATATCCGGGTTGATCTGCAGCTTGGCGGCGGCCTCCTTGACGCGGCGGATGAAATCCGGCGTCGAAAGCTCGTCTTCGCCGCGATACTTGCGCTGCTCGTTGAGCGCGACCTTGAGGAACTGCATGGTCGCGACACCCGGGATCTCGACCGGATACTGGAAGGCAAGGAAGATGCCCTTGGCGGCGCGCTCGGACGGATCGAGCTCAAGAATGCTCTCGCCATTATAGAGGATATCGCCTTCGGTCACTTCATAATCGCTGCGGCCCGACAGGATATAGGACAGCGTCGACTTGCCGGAGCCGTTCGGCCCCATGATGGCAGCAACTTCACCGGCCTTCACGGTCAGGTTCAGACCACGGATGATCTCGGTACCGTCTTCGGCGATGCGGGCATGGAGGTTTCTGATTTCAAGCATTTCAATCTTCCTAGAGTGGCCGGCTTGCATTGATCCATGCAAACCCATGTCCTAAGCGCTTCACTCAGACCGCCGTCATCCTCGGGCTTGTCCCGAGGATCTGACAGTCTATCAATTGTAATCGCTCCACATTTTAGTGCTCGGATGTGGGCGATAGGCATTGTCGATTTCTTCAATACGTTCGAACAGGTCCAACCACGTGGGGTTGAGCCCTTCGATCAATTCGATTTTCCAGTCCCGTCTATACCTCTTCAAAGATTTCTCACGCTGTATCGCAAGAACGATGGTCGGATGACGTTCGAACCAAACCAACTTCTCGACGCGATATTTTGCAGTAAATCCTTCATGGATGTGATTGCGGTGTTCCCAAATTCGCCCCGTGAGGTCTGAGGTCACGCCGATGTAGATAACGCCTCTTGGCTTGTCAGACATCATATAGACGAAACCGGTCAATCACGTCTCCAAGATCGGCTCCATCAGATCCTCGGGACAAGCCCGAGGATGACGGTGAGATTTCTAGCCCACGCTACCTTCCAGCGAAATCCCGATCAGCTTCTGCGCTTCAACCGCAAATTCCATCGGCAGTTCCTGGATGACTTCCTTGACGAAGCCGTTGACGATCAGCGCGATCGCCGCTTCCGTGGGAATGCCGCGCTGCAGGCAGTAGAACAGCTGGTCTTCGGAAATCTTCGAGGTCGTCGCCTCATGCTCGAACTGCGCCGAGGAATTGCGGGCCTCGATATAGGGCACCGTATGGGCGCCGCACTTGTCGCCGATCAGCAGGCTGTCGCACTGGGTGAAGTTGCGTGCGTTTTCCGCCTTGCGGTGGGTCGAGACCTGGCCGCGATAGGTGTTCTGGCTGACGCCTGCGGCAATGCCCTTGGAGACGATGCGGCTCGACGTGTTCTTGCCGAGATGGATCATCTTGGTGCCTGAATCGATCTGCTGGTGACCGTTGGAAACGGCGATCGAGTAGAACTCGCCGCGCGAGCCATCGCCACGCAGGATGCAGGACGGGTATTTCCAGGTGATCGCCGAGCCGGTTTCGACCTGCGTCCACGAAATCTTGGAGTTCTTGCCACGGCAATCGCCGCGCTTGGTGACGAAATTGTAGATGCCGCCCTTGCCGTCCTTGTCGCCCGGATACCAGTTCTGGACGGTGGAATACTTGATTTCGGCATCGTCGAGCGCAACCAGCTCGACAACAGCCGCATGCAGCTGGTTTTCGTCGCGCTGGGGTGCGGTGCAGCCCTCCAGATAGGAAACGTAGGCGCCCTCTTCCGCAATGATCAGCGTGCGCTCGAACTGGCCGGTGCCCTTCTCGTTGATGCGGAAATAGGTCGACAGTTCCATCGGGCAGCGAACGCCCTTGGGGACATAGACGAAGGATCCATCCGTGAACACGGCGCAGTTCAGCGTCGCATAATAATTGTCGGTCGTCGGAACGACGGTGCCGAGATATTTCTTCACCAGATCCGGATGTTCGCGGATGGCTTCCGAGATCGACATGAAGATCACGCCGGCCTTCTTCAGTTCTTCCTTGAACGTGGTCACGACCGAAACGGAATCGAACACGGCATCGACGGCGATGCGCGGCGTTTTCACGCCCGCCAGGATTTCCTGTTCGCGAAGCGGAATGCCGAGCTTTTCATAGACCCGCAAAAGCTCCGGATCGACGTCGTCGATCGAGGTCGGGCCGGGCGTGCTCTTCGGCGCTGCGTAGAAATAGATGTCGCTGAAATCGATCTTCGGATAGTTGACGCGCGCCCATGTCGGCTCTTCCAGCGTCAGCCAGCGCTGATACGCCTCCAGACGCCATTCGAGCATCCAGTCCGGTTCGTTCTTCTTTGCCGAAATGAAGCGGATGATGTCTTCGGACAGGCCCTTGGGCGCCTTGTCCATTTCGATCGTCGTCTCAAACCCGTATTTGTACTGGTCCACATCGATCAGGGCGACCTGATCGATTGTTTCCTGCACAGCAGCCATGTCGTTCTCCAATCTCGCCGGGTACAAGGTCCGGCAGCTTGTCAGTACGATACAATGTTCGTGTATCGCCTATGTAGTGGGCTTAAGGGGCATTTTCACCCCGTTTGCCAAGCGGAAAATTCAATTTCCGCAATTTAATTCAGAGTCAAGCTGCAGCCCCCGCGAGCCTGCGGCGCGCCGCAACTTTGGCAAAGACCGCAGCGCATCTGTCGATCTCATCCTCTGTCGTCGCCGGCCCGATCGAAATCCGCAGCGCACCATGCCGAGGATCATGGCCCATGGCCGACAGAACATAGCTCTGGCCGACCTTGCCGGACGAGCAGGCGGAACCCGCCGAAAGCGCGACACCCTCAAGATCGAAGGCGATCTGGCCGGTTTCCGATTTAAGCCCCGGCAGCGTGAAAAAGCATGTATTGCCAACGCGCGCGCCACCAAGGCCATGAATGATGACATCCGGTGCAGCCTCGATCATCGCAGCCTCCAGCCGGTCGCGCAGTGCAGACACGCCGCGCATGCGCCCGTCCAGGTCCGCAGCCGCACACCGCGCGGCCGCGCCAAATCCGGCAATAGCCGCCGGATTTTCAGTTCCGGAGCGATGCCCCTTCTCCTGGCCGCCGCCACGGATCAGCGCCGAAGGCATCAGGATCTCGCCACGCGAGACGAGCGCGCCAACACCTTTGGGGCCGCCGATCTTGTGCGAGGAGATGATCACGAAATCCGCTCCCAGCGCCTCGATCGAAACAGGCAGCCGTCCGGCAGCCTGAACCGCATCGACAACCAGAATGCCGCCCACCGCCTTGACCAGGCAGGACACGTCCTCGATGGGCTGGACGATGCCTGTCTCGTTGTTGACCAGCATCACCGCAACCATCGGCAGGCCGGATTGCCGGTCGTGTGCTGCAAGCGCGGCTTCCAGTGCTGCAAGATCGATCGTGCCATCAGGCGTCACGGCGATTTCCCTGATCGCATTGGCCCCAAACCGCCCGCCTTCGCGGACAGCCGGATGCTCGATGGCAGAAATATAGAGATGGCCGATGGTGAGCGGTGTCTTGCCCATGCGGAAATCGGGTGTCAGCACCCAATTGGCCGCCTCCGTCGCGCCGCTGGTAAAAGTCACATTGGCGGAGGCCGCATCGCAAAGGGCTGCGACCTCACGGCGGGCATTTTCGATCAGGGTGCGGATTTTGCGGCCCTCGCCATGCACCGAGGATGGGTTGCCGTTAAGATCAAGCGCGCAATGGCATGCCTCGCGCGCAGCCGGCAAGAGCGGCGCGGTGGCATTCCAGTCCATGTAGATGCGCTCTTGTCCCATATTCCCTTGCCAAAGATGGACCGGCTGCCATGTAAAGGCATGCGGCCGGTGCATTTTCCTTGAATTTTTTGCTTCGCTTGCCGTAAGAGACAGCACTCGCCACGGAAAGTCCGTGTCAAAGTTTTGAATGGTTCTAAACTGGTTTTAGAAAAGCTGACTGCTTTCGTCAAGACTGCATCGGCGCTGAAACGGTTTTTAGTCCCAGAATCAAGCCCGGAGAGCCAATGCCCGAAATCATCTTCAACGGACCGGCCGGTCGCCTCGAAGGCCGTTACCAGCCGTCCAAGCAGAAGAATGCCCCGATCGCCATCGTTTTGCACCCGCATCCGCAGTTTGGCGGCACGATGAACAACCAGATCGTCTACCAGCTGTTCTACATGTTCCAGAAGCGCGGCTTTACCACGCTCCGGTTCAATTTCCGCTCGATCGGCCGCAGCCAGGGCGAATTCGACCACGGCGCCGGCGAACTGTCGGATGCCGCCTCCGCGCTCGACTGGGTGCAGAGCATGCATCCTGATTCGAAGAGCTGCTGGGTCGCCGGCTATTCCTTCGGCGCCTGGATCGGCATGCAGCTCCTGATGCGCCGTCCGGAAATCGAAGGCTTCATGTCGATCGCGCCGCAGCCGAATACCTACGACTTCTCGTTCCTGGCGCCCTGCCCGTCCTCCGGCCTGATCATCAACGGCGATCTCGACAAGGTTGCCCCTGAAAAGGACGTCAACAATCTCGTCGACAAGCTGAAGGCCCAGAAGGGCATCCTGATCACCCACAAGACCGTGCCGGGAGCCAACCACTTCTTCAATGGCCAGGTCGATACGCTAATGGCCGAATGCGAGGACTATCTCGACCGGCGGCTGAACGGCGAACTGACGCCGGAACCGGCAGCAAAACGCATCCGCTGACGATTGGGGCGGTCGTCCGCCCCGTCATCACGACACGGGCACTCCGGGCATTGCCTGGCTTTCCATAGGTCCAAATGGCACTCCGCGCCTCAATCGTCGCCGGGTGCCATTTTTTGTTGAGACCTGATCACTTGTCCCAGCAGCCGGGTGATTTAGGAGTTGAAACGTGGATTTCAGGCCTGCGCCTGCCAGCCGTCCGGCTTTGCGGGTATCGTCTGACCTGCGCGGTTGACCCGGTTGCGGCCGCTCTTCTTGGCATCATAGAGTGCTGCATCGGCACCCTTGATCGTGTCGGAGATCTTGTCGCCGGGTGCCGCCAGCGCGCACACGCCAAAACTGGCCGACAGGCGCACCGTGTCCGGCAGACCGGCGATGGTGAGTGACGAAAAGCTGTTTCGCAGTCCCTGCGCGAAGAGATAGCCGGTTGTTTCGCCGGTCGATGGCAGGAAAATCGCAAATTCCTCGCCGCCAAACCGCGCGCAGATTGCGTCAGGCGGCGCATGTCCGGCAATCATGCGGCCAAAGGCCAGGATCACCTGGTCGCCCGCAGCATGGCCATAGGTATCGTTCACGACCTTGAAATGATCGAGATCGCACACGATCACGCAGTGCGGATAGGCAGACAAAGGGCGGGACAGGATCTGGCTTACTCGGGCGTCAAAACCGCGCCGGTTGAAAAGCCCCGACAAGGGATCGATTTCCGAGTTTGCCTTCGCATCGTCCATGATCTCCACAACGATCACCGCCAGAAGCGTGAGCCCCGTGGAGACCACCAGCACCGCGCTGAGGCTCTGGGAGACCAGCGCATAGGTGCTGCCGAGATAGGATTGCGCGGTACCGCCACTGCCGAATTTCACGGCGAAATAGACCTTGCCGGCAAAATTCGCAGCCGTGACCAAAAACAGCGCCATGAGGAGGCGGTCGGCGATCTCGCGCCGTCCCGAGCGATAGATCGCCAGCGCGCAGAGCAGCTCCGCGATCGCAAACGGCGTCTGATAGCCGAAGGAATGGGCAAATGTGCTGCGCGGCAGATCATAGATCATCAGGTTGAGCGGCAGGGCCGCTGCCAGAAGCGCCGTGATGGTCCAGATATTGGCAGGCACCGAATAAAGCCTGCCGATCCCGACGCGGATCATCAAAAGCGCAGTCAATACGGCGGTGAACGCACCAAAGCTCGCAAGCCTATCGAAATCGCCGTAGCGGATCGCGACTTCGAAAACCGCTGACAGGGACGCGACCGCAAAGGCAGCGGCGAACCAGCGTCCGGCAGAGGGAATGCGGCTGCGCCTGGAGATCACAAGGAAGAAGACGCAAAAAAGCTGCGCTATCAGGAAGTTGACCGTCAAAAGAAAAAGCGCGCCGTTCATCTCAGTGTCCGTTTCGAGAACCCACACGCCGTGTGCTCTCCTGCGCCCATGCCAAAGGCCAGCGCAGATTCGCGGGAATGGTAACGATGTCCGGCAAAAGAAACGTTAATCTGCGAACGGTGATTGCGCGGGAAGTACCGGATTGAAGACGCCGCCGGTGACCGGTTTCGTGACGCCCGTGGTGCCCGGAAAAGTCAGCGGCAATCCTTCCATCGACCGGACGGCGAGATAAGCCCACGCCTCCGCCTCCATGGCATCGCCATCAAGACCCGCCTCTTCCGCCACGATGACTGCGATATCCTCCTTTGCCCCTAGCCTGCGAAGGTCGTCCATGATGACCGGATTGAGCCGCCCGCCCCCGCATATGACCAGGGTCTGCGGCCGCTCGGGCAGATGCCTCGCCGATTTGAGAATGGCGGCAGCGGTCACATAGGCAAGCGTGCGCGCCCCATCCGCCAAGGCGGCATCGGCAACGGCTGGCGGTGAGAAGTCGTTGCGGTCAAGCGAGCGGCGCAGGTTGGATGAGAAAAACGCGTGATCGAGATACCTTTCCGCAAGCGAGGGAATGATGCGGCCAGCGCTGGCGATCGCGCCATCCTTATCGAATGTGCCGCCCGTATGGGTCTCCACCCATTGGTCGATCAGGGTATTTCCCGGCCCGCTGTCATAGGCGACGATATCGCCTTCGGTGCCGATAAACGTCAGATTGGAAATGCCGCCGATATTGACGAATACCAGCGGGGCTGTTTGGCCGGCGCTTTGGGCAAGCGCGGCATGATAGACCGGAATGAGCGGCGCGCCCTGCCCGCCAAATGTCATGTCATGAGCACGCATATCATGCACGACGGCAATGCCGGTCGATTGCGCCAGAAGCGCGCCATCGCCCAGTTGCACGGTCAGCGCCGCATCGGGGCAGTGAAGAATGGTCTGCCCGTGAAATCCGATCACGTCTATGTCTGTTGGCGACAGCCCGTTGCTGGCTAGAAAATCGTTGACCGCAACGGCATGCCGTAAGGTGAGGTTTCGCTCGATCGCCGAAAGGTCCCCCGGGCGCTGCGTTCTGTCCGTCAGCGCGCGCGCCTCATTCAATGCCGATTTCAGCCTGTTCCGGAAAGCCGGCTCATAGCCGACGCCCATGGACGGACCACGCTCGACACGGTCGCGGCCATCGGTTCGAATGAGCGCGATGTCGATGCCATCCATGCTGGTCCCGCTCATCAGCCCGATCGCCGTCTTCATCTGCGCCATTGAGCATTCACCCCCAAACAAACATTTGCGATGCAAACAGGTGCACTTTCTACCAAACAGTGCTAAACGCCGCGCAAATATCCAGCAAGCGTCCATTCCTTTAAAACAGCCTCCCGAAAGAGACAGGTCATGTCCGAATTCAAGTCCGATTTCCTTCACACCCTCCACGAACGCGGCTTCATCCACCAGACATCCGACAATGCCGGACTGGATGCGCTGTTCAACAAGGAAACCGTGACGGCCTATATCGGCTTTGATCCGACCGCGCCGAGCCTGCATGCCGGCGGCCTGATCCAGATCATGATGCTGCATTGGATGCAGGCGACCGGTCACCGGCCGATCTCGCTGATGGGCGGCGGCACCGGCATGGTCGGAGACCCGTCCTTCAAGGATGAGGCGCGCCAGTTGATGACGCCGGACACGATCGCGTCCAACATCGCCAGCATCAAATCGGTCTTTTCCAACTACCTGACCTATGGCGAGGGGCCGAAAGACGCCTTGATGATCAACAATGCCGATTGGCTGCTCGGCATCAACTACCTTGAATTCCTGCGCGATGTCGGCCGCCACTTCTCGGTCAATCGCATGCTGGCCTTCGACAGCGTCAAGACGCGGCTCGACCGCGAGCAGTCGCTGTCATTCCTCGAATTCAACTACATGATCCTGCAGGCCTACGATTTCGTCGAACTCTACAAGCGCACCGGCTGCCGTTTGCAGATGGGCGGCTCCGATCAATGGGGCAACATCATCAACGGCATCGATCTCGGTCACCGCATGGGAACGCCGCAGCTCTACGCGCTGACCTCTCCGCTCCTGACCACATCTTCGGGCGCAAAGATGGGCAAGTCCGTCAATGGTGCGATCTGGCTCAACCCCGACATGATGTCGGCCTACGATTTCTGGCAATATTGGCGCAACACGGAAGACGCCGACGTGTCGCGCTTCCTCAAGCTCTACACGACGCTGCCAATGGGCGAGATCGCCCGCCTCTCGCAGCTTGCCGGCACCGAGATCAACGAGGTCAAGAAGATCCTGGGGACCGAGATCACGGCAACCCTGCATGGCCGCGCCGCAGCCGAGGAAGCGGCCGAAACCGCCCGCAAGACCTTTGAAGAGGGAGCACTTGCTGCCAACCTGCCGTCCATCGACGTGCCCACGGCAGAGCTTGAGGCCGGCGTCGGTGTTCTCGCGCTGTTCGTGCGCGCCGGTCTGGCCGAATCGAACGGCAAAGTACGGCAGTTTCTCAAAGATGGTGCCGTGCGCCTCAACGATGCCGTGGTCAGCGACGATCGTCAGCTGATCGGCACCGGTGACGTCACGGCCGACGGCGTGATCAAGCTGTCGCTCGGCAAGAAGAAGCACATTCTCGTCCGCCCGTCCTGAGCGCTCGAGTCCATGGAATGACATGAAACCGGCGGCGATCCCGCCGGTTTTTTATTGGAATTCGAAGATGCTGCGGAACACGCCGGGCGCGATGATCGACAGGGGGTTGATCGTCAGGTTCGGCTTGGTGAATGGCCCGACCAGCTTGAAGGTGATGCCGAGCAGGCCGCGGTCGCGGCCATTGCCGAGAATGGCGCCGATGATCGGCAGTTCGCCGAACAGCCGGTTGAGCCCATAGGCCGGCATGAAGGTTCCGGTCATGTCCATATTGCCATTCTGGTCACGCACCGTTCCCTGGAACGTCGCGCCGATATCGACGCCGCGCACCACGCCGCCGTCAATGGCGATCGATCCATTGTCCAACGCCACATTGGCCGATCCGCGCTCGAAACGGGCCGAGCTGACATCGATATCCTTCTTCACGGCCTGGTTCAGGCTTCGGCCGTCAGCACCTGTCGGGGTCGAGACGATCGATTGCAGCCGTGTCTCGTTGACCAGCGAAAACTTGCGGATATCGATATTGCCGCGCCACGAACTGCCGCCGCGATCACGCAGCTTGAGGTTCAAAAGACCACCGCGCATGTTGTTGTAGATATTGGCAAACCGGACCAGCGAACCGGCATCGCCGGTGGTCAGTTCCAAAAAATTGTCGGCGCCGTTTTTCGTCAGCTTGGCGACAACGGCCTGACCGCTGTCCGTCACCGCCGACAGATCGACGGCATCGATCTGCTTGCCTCTGGCGGCATAGTCCAGATTGACGTTGGAAAGGGTTTCGGAATGGAACCCGGTGACCTGCTGGAGATTGGCATTGATGGCGATGCGTTTGCCATCACCACCGTCATCGCCGCTGGAAGGGCTGCGCAGGCTTTCGATGATCGGGCGTATATCGGCCGAACTGCCATTGACGCTCACCCCGAAACCGCTCTTTTGACGCTTGATGCTGACGGCGTAATTGTCGCCCCGCGACAGCTGGACCGACGAAAACGCGCCCGAACTCAGGCCTGCCTTGTCGAGCACCAGTGCGCCGCTCGCGCCAAAACCGTCACCGGTGAGCTTCAGGTCGTCGATATGCGTCATGTCATCGACGTTGGAGACCGAAAACGCGGCCTTGGCGCCAATCCCGGCTCCTTTCGACCAGCCGATCCATGGAAGCGAGATCGCCGCCCGGCCGAGATCGGCCGAGACGGTCTGCCGGTCGGTATCGTCGATCAGGATATCCAGTGCCACCGGCCCATTGACGATACCGGCAAGGCCCGGAGCAAGCTTGGCAAGTGCCTTGTCATCCAGCGTTCCGGACACCTCACGCTTTCTCTTGACGGTGCTGTTGGCCCCGACCGGTTCGACAAGCGAGATATCCATCGGTCCGCCGTCGATATCGGCTTTCGCGTCAAGCACCGCCTGCTGCGGATCGATCCGAAGGCTTCCCTTGATGTCGGAAATCGCGCGTCCGGCAATCGGTTTGTTGAGCGTCACGCCGTTGAGCAGCATTTCGGCCTGCCATTGCGGTGGCGGCGGTTGCTGGGCAACGACCAGACCAAAACGGGCGCCGACGCGTGCCGTCATGTCGCCGGAAAAATCCTCCGGCTTGAAAGGGGTCCGCTGCAGGGCGAGAATGGGCCGGTAGGTGACAAGCTCGGCAATCGCGTCCGCCTGCCCGGCCACATCGAGCTTCATTTCGGCAATCAAAGGCTTTTGGTAAGTGCTCGGAATGATAAAGTTGCCGCCGGTCAACGTGGCGGAGCGCCCCGACGGGAAATACGCGGTTCCGCGCTCGATCTCCACATCCATGCGCTCGCCCTTCAGCGTGAACGCGCCGGCAGCATCCCGCAGCGGCGGGATATCGCCGGCCAGATTGATCCGTGCGTCGGTGATGTTGAACTGAACGTTCAATTCCTCGGCATTCAGGTCGATCGGCCCGACGGTGCGGGTAATACGTCCCATCGGCAGGAAGACCTCGATCTTGCCATCCGTGACCGTGCCGCCGAAAATGTTGTTGACCACCCAGCGGCGTGCGTTCTTGCCGACCCACCAGGGCCAGAGCTGTTTGACGGCGGCCGACTGCAACCTGCTGGTCAAGAGCGCGAAGCTGATCTGCGGCGAGGTTTCCCCAAACGTCATCGACAGCGAACCGGCAGCTGTGCCAAGGCCGCTGGCAACCGTCAGTTCGTCAAAGACCAGCTGGTGACTTTCCGACAGATAGCGGCCTTGCGCCTTGGCGTCGAAGATCAGCGGCGCCTCGGAAACATCGATAGGCGAGGAGCTGGCAGCCTGCAGCAGAAGATCGATCGAAAAGCCCTTCTGTCCGGCAAACGCCGCCGGATCGAGATCGGCAATCGCACCGGTAAACGGAAAGGTTGAGCGGCCAACACGCGCCATCGACGGCAGGATTTCGATCCGGTTGCGCGCAAAATCATAGCTGACATTAAGTTCGGAAGGTTTGAGTTCCGATGTGAACCCGCCAGCATCGAAAGCACCGTCATTGGAACGCCCGTTCAATTGCAGCGCCGGAGGCGCGTTTTCTGACGCCCGAGTCGCCTTGATCGTCAGATCCGCGCTGCTTGTCACCCCGAAAGCGAGCTCCGTCGGGGTTTCGTTGCGATGCAGGAAGGCGGACAGCGGTAACCCCACGGCTGAGCCGTTGAGCGTCGTGATACGGCCGCTCTCACGATCGGCGCGCAGATGCAGTTGCGAGGATTGACCATCGATAGAAAACACACCGTCGATCTGCATGGAACCGTCAGCCGTGCGCTGGAAATCCAGCGTCTCCACCACGACGGGAACGATGCGCTGGCGCAGACCGGAAAACGACAGGCGCAGGTCGGCAATGCGCACCGTCTGCGTATTGCTGCGGCCAATCAGTTGCGAGAGACGGTCGATCTGGTTGAAGACGACCTCCAGACCCGCGCCGACATCGGCGATTCGGATCGTCGTCAGATCGATCGGTTTTCCCTGTGGAAGCAGCGCCGGATCCAGCGTCGCTCCCTCGGCCTCAAGCCGCGAAACGGCGATCCGCCCGGTCATCAGGGCCAAGGGGTTGAGTTCGATGAACACGCTGTTGGTCCCGACAAGCCGCTTGTTGGAGACGTTCTCCACCAGCGTCACGTTCTGGGCCTTCAGCGCCAGCGCCCCGTCAGACGTGACCCGCAGCACCGTGCTGCCCACTTCGGCATGATAGCCGCTGCCAAGCGCCGTGTTCAGGGCCGCCTGTGCCCTTGCATTGAGCGGCCCGTCAAGCACCCCGCCTTCAATGGCCGCAATCAGTGCTGCGCCCAGCAAAAGCACGATCGAGGCAACGACAACCGTTGTGGTAAAGATCAGACGGGTGATGCCGCGCTTGTTCGGCGCGTGAACGATGCAGGGGTCATGGGCCTGCGCGGACGGCAGGGAATGCAGAGCGACAATGTCTTCCTTGCGAAACGATACTTTTTCACCGCGGATTTCATTCATCAGCGCCGGCAGCCTCCGGATGTGTGAAAAAGAATCATGCGGTCATTTCCAATCTGCTGCGATGCCAATCGCGGCATCAACGGCTGCGTTCCGCAATGCCGAATCACGGATTACGTGGTTGATTCAAATCATTTTATCGCCCTGGCATATCAACGGCACACACACGCACCGCCTGACATTCGCATGCGTGACACAGTAGTTAAAGAACGACCCCGGAGCAAACGATGTCTGCCCTACAGCCCGTCTTCCTGTGCGCGAAAAAACCTCCACCATGACCGGCGGCGCTGGACGGGCCGGGTCACGATTGGATATGCCTGATGCGACAAACGTTTGGCGCACATGCCCCAAAATAAAGGAATAACCATGGCGAACCTGACCGAAGGCGCAATTGCACCGGATTTTACCCTGCCCCGCGAAGGCGGCGGAACCGTTTCCCTCGGTGATTTCAACGGAAAATCGGTCGTTCTCTTCTTCTACCCCAAGGATGACACCAGCGGCTGCACCACCGAATCAATCGCGTTCAGCGGACTTCTGAGCGAATTTTCGCAAGCCGGCACTGTGGTCATCGGCATGTCGCCCGATTCGGTGAAGAAGCACGACAAGTTCGCCAAGAAGTATGATCTGTCGGTGATTCTTGCTTCGGACGAGGATTTGTCCGTCCTCAACAGCTATGGCGTCTGGGTGGAAAAGAGCATGTATGGCCGCAAATATATGGGTGTTGAGCGTACGACCCTGCTGATCGGTCCCGATGGCGTCATCCGGCGCATCTGGCCGAAGGTGAAGGTCGCCGGTCATGCCGAAGAGGTGCTGGCAGCTGCCAAAAGCCTTGCCGGGGGAACGATCTGACAATGACGGACCTGCCGGAAATCCGCAGCCTTCGCGATGGCGCGGTCCGCGCCATCCGCGCTGATGATCTCGATATCAAGACGCTGCTGACCCAGGAGACAGCCCGCCGCTGGAACGAGCGCACCCTGTCGCTGCGCTCGCCGCTCGATATGGCCGTGCCTGAACGTCCCGGAAGGCCGCAAAAGCCCGAATTGATACCGCCGCGGCAGATGCCGAAGCGGGCGCTCACGACCGACAAAGGCCGGATCGCCCTTTTACATGCCATCGCCCATATCGAACTGAATGCCGTCGATCTGGCGCTCGATATCGTCGCCCGGTTCGCAACGGAGCCGGTGCCGAACTCGTTCTTCGACGGTTGGATGAAGGTGGCCTTCGAGGAGGCCAAGCATTTCCGCATGGTGCGCGATCGCCTGCGTGAGCTGGGTGCCGATTATGGCGACCTGCCGGCCCATGACGGACTGTGGCAGGCAGCGCATGACACGCGCAACGACCTGACGGCGCGGCTGGCGGTGGTACCGCTGATCCTTGAGGCGCGCGGCCTCGACGTGACGCCTGCGCTGCAGGCAAAGATGCGCGAAGCCGGCGATCTGGAAAGTGCTGCGGTGCTCGACGTGATCTACGAGGACGAAAAGGGCCATGTGGCGGTTGGTGCCAAATGGTTCCGGTTTCTCTGCGCGCGCCAGAAGAAGGACCCGGCCGCCGCATTTCAGGCCCTGGTCCGGGCCAATTTTCGCGGTCCGCTCAAGGCCCCGTTCAACGATATCGCCCGCGCCGAAGCCGGCCTGACCCCGTCGTTCTACCGCTCGATGACGGCCTCGGTAAACACCTGACAAATCGTCCGAAACGCTTGAGATCAAGGCTTTATTAACCTTAACAGTGTCTAATCAATCCCATCATGACGGGCAGGTAAGCACGCATTGGGGGTGAGTTGGTGTCTACGGAAAGCCAGGTTTTCGGCAAGCGCGCACAAAAGCACATCATCATTCTGGCCAGCGGCGACAAGGTTCGCCACATGACCATCCGCCCCTGGATGGCCGCAGTTTCCGTCTGTTTCGTCTCCGTATTTTCGATCGGCTACCTCGCCGCCACCTCCTATCTCGTACTGCGCGACGACCTGATCGGCGGCACGATGGCCCGCCAGGCGCGCATGCAGCATGAATATGAAGACCGGATCGCCGCCTTGCGCGCGCAGGTCGATCGCGTCACCAGCCGTCAGCTCCTCGATCAGCAGGTGTTGGAAGACAAGGTCGAAAAACTGCTGCAGCAGCAGATGGCGCTCTCCTCCCGCCACGGCCGTCTTGGCACATTGCTCGACCGCGCAGAAGAATCAGGCATTGCCGAAAAGGATATTCAGCCAGAGGCAGCGCCGGTCGAAAGCCAGAAGCGCGCCGATGCCGGCGGTGGCCTGAAGGCGATCGAGCGGTTGATGGGCATGGGCGGCAACACGCCGCAGCAGAAGATGGCGCTGGCCTATGCGCCCCAAGCCACGTCAAACGGCCAGGAAGCGATGTCGGACCGCGCCGACCGGCTGTTTTCGAAAGTGACGTTGTCGCTGAAGGATATTGAACAGCAGCAGAAAACCCGTATCGACAACCTGACGGCCGGCGCCTCGGAAGCCACCGATGCCATCATGACCATCCTTGCCCGCACCGGCGTCAAGCTTGATGCAGACGAGGTGGCCGTCACACCAGCCGTGACCGCAGACGACGACGCCATCGGCGGGCCGTTCGTGGAGCCAGAAACGACCGAGGCCTTCGATAACTCGCTGATCGGGCTCGATACAGCGCTTGGCCGCCTGGAGAGCGTCCGCAGCCAGGCGAAAAAGCTGCCGTTCAACAATCCATCGCCGGCCAGCGACATCACATCCACCTTCGGCAACCGGCTCGACCCGTTTCTGGGACGGCTGGCGCTGCATGCCGGCATCGATTTCCGGGCGCCGACGGGAACGCGGATCCTTGCGACCGCACCCGGCACGGTGATCACCGCCGGCAAGAATGGCGGTTACGGCAACATGGTCGAAATCGACCATGGCAATGGGATCACCACCCGCTACGCGCATCTCTCGACGATCCTGGTGAATGCCGGCGACAAGATCAGAACCGGCGAACCCATTGCCCGATCCGGCAGCACCGGCCGCTCCACGGGCCCGCACCTGCATTATGAAGTCCGTTTGAATGGCGAAGCGGTCGATCCTATGCGGTTCCTGACTGCTGGCATCAAGCTTAGCCACTACATCAACTGAGCTTGACGGCCTTGGCGCCGCTCTTGACGTAACAGCAGGCGTTTTTCAGCTATGTTGTTGTTGGCAGTCCATTCTTGGTTCTTTTCCCGATCAAACCACCGGTTTTCTTGACTTTGCTTGGCTATGGGACTAAGAGCCCCAGCGACGGCAGTTTACGCATGCGCCGATTGACCAGAGTTCGACCGAACCGGAACGGAAACAGATTTCCCTTTGACCACTTTTTCAGACCTTGGCCTGAGCCAAAAAGTTCTTACCGCAGTCACAGACGCGGGCTACACCATCCCCACACCGATCCAGGCAGGCGCCATTCCGCCAGCCCTGCAGCGGCGTGATATTCTGGGCATCGCCCAGACGGGCACGGGTAAGACGGCATCCTTCGTGCTGCCGATGCTGACGCTTCTGGAAAAGGGCCGTGCCCGCGCCCGTATGCCGCGCACGCTCATTCTTGAGCCGACGCGCGAACTGGCGGCCCAGGTTGCTGAAAACTTTGAGAAATACGGCAAGAACCACAAGCTCAATGTCGCCCTTCTGATCGGCGGCGTGTCCTTCGATGAGCAGGACCGCAAGCTCGAACGTGGCGCCGACGTGCTGATCTGCACGCCAGGCCGCCTGCTTGACCATTGCGAACGCGGCAAGCTCTTGATGACCGGCGTCGAAATCCTCGTCATCGACGAGGCCGACCGCATGCTCGACATGGGCTTCATTCCCGATATCGAGCGAATCGCCAAGCTGATCCCGTTCACGCGCCAGACCCTGTTCTTCTCGGCCACGATGCCGCCGGAAATCCAGAAGCTGGCCGACCGGTTCCTGCAGAACCCGGAACGTGTCGAAGTGTCCACGCGGTCTTCGACGGCCACCACGGTGACGCAGCGTCTGGTCGCGTCCCACGGCAAGGATTATGAAAAACGCGCGGTTCTGCGCGATCTGATCCAGAAGCAGGAAGAACTGAAGAACGCTATCATCTTCTGCAATCGCAAGCTCGATGTTGCCGAACTCTACCGCTCGCTGTCGCGTCACGGTTTCTCGGTCGGCGCGCTGCATGGCGACATGGATCAGAGCTCGCGCACGAAAATGCTGGCGGGCTTCAAGGACAACGCGATTACATTGCTGGTCGCATCCGACGTCGCCGCGCGCGGCCTCGACATTCCGGATGTCAGCCATGTCTTCAATTTTGACGTGCCGATCCATGCAGAAGACTATGTCCACCGCATCGGACGCACCGGCCGTGCCGGCCGTTCGGGTGCTGCGTTCACGCTGGTATCCAAGCGCGACACGAAATTCGTCGATGCCATCGAAAAGCTGATCGACAAGAAGATCGAATGGCTGAACGGCGATCTCTCTGCCCTGCCCGCTCCGATGGAAAGCCATGAGAGCAGCAAGCCCGAGCGCGGCGGCCGTGACGGCAAGCGCGGTGGCCGGCGCAACGACCGGGATCGCGAACACGCGCCCCGGCCCATCGCCAGTCACAAATCGGACATCAAATCAGACGATAGTCCGGCAGTCATAGCAGCCCCTCTCGAACCGGTAGTAACAAAGGCAGAACCTGTGAGATCAGAACGCAAGGCAGAAACGAAACCGCAGAATGCCGGCCGTAACAGCAACCGTCCTGCTCCCCAGCCGTATCCTGCCAATGACGACAATCGTGATCGCCGCAACCGCTACCGCCGCGACCATGATGACGGCCCGACACCGGTCGGCTTCGGCGACGATATCCCGGCATTCATGCTGATTGCCGGCAAAGCCTGAGCCTTACCGTTTGCATGGCAGTTCCAGGCATCGATTTTCCCGGCGTGGGATCAGGGCTTGCCGTCTTAAATGACGGCAAGCTTTTGCTTTGCAGGCGTTTGAAAGCACCAGAAGCCGGCCATTGGAGCATCGTCGGCGGCAAGGTCGATCATATGGAAGCGGTTGCTGACGCCGCGCGCCGCGAGGCCGAAGAAGAGAGCGGTCTGACGATCCATTCCGCCCGTTTTCTCTGCCTCAGCGAGCAGCGGATCGAGGCCGACCGGCAGCACTGGATTTCGCTGATCTACATGACCGATGATTTCTCCGGCGCGCCACAGCTGATGGAACCCGACAAACTCTCCGATATCGGCTGGTATGCGCTCGACGCCCTGCCGCAGCCGCTTTCCGTTTTCGCGCAGGATGCGGTGAAGGCATTGCGGGAACAGGCTATTTCTTAGCCCGCAACGCTGCCTCATAGGCAAGCCGCACCCAGCGCGCCATGTCGTCGGGATCATCGAAGGCCTCTTCCGGAACGGACCAGTAGGGCATCTTCACAAGCTTGCCCTTGCCGTCGTAGGTCCATTGCGAACTGCCGGCATCTTCGAACGCCCCGGTACTCTCGGCATCTGCCTTCAACAGGATATCGCCGCCGACTTCCAGCGCCAGGATCCGGCCCTCGAAATAGATCCCCTTGCCGCCAAACATGCGTTTGACCGTCACCGGGCCGAGCGCCGAAAACATCTCTTCGATTGCCACATTGTCCATGTCCCTCACCCTTTCAATGGGATGCCACCGCGACGCCGCATTCGGGCGTGTCAAAACCAAATGTCAGATAGCCGTCGCCGAGACATTGCGCGTCCGGAGCGAAAGGATGATATCGGCGAGAATGGAAACGGCGATTTCAGCGGGATTGGCCGCGCGGATATCAAGGCCGATCGGGCCATGAATGCGCGCAATCGCGGCATCGTCTACGCCAAGCCCGGCCAGCCGCTCGATCCGCTTGGCATGGCTCTTCTTGCCGCCGAGCGCGCCGACATAGAAACATTGCGCCGCAAGCGCCTTCGTCAAAGGCAGGTCATCGATCGACGGATCATGCGCGACCGCAGCCAGCGCCGTGAAAGCATCAAGAGGCCGCCGCTGGAACACGTCTTCGGGCTGTTCTGCAAAAAGTGCAGCCGTGCCGAATGTTGCGGGTGAGATCATGGAGCCGCGCGGATCGATGATCACCATGTCGAAACCCGCAATCGCGGCCATCCCGGCCAAAGCCTGCGCGATATGACCTGCGCCTATGGCAACAATACGCGGCGGCGGCTGGTGGACATTGATGAAGACGGACCGGCCGCCAATCCCAGCAAGACCTGCTTTTCCCGTGCGCAACGCCGATTCGACTGCCGACGCAGAGACGGGATCGGACAACTCCTCCGCGCGCAACAACCGGGTTTCCCCGGTGTCGAGGTCGGACACCACAACCATTGCCCGCCGTGCATCGCGCGCCGCATTGATCTCGTGCAAATGCGCTGGCAACATCGGCGCTATCTCAGTTTTTCGATAAGGACGCGAATACGCCCGCCACAGAACAGGCCGGCATTTTGGGCGGTATCGTCGGTAACAGCGAATTCTGCAATCCGCGCTTTGCCGGAAGCGATCACATCAGACGCCTCAGCAACCAGAGCCTCCTCGATACAGCCGCCGGACACAGAACCTTGAAAGTTACCCTGCGCATCGATCACCAAATGGCTTCCCGCCGGTCGCGGCGCGGAACTCCAAGTCTCGATCACCGTTGCGATCGCGACATCACGTCCGTCGGCATGCCACTCTGCGGCAAACGTCAGCGGATCGGTATCTGGCATTGCCTATCTCCTGTTGCGAAACGGCGGCAGGACCGATGCAGCACAATCTATAAGGTGCGGTAGTCCCGGTCGAGATAAACCAGCGCCGGCTTCTGCTGGCCGAGGGTGACAGCGACAACCTCGCCGAACAGAACGATATGCGTGGCAACCGTCTTGATATCGATCAACCGGCAATCGAAGGCCGCAACCGCCTCTTCCAGGATTGGCGCGCCGGTTTTCAAAGCATTCCAGGTTCCGTGGGAAAAGCGCTCCGAGGGATCGACGGGGTTCTTGCCGGAAAACACATGGGCAAGATCCATCTGGTCGGCGCCCAAAAGATTGAGGGCAAAACTGCCGCTCTCTGTAAAGATGTCGTTGCGCGGGTTGGCGCCGTTGAGGCAGACGAGCAGCGTCGCCGGATCGTCCGAGACCGAGCAGGCAGCCGTGATCGTCACGCCGCGCCGCACACCCGCATGCGCCGCCGTCACGATATGCACGTGACCGGCCAGCCGGCTCATGGCATCACGGTAGGTCAGCGGATCCAGTTGGGTCTTGTCCAACACGGCAGTCTCCAGATCGAGGTACGTTTTTAACACATAGAGATTGCAACGGAATATGAAACCCATGGTCTGGCTTTTCTTCGTCATTTGCGGCAATTGCCGCTCCCGCCGCGCATGTTCCGATCTTTTCCTTTGACCCGTGCTGCCACATCTTTAAAACATGGGCGTTCTCAACTGGATAAGCGCATGTTTCGTTGGATTTTTGCCAGCCTCGTGATTGCCGGATCGGTGCAGGCCGTCCCCGCGTTGGCCGCCGGGCTGAAGATCGCTGTCGTTGCGCCGGCCGAGGGGCCTTTTGCGTTGCTTGGCCAGCAGATGCTCGACGGCGCCCGCTTCCAGGCCGAGGATCGCGGCTCAGAAATCATCGCAATTCCCGAAACCTGCGAAGCCAATGATGCGGAAGCCCTGAAAAAGGCGCTGATCGCCAGCGGCGCCGAAGCGGCGATCGGTTTTCTGTGTACCGAAAGCCTGGAAGCCGCGCTCCCGGCGCTTGCCGAGGCCGGTATTCCCGCCCTGACGCTTAGCGTCCGTTCCGATATCCTGATGGAAGACGCGCTGAAAAAGAAATGGCCGTTCTTCCGGCTGGTGCCGAGCGCCAAGGCCGAAGCTGCCAAGGTGACGGAGATCATTCTGTCGCGCTGGAAGAACGAACCGCTGGGACTGATCGAGGACGGCACGATCCACGGACGCGAACTGGTGGAAACGGTGCGCAGCGCTTTGGCTGACATCGGCCTCACCCCGACATTCTCCGACACCTACCGCCCCGCCCAGGAACAGCAGGTCAGCCTTGTACGCCGCCTGGCAAAGAGCGGCGTGACGCACGTGTTCACCAGCGGCGACCGGGCCGATACCGCGATCATCGCGCGCGATGCGGCCTCCGAAAAACTTGCCCTGACGCTGATGGGCGGCGAGACGCTCGATGCGGCCAACGTTCCGGTTCCGCTGGCAAACGGGGTGCTGGCCGTGTCCCTGCCCGACTACGCCACGCTGCCCGGCGCCAAGGGCGCGGTCGATGCCATGACGGCGGCAAAACTGCTCCCCGAAGGCTATGTGCTTCCGGCCTTTGCAGCTGTCACGCTGTTGGAACAGGCCAAGGATCAGGCCGGCAAGGATGGCGGCCCGCTGCTGGATGCGCTTGCCAAAGGCCCCTACCCGACCGTCCTCGGCCCCATCCGCTTCAACGCCAGCCACGAGCTGGCAGACAACCCCTACCGCCTGCTGCAATGGCAAAACAACCGGTTCATCGCCGCACCAACGGTTCCGGGAAGCCCGTGATGCGGACCGGGCCGCGCAATACGATCACCGATGTCGGCGGCCTGAAAGTCGGCAATGCGCAGGACAATCGGTTAAAGTCCGGCGTCTCGGTGGTTGTCTGCGACCAGCCTGCGATTGCCGCCGTGCAGGTGCTGGGCGGCGCCCCCGGTACGCGGGAAACCGATCTCTTGGAACCGCACAATACGGTCCAGACGGTCGATGCCATCGTTTTATCCGGCGGTTCGGCCTTCGGGCTCGATGCAGCGTCGGGCGCGCAGGCCGCCCTACGGCAGATGGGACGCGGCTTTCCCGTCGGCAATCTGCATATCCCCATCGTCCCCGCCGCCATCCTGTTCGACCTCATCAATGGCGGCGACAAGGACTGGGGCCTCTATCCGCCCTATCGCGAACTTGGATATGCGGCCGTGCAGGCGGCAGCGCTGGAATTTGCGACGGGCACGTCAGGTGCCGGCACCGGGGCTTTGACCGCCACCTTCAAGGGCGGCCTTGGCACGGCCTCGACGGTGCTCGGCAACGGCATCACCATCGGCGCGCTGGTGGCGGTCAATGCGCTGGGATCGGCCACCATCGGTGATACCAGACATTTCTGGTCGGCACCTTTTGAAGAGAATGCAGAGTTCGGCGGTCTTGGCATGCTCCATCCTTTTCCAAAAGATGCCGGTGATCTGCGCATCAAGTTCCGCAGTCAGCAGAGCGAAACGAAAAACACCACGATCGCCGTCATCGCCACCGATGCGGTGTTGACAAAAGCCGAGGCGAAACGGCTGGCCATCGCAGCCCATGACGGATTTTCGCGCGCGTTGTGGCCCTCCCATACACCGCTCGACGGTGACCTCGTGTTTGCGCTGGCGACCGGAACGAGCGGTAAAACCATCGACCTGCAGAATTTCATCGATCTGAGCGCGGCTGCAGCGTCCACCATGGCCCGCGCCATAGCGCGCGGCGTTCATGATGCGGTGCCTGCCGAAAATGACATGCTTGTGGCCTGGAGCCAGCAGCCTTAGCCGGTGGAATGCGTGTGAAGCCGTAACATCGGTTGTTTGCGGTCAAAAGCGATGCTATTGCCCGCAAAACAGTTGGAGCCCCCGATCATGCCCCTGCCTATCCGCATCGCCCCCTCCATTCTCGCCGCCGACTATGCCAAACTCGGTCAGGAAGTGCGCGACGTCGTTGCCGCCGGTGCCGACTGGATCCATCTCGACATCATGGACGGCCATTTCGTCCCGAATATTTCCTTCGGTCCCGATGTGATCAAGGCGCTGAGGCCGCACACGCAAGCCTATTTCGACTGCCACCTGATGATCGCCCCGGCCGACCCCTATCTGGAGGCCTTTGCCAAGGCCGGCTGCGACAGCATCACCGTGCATGCCGAGGCAGGCCCGCATCTCGATCGTTCGGTCCAGGCCATCAAGGCGCTCGGCAAGAAGGCCGGCGTCTCGATCAATCCGGCAACGCCGGAGAGCGTTCTCGACTACCTGCTCGACAAGATCGACCTCGTTCTGGTGATGACCGTCAATCCCGGTTTCGGCGGCCAGAAATTCATTCCCGCCATGGAAGAGAAGATCCGCCGCGTCAAGGCGATGATCGGCGACCGGCCGATCGACATCCAGGTGGACGGCGGTATCGCGCTCGATACGATCGCGCTGCCCGCATCGGCCGGCGCAAACGTTTTCGTCGCAGGCTCGGCCATCTTCAGCGGCGGCCATGTTGACGCCTACCGGAAAACCATCGACACTCTGCGCGGCAATGCCGAGGGAGGCCGCGGGTGACATTAACGGGCGGGATCGCTGCCGCATTGCTGTCACTGGCGCTCACCACAACGGCTGCACGTGCCGGCGATTTCGCCTCGTTTCAGCCGATCGGCTTCTCGGCAGATGGTAGCGTCTTCGCATTCGAGGAATATGGCGTCCAGGACGGCTCCGGTTTTCCCTATTCGAACATCTTCGTGCTCGATACCCGCAAGGACACGTTCCTGCCGGGAACGCCGATCCGCCTGCGCATCGACAAGGAAAACACCAGCCTTGCCGAGGTCCGTGCGCAAACTGCTGCAAAAGCAGCACCCCTCGCCCGGAAATTCGATCTCGCCGCCAATCCCGGCCTGCTCGCGGCCTTCAATCCGATCACGGAAACCACAAGCGATCCCCATCGCCTGACATACCGGCAATATGCCGTCGATCCGCCGGTGGGTGGGGACTTCACACTGACGCTTGACGAAATACCGTTGTCCCCCTCTGCCCTCTGCAAGAATGTCACGCCGCAATCGGCCGGCTTTCGTCTTGCCTTCGAAACCGAGGACGGAAAGTCATCGGAACGCGTTGTCCACACCGACACAGCCGTTCCCGACAGCCGAAAATGCCCGACGGGTTACCGTATCGGCGGTGTCGTGACGTTTAACCCCATCGAGGGCGACCCCGTCCACATTGTCCTTGTTCAGGTCTTGAGCGTCGGTTTTGAGGGAAGCGACGGCCGCTGGATCGCCGTTCCCGCATCGATGAAGCCATGAGCGCATCCGGACAGGCCATTGCCACTGCTCCACGCAGCCTGACACACAAAGCGGCGCAGCGCCTGCGCCTGGCCCTGCCGGGCCTGTGGGAGCTCGTGCTCGGTGCGCCTTTATGGGGCCTGATGATGGCGGTGTCTGCACTGGCGGCCCTGTACCTGCGCAATGGCGCCGAGACGTTCCATCTGAAGAGCATTCTCATCCTGTTCTTCTGCGGTGGCGCCGTTTCCTGGCCGTTCGCGCTGCTGCTTGGCCGTTTCGCAGCGATCGGCAGGGGCCGGGAGACCCGCTTTGCGGCATTCTTCCTCTGCCTGACGCTCTGCACCATCGCCGTCACCGCCATTTTGTTTGCGCTCGACTACCGGAGTTTCTATACCCGCTGGCACGCGCCGTTCGGCACCGGCACCTGGGCCTATCAATTCACCTTCACCTCGGCCAGCGCCATTTACCAGTTCATCGTCATGGGCATCCGGCTCTATCTGCCGCTCGGATTTGCGGCACTTGCGCTGACCAGCCTGTGGCTCACCTGCCGGATGCCGAAACAGCAGCGTTGAGATTGCCGTCTATCTTTGCTAGAGGCACAGCCAACTCCCATCGTCACGAAAGCTGAAACCCATGATCCCCCGTTACTCCCGGCCGGAAATGGTGGCCATCTGGTCGCCGGAAACCAAATTTCGCATCTGGTTCGAAATCGAAGCCTATGCCTGCGACGCGCTGGCCGATCTCGGCGTCATCCCGAAGGACGCTGCCAGAACGATCTGGGAAAAGGGCGGCGCCGCCACGTTCGACGTCGCGCGCATCGACGAGATCGAAGCCGTCACCAAGCATGACGTCATCGCCTTCCTAACGCATCTGGCCGAATTCATCGGCCCCGACAGCCGTTTCGTCCACCAGGGCATGACCTCGTCCGACGTGCTCGACACGACGTTCAACATCCAGCTGGTGCGCGCCGCCGATCTGCTGCTGGCCGATCTCGATCGCGTACTGACAGCGCTGAAGACCCGTGCCTTCGAGCACAAAGACACGGTCCGCATCGGCCGCAGCCATGGCATCCATGCCGAGCCGACCACGATGGGCCTGACCTTTGCGCGGTTCTACGCCGAGATGGACCGCAACCGCGCCCGGCTGGTTGCTGCCCGCGCCGAAATCGCCACCGGCGCCATTTCCGGTGCTGTCGGCACTTTTGCCAATATCGATCCGCATGTGGAGGAATATGTCTGCGAAAAGCTTGGGCTGACCGCAGAACCGATCTCCACCCAGGTCATCCCGCGCGACCGGCATGCGATGTTCTTTGCGACGCTCGGTGTCATCGCTTCCTCGATCGAAAACGTCGCCACCGAAATCCGCCACATGCAGCGCACCGAGGTTCTGGAAGCGGAAGAATTCTTCTCGCCCGGCCAGAAGGGCTCGTCGGCCATGCCGCACAAGCGCAATCCGGTACTGACCGAAAACCTGACCGGCCTTGCCCGCCTCGTGCGCATGTCGGTGGTTCCGGCCATGGAAAATGTGGCGCTCTGGCATGAGCGCGATATCAGCCATTCCAGCGTCGAACGCGCCATCGGCCCGGATACCACGATCACCCTCGACTTCGCCCTCAACCGTCTGGCCGGCGTCGTCGAAAAGCTGGTGATCTATCCGGAAAACATGCTGAAAAACATGAACAAGTTCCGCGGCCTGGTCATGAGCCAGCGCGTCCTTCTGGCCCTCACCCAGGCTGGCGTGTCGCGCGAGGACAGCTACCGCCTTGTGCAGCGCAACGCCATGAAGGTCTGGGAAAAGGGCGCAGACTTCCTCGAAGAACTGCTGGGCGACGCGGAAGTGCGCGCGGCCCTGCCGGAAGCGGAAATCCGCGAAAAGTTCGACCTTGGCTACCACACCAAGCATGTCGATACGATCTTCCGCCGCGTCTTCGGCTGATCGATGCCTGCGGAGGGCATCACCGCTCTCCGCAGCCCATTTCTGTGCGATTTCGACCCAGTTCGTTCGATTGCAAGCGAATTTTTCAAGCCTTTCGTCAGTCTTGTATGGGAGACTGGCGCGGACATTGAGACGCAGATTTTGGGTGGATCATGCCGTATCAGCAGACAATCGAACGCAAGGCCGTACGCACGACGACGAAATTCACCGGCGAAGTGACCTGCAAGGGCGGATCAAGCCGGGGCATTGTCAAGGACCTGTCGCCCGCCGGCATTTGCTTCCAGCTTTATTTCGACATTAACGCCACCACGGGCCAGGAGGTCTCGATCCAGAGTGACGAGTTCGGTCATCTGACCGGCATCGTGCAATGGTACCGCGGCGACAGGATCGGTATCCGCCTTGATGCGTCCTCCAACACATCAGCGCAAATCTCGTCCTATTACAAATATTTCCGCTGAATGAGCAAATCCCAGCCGTGCTACCGTCCCGGCTGCACGGCTGAGATTATTGCGCTACTTTGCCTGCGGCGCCGCAACCATCTTGCGGTAGAGATGCCATGTCGCATGCCCAAGGATCGGCATCACGACGGCAAGCCCGACAAAAACCGGGATCGAGCCGATGACAAGGCCGGCCGCCACGATCAAACCCCAGACGGCCACGGGAACCGGATTGGCAAGCGTTGCCCGCACTGACGTCTCGATGGCAGCGATAGCGCCGACATCCCGCTCCAACAGCAATGGAAACGACACGACCACGGTCGAAAGCACAATCACGGCAAAGACGAAACCCACCGCATTGCCGACGAGAATCAGGGTCCAGCCCTGATCGGTGCCGGTGACCTGCTGATAGAGCGCCGGAAGCGATGCCGCCGGGATCTCGCCGAACAGCTGGGCGTAGAGCGATTGCGCCACCAGCAGCCAGACGACGAACAGAACCAGAAGCATGAAGGCAAGCCCCAGGATCGACGCCAATGCCGGCGACCGCCGGACGTCAAAGGCATGCCGCCATGACGTGTCCATGCCGAGTTCGCGCCGTCTGCTGATCTCATAAAGACCGATCGCGGCAACCGGGCCCAAGAGAGCAAAACCTGACGCCAGCGGATAGAGCAGCGGCAGCATGTTCACGCCTGAACTCCAGGTGGCGAGCACGACGCCGGCGATCGGATAGATCAGGCACAGAAAAACATAGTGGGACGGCTTTGCATTGAAATCCTGCCAACCCAAGCGCAGCGCGTCGAAGACGTCGGCAACACTGATCCTGCGAATATCCGGATGCGCGAGCCCGGCGCCGGATCCTGCCATTACGTGAAAGGCTGTCATGACCAATTCTCCTCCTGAAATACGCGGCGTCACGTCATTCGAGAACAATCAGCAGTGCAGATAGGAAAGGCAGTCCGGTGAGATAGACCGAAATGCGATGCTCCCGGTATTGGCGTCATTTTCCGCCACGGAGCGTCGTGACCAACCGCGCCGTGCAACGAGCATATACCAGATCTGCCGATCTGACACTTGACTTCCACTCTCCTCGACCTCAAATCGGCGTTATCATGAAAGCATCCGAAGCAGATATCCTGATCGTACCCGGTTACACCAATTCCGGACCGGACCATTGGCAGAGCCGGTGGCAGAGCAAACTTGCCTCGGCGCGGCGCGTCGAACAGGCCGAATGGGCAAAGCCGGTCCGCGAGGACTGGGTCAAGCGTCTGATCGACGACGTCAATGCCGCGACCAAGCCCGTGGTCATCGTTGCCCACTCGCTGGGCGTCGCAACCGCTTTGCATGCCCTGCCCCATGTCGAAAAGAAGATCGCCGGCGCCTTTCTGGTGGCGCCGCCGGAAGTGACCAATCCGAAGATCCGTCCCAAGCACCTGATGACGTTCGGCCCCTATCCGCGCGAACCGCTGCCGTTTCCAAGCCTGGTCGTGGCCAGCCGCAATGATCCGTTCGGCACTTATGAGCATGCCGGAGACGTGGCCAACGCCTGGGGATCGCTCCTCGTGGATGCCGGCGAATCCGGCCATATCAACGCCGAATCCGGGCATGGTCCCTGGCCGGAAGGCACGATGGTCTTTGCCCAGTTCCTCAACCGGCTTCAGCCCTGATCGCGCAGCAGCACAGAGGACGTGGTCGCGGGTCCCGCCATTAATGGGACTTTCATGGTCGTCGGTCATGATGCCGGAAATCATTCGGGAATGACCGGCACGTGACAAACGCCAGTGACAGCAGAAATCCGCAGCCAAAGCCGGCAGCGACCGGCGCCATGCCGGACGCTGCTGCCGTTCTTGATTGCGCGCCGCTCGGCTATTGCCTCCTGGAACCGCATGGCAGCATCCGCCACGTCAATGCGGCCTTCGCGAATGCGATCGGTTTGCCCCCCGCTGCGATCCTCGGCCAGCCTATCCTGCGCTTCGTTCATGATGGTGACGCAGGTCCGCTCGGCACCATCATCGCAGAACTGGCGGTAGACGCAGCCCTTCCACGCCAATGTGAACTTCGCCTTGTCCAGCCGGACGGCTCGGCGGGATGGGTGATGGCGGCGCTGTCGAAGATGCCGGGGGTTTCGCCGTGGATCATCCTGCAGACACAATCGATCGACGATCTCAAACAGGCTGCCGCCAGCCTGCAAAAGAGCGAGACCCGCTGGAAATATGCGCTGGAAAGCGCCCATCAAGGCGTCTGGGATCATGATTTCCGCACCAACGACCTGTTCTACTCCATCCCCTGGAAACGCCTTCGCGGCATGGCAGCGGACGCACCTGTCGATGGCTCGCTGGACGTGTGGATCGAAAGCGTGCATCCGGCAGACAGGGCGCATGTGCTGGAATGTATCCGCCGCCAGGATGAGGGCGACGTCGAGTTCAATACTTTCCAATATCGCGAACGCCATGCCGACGGTCACTGGATCTGGATCGAAAGCCGCGGCGCATCGATCGAGTGGACACCGGAGGGCAAGCCGAGCCGTATCATCGGCACGGATACCGATATATCCGAGCGCAAGAAGGCCGAGGCTCAACTTGAGGAAATATCGCGCCGGCTGAGACTTGCTCTCGACGTTTCGAAGGTCGGCGTCTTTGAAGCCAATCTCGATACGGGCAGCATCATCCGCGATCCGCAATTGCTGTCCATCTATGGCCTGGATCAGCACGACCCCGGCGTTCCAGCCTTCGAGGAACGGCTGCATCCGCAAGACCGGGACGCGGCGCTGGCAAGGGTCGCAGCCGGGATCGCGTCGAATATTCCCTTCATGAACGCCTTTCGCATCATCCGTCCGGACGGTGAAATTCGCCATATCCGCTCGACGTCGGTAACCTTCACCGATAGCGAAGGCGCACATAAGCTGATCGGCGCCAATTGGGACGTAACCGAAGACGTCACCTTGCGCGAGGATCTGGAAAGAGCCCGGCAACTGGCCGAGACACGCAATATCGAACTGGAGGCTGCACGCTCGCGGATCGAATATAACGCGCTGCACGATCATCTGACCGGCCTGCCAAACCGCCGGTTCCTCGACCAGCGCCTCGATGAATGGATCGCCGACAAGGTCGATTATTGCGCCATCCTGCATATCGATCTCGACCGGTTCAAGCAGATCAACGACACGCTCGGCCATCAGGCGGGTGATGCCATGCTCGTCCATACGGCCAAGGTGCTTTCGGCGATCATAAAAGAGCACGATTTCGTGGCGCGAATCGGTGGCGATGAATTCCTGGTACTGTGCGATGCACGCCAGTCGCAGGCCGACGTCATCTCGCTCACCGACCGGATCATCGAGGCCCTGCGCCAGCCGGTGCCCTATGAAGCGCATCTGTGCCGTTTCGGGGCCAGCGTCGGTATTGCCTGGACCGCCGATGGCACGGCGGACGCCAAACAATCGCTGATGAACGCCGACATCGCCCTCTACCGGGCCAAGGGTCTTGGCCGCAACCGCTACGAATTCTTCACCCAGCAACTGCAGACCCAGATCCACCATGCCAAGCGGACCGCCGATGAAATCATCAAAGGGCTGGAAGACGGTGAATTCGTCCCCTTCTATCAGCCGCAGTTTGACGCCCGCACGCTCGATATTACCGGCGTCGAGACGCTGGCGCGCTGGAGACACCCCAAGCACGGACTGTTGGCGCCGGATTATTTCCTGAAGATCGCCGAGGATATCAACGCGCTGACGCCAATAGACCGCTGCATCGCCGAGCAGGCATTGCACGATTTCAGCCGCTGGGAGACGCAGGATCTCGGCGTGCCGCGCATTTCCGTCAACGTCTCCTCGCCAAGGCTGCGCGAGCCCGGCCTGATCGAAAGTCTGCGCCAGCTGAACATACCGCGCGGAAGACTGTCGTTCGAACTGCTGGAATCGATCTTTCTTGACGATCTCGACGCGGATTCATCGCAAATCCTGAAAGACATCGGTGCCCTCGGCATCGATATCGAGATCGACGATTTCGGCACGGGCCATGCGTCGATCGTCGGCCTGATGAAGCTCAATCCAAGCCGGCTTAAGATCGATCGCGCTCTCGTCAAACCGATCATCGAGGCGGCCGAGCAGCGAAAGCTGGTCGGTTCGATCATCGATATCGGCCATTCGCTCAATATCGAGGTTGTCGCCGAAGGCGTGGAAACGATCGATCACGCCCATATTCTGCGTGATCTCGGCTGCGATACGTTGCAGGGCTATGCCTTTGCCAGACCAATGGCCAGAGCCGACCTTGAGGCCTTCATCCACTCCGGCAGCTGGCGGCCGCCGGAAGCGACTGTTGAGCCGGCACGCCGCACGGTACTGTCAGACCTGAAGGCATAAAAAAACCGCCCGGACAGCCGGACGGTTCAAACGTGGCGGCTATGCCGGTATCAGTTATTCTGGATCTGCGTGACGGCTTCGGAAAGAAGCTCGAGCATCTTCAGGCGAATCTCGTCGTCGGTAAGGGTGATGCCGGCGGCATCGAAATCAGTGCGGATCTTGCGCACGACATCCTCATGGCCAACCTCTTCGAAATCGGCGGCAACGACTTCCTTTGCGTAGGCAGCCGCGTCGCTCTTTCCCAGAAGCTCGGCAGCCCAAAGACCGAGAAGCTTGTTGCGGCGCGCTTCAGCCTTGAACTTCAACTCTTCATCGAGAGCAAATTTCGATTCGAACGCCTTTTCGCGATCCTGCATGTTGGTCATCTCTAGTCTCCCAAAAAACCGTTTTGCGTTGAGCTTTTCGCCCATAAACCAAAAGGCCGCCGAAAGTGCAATGCGAAGTTTTCCGGCACGATGACTTTCGTGTTACCCTGGATGGCAGCCGGGCGAGCTAATTCAGGGGATCGGATCAGTCGCCGATTGTGAAATGGTTTCATTTCAGTTATGGACCGCCTTAGAAAATACCGAGTGCGCAGCCCAAGAGCGCCTTTAAAGATAGAGACATCATTCATGAACCGTCGCCGCCGTATCTACGAGGGCAAGGCCAAGATCCTTTACGAAGGTCCTGAGCCGGGCACTCTGATCCAGTTCTTCAAAGATGATGCCACGGCCTTCAACGCCAAGAAGCACGAGATCATCGACGGCAAGGGCGTGCTCAACAACCGGATTTCGGAATATATCTTTACCCATCTGAACCGGATCGGCATCCCCACGCATTTCATCCGCCGCCTCAACATGCGCGAGCAGCTGATCAAGGAAGTGGAAATCATTCCGCTTGAGATCGTCGTGCGCAACGTGGCGGCCGGTTCGCTGGCAAAGCGCCTTGGCATCGAGGAAGGCGTCGTCCTGCCCCGCTCGATCATCGAGTTCTATTACAAGGCCGATGCGCTTGACGATCCGATGGTCTCTGAAGAGCACATCACCGCGTTCGGCTGGGCAAGCCCGCAGGAACTCGACGACATCATGGCGCTCGCCATCCGCATCAACGACTTCCTCACCGGCCTCTTCCTCGGCGTCGGCATTCAGCTGGTCGATTTCAAGATCGAATGCGGCCGCCTGTTCGAAGGCGACATGATGCGCATCATCCTGGCCGACGAAATTTCGCCGGACAGCTGCCGTCTGTGGGATGTCGAAACCAAGGAAAAGATGGACAAGGACCGGTTCCGCCGCGATATGGGAGGCCTTGTCGAGGCTTACCAGGAAGTCGCCCGCCGCCTTGGCATCATGAACGAGAACGAACCGCCCCGCGGCTCCGGCCCGGTATTGGTAAAATAAGCAGGAATAGACGACAGTGATCAACGCACGCGTAACAGTGACGCTGAAAAACGGCGTTCTCGACCCCCAGGGCAAGGCAATCGAGGGCGCGCTCGGCGCTCTCGGCTTCGGCGGCATTGGCCAGATCCGCCAGGGCAAGGTCTTCGATCTGCAGATCGACACCGCCGACAAGGCAAAGGCTGAAACCGATGTCAAAGCCATGTGTGAAAAACTTCTCGCCAACACGGTGATTGAGAATTACACTATCTCATTCCCGTAAAGGTTGAATGAGGTCGGGCAGTGAACGATGTATCCAGTGAGTTGATGTATGAATTGCTGAAGCGCATCCAAAACGATCTTTCCAGCCTGAAAGACGGCCAGAAGGATATGCGGCAGGACATGCTGAGCTTGAGAAATCAGTTCCATCTGCTCCAGGGTGACGTCAACACCATGCGTGGTTCGATCGTCCACATTGACGACCGCCTCGAACGTATCGAAAACCGCCTCGAATTGCGCGAGCTTGCCGAGGCCCAATCCAGGTTTGAACCGCACCCATGAAATCCGCCGTCGTTCAGCTTCCAGGCCTCAACCGTGACCGCGACATGATCGCAGCCCTGACCAAGATATCCGGCAAGGCGCCGGTGACCATCTGGCAGACCGAAACGGACATTCCGGATGTCGATCTGATCGTCATTCCCGGTGGCTTTTCCTATGGCGACTATCTGCGCTGCGGTGCGATTGCCGCGCGCATGCCGGTAATGCAGGCGATCAAGGCCAAGGCCGAGGCCGGCGTCAAGGTGCTGGGCGTTTGCAACGGCTTCCAGATCCTGGTCGAGGCAGGCCTCCTGCCCGGCGCCCTGATGCGCAACGCTTCGCTGAAATTCGTCTGCCGGGAAATCAAGCTCGAAGTCGTCAACGCCAATACCGATTTCAGCCGCGCCTATGAACAGGGCCAGATCATCCGCTGCCCGGTTGCCCATCACGACGGCAATTATTTTGCAGATTCTGAAACGCTTGAGACCATCGAGGATAACGGACAGGTGGTGTTCCGGTATGCCGCAGGCACCAATCCCAATGGCTCGGTCAACGATATCGCCGGGATCGTCAATGCCGGAGGCAATGTTCTCGGCATGATGCCGCATCCGGAAAACCTGATCGAGGCCGCCCATGGCGGTTCGGACGGACGCGGACTGTTCGCTTCTGCTCTCGACGTAATCGCTGCTTAACATTCGAGCTGATAGAAGGCACCCTAGAGACCGAATCAGAAGGGGCCTTCATGCGCGCTGCAGCTTTCATCCGTTCCGTGGCCATTGCCGGCTCTATCGCCGTTCTCGGGCTTGTTGCCGGCTGCCAGACAAAGGCGCCGCCAGCGCCGGCCCGCGATACCGCCGCCTTGGCGACCATGGAGCGGGTGGCGCTTGGCGCCAACGCCTGCTGGTTCAAGTCGGGTGATGCCGCCTTCAAATCCTATCGTCTTGCGCCGGAACTGAATTCCTTTTCCGGGCGCCCCCGCATCCTGATCGTCAAGCGAAACTCCCCGGAATCACGGCCTCTGGCGGTGGTTCAGGCGGAGGGACACCCTGCCCGCCTGCAGGCCTTCGGCCCGCTGTTCAGCGAGAGCGTGGGAACGCGGATGACCACGGATATCAAGCGCTGGGCCGCCGGCGGTGAAGGCTGCCGCTAAGCGGTTGCCTTCGCTGTTGCGAGGTTGGACCATCAGAACCTTGCACAGCAGGATGAATTCTCCAGCGCCGCGATTGTATCGCCGACGGGTTTGCGCCGGTAGCAGCAGCCAGCCGCTGCATCTCCATGTCCCAGCAATATCCTGTCAGTTCCAGAACGGCCGCGTGGCCTCCCGGCGCGCCTCAGCAGGCGTGACGCCGATATCGGCGAGCTGATCATCGGTCAGCTCTGAGAGAGCAATACGGCTGAGCCGCTTGTCTTCCCTGTCGACAATCCAGGCGATCACCACGAAACACAGATCCTTCAATCGCGAGACGAAGCCGCGCGACTGAATTGTACCCTTTAGCTGAGCACGCTCATCGCCAATATCCGCACAAATTGTACCCATTGTCATCATTCCTATCGATTGCAACGGTTTTATTCCGGTATTGCATTGTCATAATTGACAGGAAAACCGATGCAATGTAGAAATTGTCACCATGACAACATGGATGCCAGACCCAACCCAAGGCCAAGGGCCGCTTTACGCGCGCATTGCCGATCAGATCGAGCAGGCCATTGCGGGCGGCGTCCTCGCTGTGGGCACAAAATTACCACCGCAGCGCAACCTCGCCTTTGATATCGGCGTCACAATCGGCACAATTGGCCGCGCCTATCATCTGGTGCGCGAACGCGGGCTTGTCAGCGGCGAAGTGGGACGCGGCACCTATGTGCTCGATAATGCCGAATTGCGCCCGGCCGAACAGCCTGACCCAATGAGCGTGGCGCTGGCCGGCACGCGAGCGCAAAAAGCTCCACCGGAAAAACTCCGGTTTGACAGCACGGCCGCTCCCGATATCGGTCAGGGCACCTCGCTGGAAAAGGTGCTGGGCGAGATCAGCCGCGTCCATCACGCCGATATTGCCAGCTATGCCCGCGATTTCCCGGCACATTGGTTTACCGCGGGAAGCCTGTGGCTTGCCAAGGGCGCGTTTCGTCCGCAGCCCGATCGCATCGTTCCGACACTCGGCGCCCATGCCGGCGCTGTCGCCGTGATTGCCGCCGTCACGGCACCGGGCGACAAGATCGCCTTTGAGAACATCACCTACTCCCAGATCAGCCGCAGCGCCGGCCTGATCGGCCGCCGGACGATCCTCCTGCGCACCGATGATTACGGCCTCGATCCCGATGATTTCGAGCGGGTCTGCGCCCAGCAGCATCCCAAGCTTGCCTTCCTCATGCCGACGGCGCAAAACCCGACCGTGGTCACTCTGTCGCTGGAGCGGCGCCAGGCGATCGCCGACATCGCCCGCCGCTATGGCGTCTGGCTGCTCGAAGACGATCTCTATGGCGCCATGACCGGCGACGTGATGCCGCTTCTGGCGGAGCTGGCGCCGGAGCGGACGTTCCTGGTCGGCGGTCTGTCGAAATCGGTGGCGGCGGGCGTGCGCGGCGGCTGGGTCGCCTGCCCTCCGCATTTCAGCCAGCGCATCCGCATCGCCCATAAGATGGTGAGCGGCGGCATGCCGTTTCTGTTGGCGGAACTCTGCGCCCGGCTGGTCATGAGTGGCGAGGCCGCAAGCCTGCGGACGCGCTGCATCGACGAAATCCGGGCCCGCGAACAGATGGCGCGCGAAATCTTTGCGGGCATCGATTTCAACTCGCACCCGCATGTGCCGTTCCTGTGGCTGAAACTGTCCGAACCCTGGTTTTCCGGCACGTTCAAGCATGCGGCCTATGAGGAGGGCGTACTGATCGATGACGAGGACGAATTCAAGGCCGGCCGCACGGACAGCGTCTTCCACCGGGTGCGGATCGGCTTTTCCTCGCCCGCCGACCGAAGCGAAGTCCGCCGCGGCTTCCTGACCCTGCGCCGGCTTCTGGACAGCGGCCGCACCGGCTATGACAGCTTTGCCTGAGCGATCCCTGGCATAATTCTCAAAAAGCGCGCGATCACCTGTGCTTTTCGGGCATTTTCCTATCGCATCCCGTGGGCGCTTCGGTTAAAGAAACCCCGACGTGATCTCTTTGTTTTGACGCATCCTAAACAGGCTGACGAACCGTCGCCGTGCAGGATGCTCCAACGGACCGAATGGACCCCGATGACCATTTCCAATACCCGCCCCATCACTCCCGAGTTGATTGCCTCGCACGGCCTGAAGCCGGATGAGTATCAGCGCATCCTGGGTCTGATCGGCCGCGAGCCGACCTTCACCGAGCTTGGCATCTTCTCGGCGATGTGGAACGAGCACTGCTCCTACAAGTCCTCCAAGAAATGGCTGCGCACCCTGCCGACCACCGGCCCGCGCGTCATCCAGGGCCCGGGCGAAAATGCCGGCGTGGTCGATATCGATGATGGCGATTGCGTCGTCTTCAAGATGGAGAGCCATAATCATCCGTCCTATATCGAGCCCTATCAGGGCGCTGCCACCGGCGTCGGCGGCATCCTGCGCGACGTTTTCACCATGGGTGCGCGGCCGATCGCGGCCATGAACGCGCTTCGTTTCGGCGCGCCGGATCATCCAAAGACCCGTCATCTCGTCTCCGGCGTCGTTGCCGGTGTCGGCGGTTACGGCAATTCCTTCGGCGTGCCGACGGTCGGCGGCGAGGTCGAGTTCGACGCTCGTTACAACGGCAATATCCTTGTCAACGCTTTCGCTGCAGGACTTGCCAAGTCTGACGCGATTTTCCTGTCGGAAGCCAAGGGTGTTGGCCTGCCGGTCGTCTATCTCGGCGCAAAGACCGGCCGTGACGGCGTCGGCGGCGCAACGATGGCATCGGCCGAATTCGACGAATCGATCGAGGAAAAGCGTCCGACCGTGCAGGTTGGCGACCCCTTCACCGAAAAATGCCTGCTTGAAGCCTGCCTTGAGCTGATGAAGACCGGTGCTGTCATCGCCATCCAGGACATGGGTGCTGCCGGCCTCACCTGCTCGGCCGTCGAAATGGGCGCTAAGGGCGACCTCGGCATCGAGCTGGAACTGGACAAGGTGCCGGTGCGCGAAGAGCGCATGACGGCCTATGAGATGATGCTGTCGGAAAGCCAGGAGCGCATGCTCATGGTTCTGGAGCCCGCCAAGGAAGAGGTCGCCAAGGCGATCTTCGTCAAATGGGGTCTCGATTTCGCCATCGTCGGCAAGACCACCGATGACCTGCGGTTCCGCGTTCTTCACCAGGGCGAGGAAGTCGCCAACCTGCCGATCAAGGAACTGGGCGACGAAGCCCCGGAATATGACCGTCCCTGGACCCCGGCCAAGGTAGCAGCACCGCTTGCAGCCGGCGATGTTCCGCAGGCCGACATTGCCGATGCCGTGCTGTCGCTGGTGGGCTCAGCCAACAATTCCTCGCGCCGCTGGGTCTACGAGCAATATGACACGCTGATCCAGGGCAATTCGCTGCAGCTGCCCGGCGGCGACGCCGGTGTCGTGCGCGTCGAAGGTCATCCAACCAAGGCGCTGGCCTTTTCCTCCGACGTGACACCGCGTTATGTCGAGGCCGATGCTTTCGAAGGCGGCAAGCAGGCGGTGGCCGAATGCTGGCGCAACATCACGGCAACCGGCGCCCTGCCGCTGGCTGCGACCGACAATCTCAACTTCGGCAATCCGGAGCGTCCGGAAATCATGAGCCAGCTCGTCCATGCCATCAAGGGCATCGGCGAAGCCTGCCGTGCACTCGATTTTCCGATCGTCTCCGGCAATGTCTCGCTCTACAACGAGACCAACGGCCAGGGCATTTTGCCCACCCCGACCATTGGCGGCGTCGGCCTGCTGGGTGACTGGTCGCAGATGGCCCGGATCCGCTTTGCTGCCGAAGGCGAAACCATCCTCCTCGTCGGCGCGCCCGAAGGGCTTGGAACGCATCTCGGCCAGTCGGTCTATCTGCGCGATATCCATGGCCGTACGGACGGCCCTGCCCCGCATGTCGATCTCGCCCATGAGCGCAAGACCGGTGATTTCGTCCGCAGCCTGATCACCGATGGCTTGACGACGGCAGTGCATGACTGCTCGTCCGGCGGCTTGGCGCTCGCCGTTGCCGAAATGGCGATGGCATCTGGCATCGGCGCCAAGGTTTCGACCGTTTCCGGCCACGACCCGGTCGCCGTGTTCTTCGGTGAAGACCAGGGACGTTATGCCGTGACCGTCAAGCAGGAACATGCAGCCGTGGTTGCAGAGCGCGCAAAGGCTGCCGGCGTGGCAGCACCGGTCATCGGCAGCACCGGCGGCACGGAAGTTGTGCTGGGTTCGGCCAGGCCGCTTGCAATTCTGCAATTGCGTTCGGTGCATGAATCATGGTTCCCTGACTTCATGGACGGCGAAACACTGATAGCCGCCGAGTAATTCAGGGAGTACAGACTATGCCGATGGCACCTGGCGATATTGAAGACATGATCAAGTCGGGCATTCCCGGCGCAAAGGTGACAATTCGGGACCTCGCCGGCGATGGCGACCATTATGCAGCCGAAGTTGTCGCGGAAGCCTTCCGCGGCAAGAGCCGGGTGCAACAGCACCAGATGGTCTACAATGCGCTGAAGGGCAATATGGGTGGCGTGTTGCACGCCTTGGCGCTCCAGACATCCGCGCCGGAGTAACATTATCCGATGGCCAATCTTATGAAAGAGCTGGTCAGCGGCGTGGTCGAGAGCGTTCTGAAGGAAATCCTGAAGAAGGCCGGCGGCACCACGGCAACGAAACGGCAAAAGCGGCAGACGCGTTCGGCCACCACCGGCCGGTTCAAGAAGGCGCCGGCTGCCAAGGCCAAACCGGCGAAGAAACAGGTCAGCCGCCGCAAAACGGCGGCATCGCGCAGCAAGACCAGCTGAAACACGCGGGTCACCTGTTGCCGTCGTGCAAGCCATCAATTTTTGTTGTATTGGGGTGATGAAAATCACCGGCATGCATGTTATCTAACAGACATCGACACCCGGCCCTTGAAGCGGGATGAGGAAGGATTACGACATGAGCGGTATCAACGATTTCATCGCCAACGAAGTGAAGAGCAACGATGTCGTTCTTTTCATGAAGGGCACCCCGCAGTTCCCGCAATGTGGGTTCTCCGGTCAGGTTGTTCAGATGCTTGATTATATCGGCGTCGATTACAAGGGCATCAATGTGCTCGCCGACGCTGATCTTCGTCAGGGCATCAAGGACTATTCCAGCTGGCCGACCATTCCGCAGCTCTACATCAAGGGCGAATTCATCGGCGGTTGCGACATCGTGCGCGAAATGTTCCAGGCTGGCGAACTCCAGTCGCATTTCGAAGAACAGGGTATCGCGGTCAAGGGCGCAGCCTGACACCGGCTTGAAGCCACAGTGACACCTGAAAAAGGCGGGTCACCGCCTTTTTTGATTCTAGGTAGCCGTGACGACACTCTAATGTTGCGCGTACTTTTTTAGCCGAACCAAACATGGCCCGCTGTCACAAGCCGGTCGCGATCCTTGGTATAAGCACGCCCGGTGCAGATATCTGCGCTGTCGAACGAGGCCAGATCTGACCTCCCCGCCTGTCTTCGTGATTCGCCGGCTCGCTTTGCCGGCTTTGCCTCAACGCCGGTGATCCGGTTGCCGTTTTGAAAGCGCTTCGGAGCCGCGCTTTTGGTTCGATCTTTTCCGCTGGCTCCAGCATTTTCATCTGCGCCGGAAACATGTCCGTTTCCGTTCAGGCGCCCGGCACCATCGCCAGGAATATCCCATGACCACACCATCCGAAGCGCCGGGCCTGCCGGCTCTGTCCAAACCACAATTCATTGCCCTGATGGCCATGCTGATGGCGATCAACGCGATCTCGATCGACATCATGCTGCCGGGTCTTCAGGAAATCGGCGCTAGCCTTGGCGTCGCCGATGAAAACACCCGCCAATATGTCATTACCGCCTATCTGCTGGGTATGGGCTGTGCGCAGCTCGTCTTCGGCCCGCTGTCGGACCGGTTTGGCCGCAAGCTGCCGCTTCTCGGCGGCCTTGGCCTCTATGCGCTCTGCGCGCTCGCCATCGTCTTCATTCCGTCCTTTACCGGGCTTTTGGCATTGCGCTTCATTCAGGGCATCGGGGCCGCCGCCACCCGCGTCATCACGATTTCCATCGTCCGCGACGTCTATGGCGGCCGGATGATGGCCGAAGTCATGTCGCTGGTGCTGATGGTCTTCATGATCGTCCCGGTGATCGCACCCAGCGTCGGCCAGCTGATCATGATCTTTGCCGAATGGCACATGATCTTCGTCGTCATCTGCCTGTTTGCGCTTCTCGTGGCCTCGCTGGTCATGCTGCGGCTTCCCGAAACGCTGTCTCCCGAACACCGCCGGCCGTTCACGGTCACCTCCATCCTGGCCGGTTTCCGCATCGTGCTGACCAACCGCGTCTCGCTCTGTTATTCGCTGGCAGCGTCCTTTCTCTTCGGCTCGCTGTTCGGCTTCATCAATTCGGCGCAACAGATCCTGGTCGGCATCTACGGGCTTGGACACTGGTTCCCGCTGGTCTTTGCCGGCTTTGCCAGCATGATGGCGCTTGCCTCCTTCACCAATTCGCGGCTGGTCAAGCGCTATGGCATGCGCCGCCTGTCGCATGGAGCGCTGATCGGCTTCGTGATCTCCAGCCTGATCTGGGTCGTGGCCTCGGTCTCCGGCGTGCTGCCCTTCTGGCTGTTCGCCGTCCTCTATGCCTGCGCCATGTTCCAGTTCGGCCTGATCGGCTCGAACTTCAACGCCATGGCGATGGAGCCGCTCGGCCATGTCGCCGGAACGGCGTCGTCGGTTCTCGGCTTCACCCAGACGATCGGCGGCGCCACCATCGGAGCGCTGATCGGCCAGGAGTTCAACGGCACGGTGACGCCGCTGGCCATCGGCTTCCTGTCGGTCTCCGTCATCGGCCTTGGTTTTGTTCTGACCGCCGAAAAAGGCAAGCTTTTCAGCCCCCACAATCCCGCAGTTTAAACGTCCTGTCTCTTTCAAAAGACATTCATAGGTTTCCCCATGTCCGCCACCACCACCACTGAACATGTCGAAAATATCGGCTCGTCCCGGATTGGCCTCGGCTTCTTCGAATTCGTTATCACCATCGCCCTCATGACGGCAAGCGTGGCCATGGCGATCGACATCATGCTGCCGGCGCTGCCCAATATCGGCCAGTCGCTCGGCGTTGAGAATGCCAATGATAGCCAGTGGGTGATCGGCGTCTTCATGCTGGGCTTCGGCTGCTCGCAGATCATCTTCGGCAGTCTGTCGGATGCGTTCGGCCGCCGCCGGGTGCTGCTGTGCGGCCTCGCCTTCTATGCCATCTGCATGTTTGCGGCTGCGCTCTCCGGCAGCTTCGAGATGCTGCTCGTCATGCGCTTCATTCAAGGCATCGGCGCTGCCGCCGTGCGCATCACCACGATGGCGATCGTGCGCGACTGCTTCGGCGGCCGCGAAATGGCGCGCGTCATGTCCTATGTCATGATCGTCTTCATGATCATCCCGATCGTCGCGCCGTCCGTCGGCCAGGCAATCATCATCTATGCCAACTGGCATTGGATCTTCATCCTGCTCGGCATCGCCGGAGCGGTACTGTTCGTCTGGGCCTTGGCCCGCATGCGCGAATCGCTGCCGGTCGCAGAGCGCCTGCCGCTGTCGGTATCGGCCGTTCTCTCCGGCTTTGGCACGGTGCTGACCAACCGCATTACCTGCGGCTACATGATCGGCATGACGCTGTTTACCGCCGTCATCTGCGCCTACATCATGAGCGTGCAGCAGATGTTCGGCGAGGTCTATGGCCTCGGCGACTGGCTGCCGCTGGCCTTTGCCGCCACAGCCGGCGGCATCGCCGTCGCCAATTTCGCCAACGGCTTCTTCGTACGCCGCTTCGGCATGCGGCGGATCTCGCATACCTCGATGATCCTGTTCACGCTGCTATCGCTTGCTGGTCTTGCCGTCGCACTGGCAGGCACGCCGAGCTTTCTGTTCAGCTATGTGCTCTTTTCGGTGCTCCTGATGTTCTTCGCTGTCATCGCCACCAACTTCACCGCCATCAGCCTGGAGCCGATGGGGCACCTTGCCGGCACTGCAACCGCCATTACCGGCTTCGTCTCGACAACCGGCGGCGCGCTGCTCGGCGGCCTCGTCGGCCAGATGTTCAATGGCACCGTGCAGCCGCTCTTTGCCGGCTTCGCCGTCTTTGGCGCGCTGACGATCGCCGCCACGTTCTGGGCGGAAAACGGCAAGCTCTTCACCCATCCGGGCGACGATCACACGACGCTGGAAGGTGCTGGCGGGCATATGTAAACCGCTGAGCAAAAACAAAAAAAGGCCCGCCCGGACAACGCCCGGCGGGCCTTTTTCATATTGAACTGTGTTGCCTCAGACCGTGAACACTTCACGCCGCAGCATCTCCCAGCAATCCTTGTCGGACGCCAGAAGCAGGCCGCCATCGACATGATGCGGCAGATAGGGCGACCCATCGAACCGGGCGGCATAGGCACCGGCTTCCTGCGCAATCAAGGTCCCGGCAAGATGATCCCAGGGCATCAGCTTCTGGTACATCAGGAAATGGAAGTGACCGCCGGCAAAACCGCGATATTCATGGGCCGCACAGCGATAGCTGGTGGCGATACGGACCTTGGCCATATTGCCCATGACGATGCGCCGGTTTTCCGGTGCGTAGAAACCGGTCGAGGCGCAGCCGACCAGGCTTTCCAGCGGCACGGCCGGAACCGTCGATAGCTGCTCCTGCGAACCGTCAGCCTTGCACAGCCAGGCACCCGACCCCTTTTCGGCGATCACCCAGTCATTGCCCATTGGATCATAGATCAGACCGGCGACCGTCTCGCCCTTGGAGACGACGGCGGCCATGACGCCGAACAACGGCAAACCCGCCGCATAGTTGAACGTGCCGTCGATGGGATCGACGACAACGGCGAGATCGGCCCCCGCCAGGCTTTCCAAGAGCGCCGGGTTGGCCGCGACCGATTCCTCGCCGATGAACAGGGCGTCCGGCGCGATCTCCACCATCCGTGCCTTGATCAAGCGCTCAGCCGCCTCATCCGCCTCGGTCACCAGGTCGATCGCCTCCGACTTCATGCGAACGTCGCCAGCGCCGAGATTGCGGAATTTTGGCAGGATTTCCTTGAAGGCCGCTTCCTGCAGGATGTTGGCGATGGCAGCGATATCGATGGCAGACGTCATGCTTTGGGCTCCGCAAAGAGAGATTGGAAATCGAACAGTTTGGGATCGAGCAAGTGTGACGGGTTCACATGGCCGAGTGCGCGCAGCATCGTGTCCTTGCGGCCGGGCATGCGCCGCTCGATATCCGACAGCATCGCCTTCATGGCGTTGCGCTCCAGACCGTCCTGCGAGCCGCAGAGATCGCAAGGGATGATCGGAAATTCCATGGCTGCGGCAAATTTGGCGAGATCATCCTCGGCCGCATAGGCCAGCGGACGCATGACCATCAGGTCGCCATCGTCGTTCAACAGCTTGGCCGGCATCGTCGCCAGCCTGCCGCCATGAAAGAAGTTCATGAAGAACGTCTCGAGAATATCCTCGCGGTGATGGCCGAGCACCAGCGCATCGCAACCTTCCTCGCGCGCGATCCGGTAAAGATTGCCACGGCGCAGGCGCGAACAGAGCGCGCAATAGGTGCCGCCAGCCGGGACCTTTTCCTTCACGATCGAATAGGTATCGCGATATTCGATCCGGTGCTTGACGCCGATCGACGACAGATAGTCCGGCAGGATATGTTTTGGAAAATTCGGCTGGCCCTGGTCGAGATTGCAGGCGACGAGTTCGACCGGCAAAAGGCCGCGCCACTGCAGGTCCATCAGCAGCGCCAAGAGGCTGTAGCTGTCCTTGCCGCCGGAGACGCCGATCAGCCAGCGCTTCTGGCCGTTCAGCATGCCGAAATCGTCGATCGCCTGGCGCACTTGGCGCAGCAAGCGCTTGCGCAGCTTGTTGAACGACACTGAATCCGGCATCTTTGCAAAGATCGGATGCATCGCCTCGCTGCCGGAATGATCCGGGCTGGACGAAAAATCCTCAAGGTCGACGGCCGGCGGCTGAACGGCAATATCCATGACAAAGTCCCGGATGAAAGGGCGCGCAAACAAAAAAACGGCGCGCGAAAACGATGTCCTGCACTTGCCCGTCTAAAGCAGCAAGATCAAGGAAAATGCACAAAAAACGATATGAAACTTCCGTAACGGTGGCTTAGGCGCCGAAAACAGACCATCCGGTGCGGCTTGCCAGCATTTCCAGCGCCAGCGACCCCAGCAGCGAATTGCCATTGTGATTGAGCCCCGGCGACCAGACGGCGACGGACGCCTTGCCCGGCGCGACGCAGAGAATGCCGCCGCCGACGCCGCTCTTGCCCGGCAAACCGACGCGATAGGCAAAATCGCCAGAACCATCATAGTGGCCGCAGGTCAGCATCAGCGCATTGATCCGCCGCGCCCGCTGTTTGGAAACAACGGAATGCTTGGTCAGCGGATTGGTGCCGGAGGCTGCGAGAAACAAACCGGCTTTGGCCAGCTGCACGCAGCTCATCGCCAGCGCGCATTGATGGAAATAGACGCCGAGCACATGATCGACGGGGTGATCGAGCTTGCCGAAGGAGCGCATGAAATTGGCGAGCGCAAAATTGCGGTAGCCGGTCGCAGCCTCCGAGCGGGCAACCTCGGGATCGATGACGATATCGTCCTCGTCGGCGAGATAGCGCACGAACCGGACGACCTCGCCGATCGCTTCCTTCGGCGTATGACCGGCAAGCACCAGGTCTGTGATCGCGATCGCACCGGCATTGATGAACGGATTGCGTGGGATGCCATGCTCTTGCTCGAGCTGGACGATCGAATTGAAGGCCGAACCGGAGGGTTCGCGGCCGACGCGCTTCCAGATGTTTTCACCGTGTTTGCCAAGTGCCAAAGTCAGCGTGAAAACCTTGGAAATACTCTGGATGGAGAATGGCAGCTCCGCATCCCCGGCTTTGTGCACGTCCCCATCGACGGTGACGATTGCCATGCCGAAACGCTTGGGATCGACGCGGGCGAGCTGCGGGATATAGTCGGCCACCTTGCCTTCGCCGAGCCGTGGGGTGAGCTCCCGGTGGATATCATCGACGATCGACTGCAGGTCCAACGGGCCGGGCATCCATCATTCTCCGCAATGAGATCGGTTAAAAAATCGGGCAACAAAAAAGCCACCCATCTCTGAGTGGCTTTTCTGAATTTCACAAGGCCGGGGCCGTAAGAAATTATCGCGAATAGAATTCGACGACGAGGTTCGGTTCCATGATGACCGGGTACGGAACATCGGTCAGGGCAGGAACGCGGGCGAAAGTCGCAACCATCTTGTTGTGATCGACTTCGATGTAATCCGGAACGTCGCGTTCAGCGAGCGAAACGGCTTCGAGAACCGAAACGAGCTGCTTGGACTTTTCGCGAACTTCGATCACGTCGCCAGCCTTGCAGCGGTACGAGCCGATGTTGACGCGGATGCCGTTGACCTTGACGTGGCCATGGTTGACGAACTGACGGGCAGCAAAGACCGTCGGAACGAACTTGGCGCGGTACACGATCGCGTCGAGGCGCGATTCGAGCAGGCCGATCAGGTTTTCAGAGGTGTCACCCTTGCGGCGGTCAGCTTCGGCGAAGATCGCACGGAACTGCTTTTCGCGGATGTCGCCGTAATAGCCCTTGAGCTTCTGCTTGGCACGCAGCTGCACGCCGAAGTCGGAAAGCTTGGACTTGCGGCGCTGGCCGTGCTGGCCAGGACCGTATTCGCGGCGGTTTACCGGGGACTTCGGACGGCCCCAGATATTTTCGCCCATACGGCGGTCAATTTTGTACTTGGACGATTCGCGCTTGCTCATCGTATTTCCCTTCAAAAGGTTACACCGGTCTGTTTCCAAACCGGATCAAGGAAACACGCCCTCCTCTGAACTTCTTTTGAAAGCTCTGACAGGTTTCTCACGATCACGCTGACGGAGAATCCACGGGACATGTCGTTTCGCGCATTTCCCTTTCCGGCGAACCGGAAAGATGAGGCTTATGCGCACTAAAAGTAACACCGGGCATTTCGGCCCGGCGCTGAGCGGGTCTTTAGGGGCAAGCAGCGGAAATGTCAACAAGCAGTTGAGGCGCGGTTCACGAGACGGTATAAACGACAGGAAAGGATACACGATGCAAACAACGTTGAAGATCGATGATGACGTGCTGCTTGCTGCGCAGCAGCTTGCCGATCGCAATGGTCTTGCAATCGATCAGATCATTTCGGATATGGCGCGCCGCGGCATGGGGATGTCTGCTTACATCTCGCAACGCAACGGTATTCCCGTCTTGATTCGTCCTGGGGCTCAAATCGTCACGGTGGAAATGGTCGATGCTCTGCGTGATGAAGATTATGACTATTTCTCAAGCGACGCTGGCGACAAATGACGTTTCTGCTGGACGTCAACGTGCTCATCGCTTTGGCAGACAGTAGCCACAGTCATTATTCCGTTGCCACAAGCTGGTTTGAAAAAATCGGCCAAAAGGATTGGGCCACCTGCCCGATAACCGAAAATGGTATGATCCGTATCCTTTCGGATCCTCGTTATGGCAGCCCCGTGCCAGATGCCGCAATGGCGACCGAACTTCTCCAGCTATTCCGGCTTACCGGCAAACATTCGTTCTGGCATGACGACATCAGTCTCACCGACCCCGGCATTTTTATCCGGGATAAAGTCACCTCGAAACATACCACAGATATCTATCTGCTTGGACTTGCGAAAGCGCACGGCGGACGGCTTGCCACCTTCGACCGCCGCCTCGCCACACAGGCTGTCATCGGTGGCTCAGACATCCTTTGCCTGCTCGCCTAGCTTATTCCGCAGCGTTCCGGCTTCCCGCCTCATCGTAAACAGCATCGGCGGCCCCCGGCGCTGTCTCCACCTGCAAATCCGGAAAGGCCACGATCCGTTTGCCGGAAAGATCGCTGTGAACCACGATCAGCCCCTGCTCTTCAAAATAGCCGAGCAGACGGCGGGCGCGGCGGGCTGAGTGGGTGCCATAGGCCCGCGCGATCATCGCGTCAGACGGACATGGCAGATTGCGGACGGCCGATTGTGCCACCAGCAGGAAGACGCCCTGCAGATCGTCGGTGACATTGCGCGACAGAGTGAGCGCCGAAGCCCAGATTTCGCCTGCAGCCGTCTCTGCATCGACACCGGAGCGGGCAACCGCCATCTTGCGCCGGAAAGCGCTGAGCGACAAAGGAGCGCCCGGCACGCGGCGGATACGGCAGCGCACGAGGAAGTCCTGGAACAGCTCGGCATCGGCGCGAAACGCCGCATCGGGATTTTCGAGAATTTCGGACAGCAATCCGTCCAGCAGCGCCTCGCGCTCCAGAACCGGCATTTCCGGTACCGGCGCCTTGGGCTCTGCAAGACCGGCCGGTTCCGGGCGCGGCCGGGACAGTTCGGCGAGAATATCCGTGGCGGGCCGAGGCTGGGCGCTTGCACGGCGCACGATCGGCCGGATCAGTTCATCCGGGTCCGGCGTGAAGATCAGGTCTTCGACATCGGGAACCGCTTGCGGCAAAGGCGTCAGTTTCGGGCTGGTGGAGCGGGCCGACGTCTCGACATTGCCGATCGTCACCGGCAGCGGACGCCGCGACAGAGCCGGGCCGAGCGCCACGAACGAGCCGCGCTTCAGATCGCGGAACATCTCGGCGGTGCGGCGGTCCATGCCGAGCAGATCGGCGGCGCGCGCCATGTCGATATCGAGAAAGGTGCGGCCCATCAGGAAATTCGAGGCTTCAGCGGCAACGTTCTTGGCAAGCTTGGCCAGACGCTGCGTGGCGATGACGCCAGCCAGGCCGCGTTTACGGCCCCGGCACATCAAGTTGGTCATGGCACCCAGCGAAATCTTGCGCGCCTCTTCCGAAACGTCGCCGGCAACCGATGGCGCAAACATCTGGGCTTCATCGACAACGACGAGCACCGGATACCAGTAATCGCGATCGGCATCGAACATGGCGTTGAGGAAGATGCCGGCGCTGCGCATCTGCTGCTCGATATCCAGCCCCTCCAGCGACAGGACGCAGGATACCCGGTGCTGACGGATACGGCTGGCAATGCCGATCAGCTCGGCCTCCGTGCGCTCGCCCTCGATGACCACATGGCCGAACTTGTCGGCCAGTGTCACGAAATCGCCTTCCGGATCGATGATGCATTGTTGCACCCAGGGCGCGGACTGTTCCAGCAAACGGCGCAGCAGATGCGACTTTCCAGAACCGGAATTGCCCTGCACCAGAAGACGCGTCGCCAGAAGCTCCTCGATATCGAGCGGAACGGATGCGCCATTAGACGCCGTCCCCATATCGATGCCGACTTTCATATCCACCTCGTTCAAACTGCCATGCCGGATGCGCCGCCACGAACCCGCAAGCCAAAGGGCTTAGCACCATCTCCGCTGTTTTGCGCGCCAGCGCAACAGAAACCCACAGCTAAGACGGATGTCGTGCCGTCTCGCTGCCCGGCGTAAGGCAAAAGCGCTCATTGTATCGTTCAATCCCCGGCGTAACAGACAGCCTGCAGCTTGTTTCCATCGGGGTCGCGGATATACGCCGCATAATAGTTGGGTCCATAAGACATGCGCGGCCCAGGGGCGCCTTCGTTTATGCCTCCCAATGTCAGCGCCAACGCGTGAAACGCATGAACCTGTGCTCTGGTCTCGGCAACAAATGCAACATGCGTCCCGTTTCCCCATGTCGCGGGACGGCCGTCTTCCGGGGTGTAGATGTAGATAATCGGCATCTGACCATTTTTCTCATAGGCCAATGGTTTTTCCGCAGGCTTGGGCAACCGAGAAAAGCCTATTGCACCTAGAACTGCATCATAGAATTTTGCGGACCGCGCCTTATCGTTCGTTCCAAACGTGATGTGGCTGATTGCTGACATATAGACTTTCCACTCGCCGATAAACACGAAAAGACCATACCAGAAGTTGCACGGCGAAAAGAGAGATAGTGGCAAATTTCTATGTTCAAGACCGTGGAAATCTTCGATTTCAAAATAAGCGATCGAAAGATTCTCAGGGGCTTTGCACAGTCAGCCCAAACCCCTGCAGCAACCGGCGCGTGGTAAAATCCGGACGCCCGGATGTGAAGATCGCCGGATCGATGCCGTTCAGCGGCTCAAATCCATCCGGCAGCGGTACGAGGCTGCGGGCGCGCCGGGCAATCGCCTCGGCCGGGTCGAGCCAGTCCACCGGCCAGGGTGCCAGGCGGCGAAAGACATTGGCCATGAATGGATAATGCGTGCAGGCCAAAACGACGATATCGGTCTTGCGGCCATCCTTTTCGACGAAACATTGCGCGATCTCGGAAAGCACCGCCGCATCGTCGATCGCTTCGCCGCGAATATAGGCTTCCGCCATGCGCGCCAGATTTTCCGAGCCGACGAGGCGGACATGGCATTGGGTGGCGAAGGACTGGATGAGATCGCGCGTGTAGGCCCGCTTGACGGTGCCGGGTGTTGCCAGAACCGAAACGAGACCCGAGCGCGTGCGCTCCGCCGCCGGCTTGATCGCTGGCACTGTGCCGACGAAACGCATGTCCGGGAAAGCGGCGCGCAGATCGGCACCAACCAGCGTGAAGGCAGTGTTGCAGGCGATGATGCAGATTTCCGGATCATGCCGGGTCAGCAAAGTCGCAAACAGCGAGATGACGCGCGCCTTCAGCGCCTCCTCTTCCCAGCCGCCATAGGGAAACCCGGCATCATCGGCGACATAGATGAAATGCCGCTCCGGCATCAGCACGCGCGCTTCGCGCAGCACGGTCAGCCCGCCGATGCCGCTGTCGAAAACGAGGATGGGCTTCAGCTCAGCTGTCGTCACCGGTATCGTCAACCTTGTTTGCGCGCGAGTTTTCCGGCGCTCCGGCACCCCGCGGCGCCTCGCGGGTGAAACGATCGAGCGATGAGACGATGCCGCGCACCAGCCGGATTTCGGATTCGGTAAAGCCGGGGCGGGTCAGGACTGCGCGCAAATTGTCGATCAATTTCGGCTTTTTGGCGACCGGCCGGAAGTAGCCACGCGCATCCAGCGCCTCCTCCACATGGTCGAACAGGCCCTGCAGCTGGTCCTTGGTCGCCGGGTTCTGCGGCAAGGCCTGGAAGGAGGTTTGCTCGCGTGATTCCATCGATGTCTTCAGCCATTCATAGGACATCAACAGCACCGCCTGCGCCAGATTCAGCGAGGCAAAAGCCGGGTTGACCGGAAAGGTGACGATCTCGTCGGCCAGCGCCACCTCTTCGTTGGTCAGCCCCGTGCGCTCGCGCCCGAACAGGATGCCGGTCGCCTCCCCCAACGTGAAGCGCTGGCGCAACGTTTCGGCGGCCACCAGCGGCGAACGCACCGGCTTGTAGCCATAGCGGTCACGCGCCGTCGTCGCATAGACGAAGTTGAGGTCGGCAATCGCTTCCGGCACCGTCTCGTAGACCTTGACGGCATCGATGACGTGATCGGCGCGGCTTGCGGCAGAGCGGGCCTTTTCGCTCGGCCAGCCATCGCGCGGGCTGACCAGCCGCAGCTCGGACAGGCCGAAATTGGCCATGGCCCGCGCCACCATGCCGATATTCTCGCCAAGCTGCGGATGCACCAGAATGATCGCCGGGCCTTCGGTGAGAAGCACGCGCTCGCTATTGGTTCCTGCCATGCCGGTACTTTCGTCTCTGTTCTCTATGTCTCGGTTTCGCCGCTTCCTCGCACAGATGCGCTTATTTTGAAAGCCGCAGACCGCAATGCACTATTGTGGATCGCTGGCACCCTGGCTGGCAATCGCCTGCAACTCGCTTTTGAGCGAGCCCGCATCCCCCGCGCGCACGATATCGTCGATGACAGGCTTGCCGCCTTCCTCGATCACGATGAAATGCAGTTCGCTCGGTTTCCAGTCCGCAGGGCGCTCGCCAAAACAATGGGTATTGTCGAAGGTGACGGTCACATCGCTCTTGCCGTCGGCGGGCGCACCTGGTGTCACGGATAGATCCTTGATCGAGCAGCTGTCCTGACCGCTGACGATCACATCATAATCGAAGGGCGAACCGCCTTCCTCATAGGCTGGAAATTTGGCCGCCTCGCGGTAGGCCTTGGCGAAATCCTCGCTGTAAATGCGGCCAAGCCGTGCAGGCGAAAAATAGTCTTCGCCCGCCTGCGCCTCCTCCGCCCAGCCCTTCACCGCCTCCTGCATGATCTCGTTGACGGGGGCTGACGGATCGGCGGCCTGCGCGGTCGAAAAAGCCGCACAGGCAAGAACAACAAGCATGAACCGTTTCATCGACCATCCCCGGTTTCAAAGGCGCGGCCGGTCAGCCACCGCCAAACAATGCGGCTGCTCATAACCATTTTCAATGCGTGAAGCGAGGCCGGATCGCGTTTGTGTGTAAGGACAAACGCTCAGCATAGGCATCTGCGGCGGATTTCCCGCGCGTTGTGCGGGGTCATTGAACGCCGGTTCTGCAATCAGCAGGAAACACCTGCCAAATCGCGCGTGTATACCTTTGCCTGTGGTGAACTGGATGCTATAGGGGCGCAAACCCTTCTCCATCCACCCCCCAAGCAGAGGTTTGCAACATGACAAAGATCAAGGTCGCCAATCCGGTCGTCGAGCTCGACGGCGATGAGATGACCCGCATCATCTGGCAGTTCATCAAGGAAAAGCTGATCCATCCCTATCTGGATATCGATCTGGAATATTATGACCTTGGCATGGAAAACCGCGATGCGACCAACGATCAGGTGACGATCGATAGCGCCAACGCGATCAAGAAGCACGGCGTCGGCGTCAAATGCGCCACCATCACGCCAGACGAGCAGCGCGTCGAGGAATTCGGCCTGAAGAAGATGTGGAAATCGCCGAACGGCACGATCCGCAACATCCTGGGCGGCGTCATCTTCCGCGAGCCGATCATCTGCAAGAACGTGCCGCGCCTCGTTCCCGGCTGGACCAAGCCGATCATCGTCGGCCGTCATGCCTTCGGCGACCAGTACCGCGCCACCGATTTCAAGTTCCCCGGCAAGGGCAAGCTGTCGATGAAGTTCGTCGGCGAGGATGGCACCGAAATCGAGCATGAAGTCTATGACGCACCGGCCGCCGGCGTTGCCATGGGCATGTACAATCTCGACGAATCCATCACCGATTTCGCCCGCGCCTCGCTGAACTACGGCCTGCAGCGCGGCGTTCCCGTCTATCTGTCGACCAAGAACACCATCCTCAAGATCTATGACGGCCGCTTCAAGGATATCTTCCAGCAGGTCTTCGACGCCGAATTTGCCGACAAGTTCAAGGAAGCCAAGATCTGGTACGAACACCGCCTGATCGACGACATGGTCGCCTCGGCGCTGAAATGGTCGGGCGGTTATGTCTGGGCCTGCAAGAACTATGACGGCGACGTCCAGTCCGATATCGTCGCGCAAGGGTTTGGGTCGCTTGGCCTGATGACCTCCGTCCTTATGACGCCGGATGGCCAGACGGTCGAAGCCGAAGCCGCCCACGGCACGGTGACGCGTCACTACCGCCAGCACCAGAAGGGCGAGGAAACCTCGACCAACTCGATCGCCTCGATCTTCGCCTGGACCCGTGGCCTTGCCCACCGCGCCAAGCTCGACAGCAATGCCGAGCTGGCACGCTTTGCCGACACGCTGGAAAAGGTCTGCGTCGATACCGTCGAGGCCGGCTTCATGACCAAGGACCTGGCGCTGCTGATCGGCCCCGACCAGCCCTGGCTCTCCACCACCGGCTTCCTCGACAAGATCGACGAGAACCTGAAGAAGGCAATGGCTGCTTAATTCAGCCTTTGTGACTGATATGAAGACCCGGCCACAGCGCCGGGTCTTTTTTTATGGCTGCCCGGGACGGGCTGTGACGGCAGGCTGAGCCCGCAGCGCCCATTCGGCGATCATCTCGATGAGTGTGTCCGGCGGGATATCCAATTCGGCCGCGTTCAGGCAAACACCTTGAAAACCCAGCCCGCGATTGCTCTCGCGCGTAAACCGCACCGTTTTGGTAAACGGCAGTGTTTGCTCGGCCAGCGGCGACAGCATCAGTTCGATAACGGGTCGCTGGCGATAGGTGAGCAGCCGCGCCGCTTCGATATCCTCCCAGCGGATCGGAGTGGCGGAGATATCGCGGGCAAGAAGACCTTCGTTTAAAAACTCTAGCGCCGGCCGCTTGTCGAGAAGTTTGACCAGCCCGGCAATGGCGAACACACCGAAGAACAGCATGGTGAAAAGGCCGATGAAGACGCGGAAAGCGCCGGCGCCCTGTTCGTCATAAATGACTTTCGTAATGAGAGCGCCCAGCGCAACGAATACCAGCGCGCCGAGAAACAGGCGGATCATTTTTGACTTCGATCGGTGAACCACGATTGCAGTCTGCGTCATCGCATTCTCCCTTAAATACATGTCAGGCCCTTCACCTAAACCCGCAATTGAATTTCCAAAGGATGAAGGCCTATCTCGTCCGGATTTTCAAGTGTGGAACACGGCGCAAAACACAATCCTGGGCAGAATTATTGGAACCTTTCCGGCGCCCGACCGTTCGCGAAGTGAACCCTTTCGCATGCTGCACTGCACGCACCCTCCTTCCAAAAGAATTGTGATCGCATGACCAGTTCCCCCGATAAGAGCCACCTTCCCCGCATCGCGCTGGTGTCGACGCATGGATATGTTGCGGCCGAACCACCGCTCGGTGCCGCCGATACCGGTGGCCAGGTCGTTTACGTCATCGAACTTGCCCGCAAGCTCGCCCTTCTCGGCCATCAGGTCGATATCTATACACGGCGGTTCGAGGATCAGCCGGAGTTCGACGAAGTCGATGACCGCGTCCGCGTCATCCGCATCCCCTGTGGCGGCGATGACTTCATTCCCAAGGAATATCTCTACAAGCATCTGATGGAATGGTGCGAAAACGCTGTGCGCTTCATCCGCAAGAACAATTTCACCTATACGCTGATCAACAGCCACTACTGGGATGCCGGTATTGCCGGACAGCGCCTGTCGGAAGCCCTGGCCGTCACCCATATCCACACGCCGCATTCGCTGGGCATGTGGAAGAAGAGCCAGATGGAAACGGATTATCCGGACAAGGCCGCCGAATTCGACAAGGAGTTCAACTTTTCCGAACGCATCAAGCATGAACTGATCATCTACCGCTCCTGCAGCATGGTCATTGCCACGACGCCGATCCAGGTGGAAATGCTCGTCAACGACTACAATCTGCCGCGCGACCGGGTGCACATGATCCCGCCCGGCTATGACGACAACCGCTTCTTCCCGGTATCGCGGGCAACGCGCGAAATGGCCCGCCAGCGCTTCGGTTTCGAGGGCAAGGTGGTGATGGCGATGGGCCGGCTTGCCACCAACAAGGGCTATGATCTGCTGATCGACGGTTTTTCGGTTCTGGCCGAGCGCGAGCCGGAGGCGCGGCTGCATCTGGCAGTCGGCGGCGAAAACATGGACCCGCAGGAAGCGGGCATTCTCGATGAGCTGAAACAGCGCGTTGAGGCCCTCGGGCTGAACGGCAAGGTGATATTTTCCGGCTTCGTGGCCGACGACGATCTGCCCGACTTCTACCGCGCCGCCGATATTTTCGTACTGTCCAGCCGCTATGAGCCGTTCGGCATGACCGCTATTGAGGCCATGGCCAGCGGCACCCCAACCATCATCACGGTTCATGGCGGCCTTTTCCGTGCCGTCAGCTATGGCCGCCACGCGCTGTTTGCCGATCCCTTCGACAAATATGATCTCGGCATCACCATGATGAAGCCGCTGAAACACGAGCGGCTCTATGGCCGCCTGTCGCGCATGGGCGCGCACAAGGCGCGCAGCCTTTTCACCTGGACCGGCATCGCGCAGCAACTCATCGGCGTTGTTGAAGGACGGCCGATGCCGCAGGCGATGGATGACAACGAATGGGCCGAACCATGGACGGACGGAGATTGAGGCGCGTCCGGCTGTTCTGCAGCGATATCGATGGCACGCTGGCAGGACACAGAGACGCGGAGGCGCGGTTTAGCGCGGCTTGGCAAAGCCTACGCCCGGACGTACGCCCACTTCTGGTCCTCAACAGCGGCCGCCTGATCGAGGACCAGAAGGCCTTTATCGCGACCACGGCTCTCCCGAGACCAGATATCTATATCGGCGGCGTCGGCACCATGCTCGACAATGAAAAAGAACCCTCCCACGGCGCCGCCTATTCCAGCTCCATCGGCGCCGGTTTCGACCGCAGTAGAATTGCCAAGGCCCTGGCCGGCATTCCCGGCCTCGCCGTCCAACCGGACGTCTACCAGCATGCGCAGAAATCCAGCTGGTATCTGCGCGATGCCGACACGGTCACCCTGGCCGGGATAGAGGAACGGCTGGCAAGCGCGGGTATTGCCGCACGCCTTGTCTATTCCAGCAACCGCGATCTCGACATCCTCCCAGACGGTGTCGACAAGGGGGCAGCCCTGACATGGCTCTGCCGCCAGCTCGGCCTGTCCCATGACGATGTCGTGGTGGCTGGCGATACCAACAATGATCGCAGCATGTTCGAACTGCCGGGCGTGCGCGGCATTGTTGTTGCCAATGCTCTTCCCGAATTGAAGGCGATTGCCGAGGACCGGCCGGACATCTACGGCGCTCAAGGCCTGATCGCCGATGGTGTGTTGGAGGGGCTGGTGTATTGGGGCGTGCTGGAAAACTAGTCTCGGCGCCGCGTCCGTTAAAACTTCCTTAGCCAGCTCATAACAACAACGAACCCGGCGTCGCGATTGCACTGCGGGGTCCGTTCAGCCGCTATTTCAACGGCAGATAAATGTCCGTCAACAGCTCTGTCGGCGCGGCCTCGCGCGGGTTATTGATATATTCCTCGAACATCACGCTATCGCGCACGTCCCGGCCCGACTTCGGCAGCCATTCGCCATAGAGCCATTGATAGGCTTTGTGCATATCGGCGTAAGGCCCCTTGTGACGCAGGACCGCATATTCTCCGCCATCCAGATGCTGATGGACCAGCGGCGCGTCTGCCGACACATGCTGGCCCTCCGTCACACAGGCGAACGACCGCAGCTTGTCCTCCGGCACCAGATCCGGATCATCCAGATAGAGGCCGACCATCCTCATCTCTGGCCTATAGAGCCCGCGCGCCTGCAGCGTGCCGCCAAGCGTTTCGAAAGCCAGGCCTATGCCCATATAGGAGCCGGTATGGCTGACCCCGGCCAGCGCGCGCGGGGCAATCGTTTTCGTCGTAACAGAATACATGGCGTCAAATCCTTTGCCATTTGGCGATTGAAAGACCGTATGGCTCCCCTCTCTCCGGTAACGGGCCGGCGGCATGCCGAACACCGATTTGAAAATCCTGGTAAAGGATTGGAGATTGGGATAACCGGCCCGCCTTGCGATTACATCGACAGAAAGAGTGGTGCGCACCAGATCACCCGCCGCCCGGTGCAGCCGCAACCGCTTGACGGTCGCCGCCAGCGTCTCGCCGTGCACGGCCCGGTAAATCCGGTGCCAGTGATGCGGCGACAGACAGGCAATGTCCGCAAGCCGGTCAAGATCGAGCTCTTCATCCAGATGATCGTAGATATAGGCCGATACGCGCTGCAGACGCTGCTCATACGCGGCCCAGATGCTTGCCTCCTTCATGCCGTACCTCTCGCAATCCGAACAACCAGACAGAACCACATCCGGATTTGACAAATCCTGCGGACTTGGCCGCGCCGATTTCAACACGGGAAAAAGCTATCGAACACAAAAAAACCGGACATTTCAGCCCGGTTTTCAAAGATCACATTGCGATGCCAGCCGGAATCAACCGGCCAGTGCTGCACCGACGGCTTCGATGGCTTGCGCGGCCTTTGCGCCATCCGGACCGCCGGCCTGCGCCATGTCGGCACGGCCGCCGCCGCCCTTGCCGCCGAGAGCGGCTGACGCAATGCGCACCAGATCGACAGCGCTGAACCGCGCGGTCAGGTCGTCGGTCACCGCAACCACGGCGCTCGCCTTGCCGTCTTCGGAAACGCCGACGAAGGTGACGACGCCGGAGCCGAGGCTGGTCTTGCCGTCATCAGCCAAACTCTTCAAGTCCTTCGGCTCGACGCCGGTGACCACCTTGCCGAGGAATTTCACGCCGCCGATTTCCTGGACCTGATCGGCCGCACCACCGGCATCGCCGCCACCGAGCGCCAGCTTTTTCTTGGCCTCATTCAACTCGCGCTCCAGCTTGCGGCGCTCGTCCACAAGCGCCTCGACACGGGTCAAAACCTCGGCCGGCTGAACCTTCAAGGTCGTGGCCAGCGTCTTGACCCGCTCGTCCTGCTCGTTGAGATAGGCAAGCGCCGAAACGCCGGTCAGCGCTTCCAAACGGCGGACGCCGGCACCAACGGCACTTTCGCCGACAATGCGCACGAGGCCGATCTCGCCGGTTGCGCCGACATGGGTGCCGCCGCACAGCTCGACCGAATAGGGCCGGTTGGCCTTGGCGCCATGGATGCCCTGCCCCATCGACACGACGCGCACCTCATCGCCATATTTCTCGCCGAACAGCGCCATCGCGCCCTCGGCAATCGCGTCATCGACGCTCATCAGCCGCGTCGTCACCGGGCTGTTCTGAACGATGATCTCATTGGCCATGTCCTCGACGATCTTCAACTCCTCAGCCGACATGGGCTTGGGATGCGACACGTCGAACCGCAGGCGCTCGGGCGCAACCAGCGAACCCTTCTGGGCCACATGGGTTCCGAGCACCTCACGCAGCGCCTCATGCAGCAGATGGGTGGCGGAATGGTTGGCGCGCAGGCGCGAGCGGCGGGCGTGATCGACGGTGAGTGCGGCCGTATCGCCGAGCTTGACCGTGCCATCGTCAACGATGCAGGAATGCACGAACAACCCCTCGCCGCGCTTTTGCACGTCGGTCACCGTCAGCTTGGCATGATCGGTGGAGATGACGCCGGTATCGCCCATCTGGCCGCCGGATTCGCCGTAAAACGGCGTCTGGTTCAGCACCAGCTGCACGGTCTCGCCCTTCGATGCGCTTTCCAGCGCCTTGCCGTCGCGCACGATCGCCTGCACGACGCCTTCGGCGGTCTCCGTGTCGTAGCCGAGGAATTCGGTGGCACCGAGCTTGTCCTTGAGCTCGTACCAGATGGTTTCCGTCGCCTTGTCGCCGGAACCGGACCAGGACGCGCGGGCTTCCGCCTTCTGGCGCTGCATGGCGGCCGAAAACGCGTCGGTATCGACGCCGATGCCGCGGGCACGCAACGCGTCCTGCGTTAGGTCGAGCGGAAAACCAAACGTATCATAGAGCTTGAACGCGGTGTCGCCGTTCAGCTGATCGCCCTCGACGAGATCGGTCGTTGCGTCCGACAGGAGGCCGAGGCCACGTTCCAGCGTCTTGCGGAAACGGGTTTCTTCCAGCTTCAGGGTTTCCGAAATCAGCGATTCCGCCCGGATGAGTTCCGGATAGGCGCGGCCCATCTGGCCAATCAGGGCCGGCAACAGCCGCCACATCAGCGGATCGCGAGCGCCGAGCAGCTGCGCGTGGCGCATGGCACGGCGCATGATGCGGCGCAGCACATAGCCGCGGCCTTCGTTCGACGGCAGGACGCCATCAGCGATTAGAAAGGCGGATGCGCGCAGATGGTCGGCAATGACGCGGTGGCTGGCGCGGCGGTCGCCTTCGGCCTTGACGCCGGTTGCCTCTTCCGAGGCTGCGATTAGGGCGCGAAACAGGTCGATATCATAATTGTCATGCTTGCCCTGCAGCAGAGCCGCGACGCGCTCGAGGCCCATGCCGGTATCGATCGAAGGACGCGGCAGGTCGACGCGTTCTTCCTTGGTGATCTGCTCATACTGCATGAAGACGAGGTTCCAGATCTCGATGAACCGGTCACCGTCTTCGTCCTTGGAGCCGGGAGGTCCGCCCCAGATGTGATCGCCGTGATCGTAGAAGATTTCCGAGCAAGGACCGCACGGGCCGGTATCGCCCATCGCCCAGAAATTGTCAGAGGTCGGGATGCGGATGATCCGGTCGTCAGACAGGCCGGCGATCTTCTTCCACAGGCCAAAGGCCTCGTCATCGGTGTGATAGACGGTGACCAGCAGGCGCTTGGCATCGATGCCGAAATCCTTGGTGATCAGGTTCCAGGCAAGCTCGATCGCCCGCTCCTTGAAATAGTCGCCAAAGGAGAAATTGCCGAGCATTTCGAAGAAGGTATGATGGCGCGCGGTGTAACCGACATTATCGAGGTCATTGTGCTTGCCGCCGGCGCGCACACATTTCTGCGCGGTCGCAGCCGTCGAATAAGGCCGCTGCTCAAGGCCTGTAAAAACATTCTTGAACTGCACCATGCCGGCATTGGTGAACATCAGGGTCGGGTCGTTGCGCGGAACCAGCGGGCTCGACGACACAACCTCATGGCCGTTCTTCTTGAAGTAGTCGAGGAACGTCGACCGGATTTCATTCACGCCGCTCATATTGCGCCCTTATCTCTTGCATCGGACCGTCCGCAGCCTGCTTGGCTAAACCGCGAACCGGAAAACTTTTGAAAATCGCGGACCACCGGACATCCGCCGATCCTTCGCCGCCCCATTGGAACACAGGCTTTTATCGTCCGGGCCAATCCCTGTCCAGACGGCAAAAGAAAACCGGCCGCTCTGGTGGGAGCGGCCGGCAGACATCAGGTCGAAAATCAGAGGATCTTACGCCAAAGCGGCATCGTCTTCGTCATCCTGGGCTTCCGGGCCGCCGTTTTCCAGGAACTTTTCAGCAATCAGGCCGGCATTCTGGCGCAGCGACAGTTCGATTTCCTTGGCCGTATCGGGATTATCGCGCAGGAATGACTTGGCATTCTCGCGGCCCTGGCCAAGGCGCTGGCTGTTATAGGAGAACCAGGCGCCCGACTTCTCGACAATCCCGGCCTTGACGCCGAGATCGACCAGTTCGCCGGTCTTGGAGACGCCCTCGCCATACATGATGTCGAACTCGACCTGCTTGAAGGGCGGTGCCATCTTGTTCTTGACGACCTTGACGCGCGTCTGGTTGCCAATGACCTCTTCGCGTTCCTTGACGGCACCGATGCGGCGGATGTCGAGGCGGACGGAGGCGTAGAATTTCAGGGCGTTGCCGCCTGTCGTCGTTTCCGGCGAACCGAACATGACGCCGATCTTCATGCGGATCTGGTTGATGAAGATGACCATGCAGTTCGACTTGGAGATCGACGCGGTCAGCTTGCGCAGCGCCTGGCTCATCAGGCGGGCCTGGAGGCCGGGAAGGCTGTCGCCCATTTCGCCCTCGATTTCAGCGCGTGGCACCAGGGCTGCGACCGAATCGATGACGAGAACGTCGATGGCGCCGGAGCGCACCAGCGTATCGGTGATTTCCAGAGCCTGCTCGCCGGTGTCCGGCTGCGAGATCAGGAGATTTTCAAGATCGACGCCGAGCTTGCGGGCATAGACCGGATCCAGCGCATGTTCCGCATCGACGAAGGCGCAGATGCCACCCTTCTTCTGGGCTTCGGCAATGGTCTGCAACGCCAGCGTCGTCTTGCCGGAGCTTTCCGGTCCATAGATTTCGATCACGCGCCCCTTGGGCAATCCACCGATTCCCAGCGCGATATCGAGGCTGAGCGATCCCGTCGAAACGGTTTCGATTTCGACAATGCTGTCTTTTCCACCGAGCTTCATGATCGATCCCTTGCCGAACGAGCGTTCGATCTGGGAGAGTGCCGCTTCAAGTGCCTTGCTTTTATCCACCGATTTGTCCTCTACAAGCCGCAAAGAGTTTTGTGCCATGTGATCCACCTTTAGGTTATGGAGCCTGCCGAGGCAATGAAGCTGCCGTTGAAAGCTATGTACACTTTTTGTTCTCATTTCGCAAGACCTATCTATCGACTTGAATCATCAACAGAAACGGAGGCGTGTTCCTTTCTTGTTCCACGGTTTTTGTGATGGTGGAAATGACTGAAACAAAAAGCATATCAGCATCAGGGCGGTGCGAATCGCCCTCGACTGGCACATGGACCGGCACACAGGAAAACGCATGACAGGCAGACAGGTTTCCATTTTCGGCGGCGCGCATATCGACCGCCGGGCCAGAATCTTCGGCACCACCGTTCCCGGATCGAGCAATCCCGGCAGCTGGTTCGAAGAGGCCGGCGGCGGCGGGTTTAATGCAGCCCGCAACCTGGCGCGGCTTAGCCTCAACGTTCGCATGATCAGCCCGCGCGGCGGCGATGCCGCAGGCGAAACGGTCGCACTTGCCGCGATCGAGGCCGGCGTGATCGATTGCCCCTTCATTTTCCTTGATCGCAAGACGCCGAGCTACACGGCCATTCTGGAAAACGACGGCAATCTGGTCATCGCGCTCGCCGATATGGAGCTTTACCGGCTGTTTTCCCCAAGACGATTGCAACAAAGGGCCATGCGCGAGATCATTTCCGCAAGCGACCTGATCGTCACGGACGCCAACTTGCCGGAAGAGACGCTGGCGGCGCTGGTCAGCCGCGCTGCCGACGAATCAAAACCGGTCGCGGCCATCGCCATTTCGCCGGCAAAAGTCGGACGGCTGGTGAAAAGCCTCTCCGGCCTCACCTTTCTGTTCATGAACGAAGCGGAAGCGCGCGCATTGACGGGCCGCGACAGCGCGGACGCTGTTGAATGGCCTGCCCTTTTACAGGATGTGGGCCTTTCCGGCGGCGTCATCACCCGTGGCGGCCAGCCGGCGATTGCCTTTCACAACGGTAAAATCGTCACGGTGGCGCCGCCGCAACTGGATGCCCTCAGCGACGTCACCGGTGCAGGCGATTCGCTTGCGGCGGGGTTTCTGGCGGCGTTTGTGGCGGGCGAATCGCTTGATCTCTGCCTCCGCTCCGGCGTCGCGGCTGCCGGGATCACCGTGCGTTCACCGCTCGCCGTCTCGGAAAAAATGTCGCGGGCCGCGCTCGACGAAGCAATTCGACTTGTGCCACCAGCCGAAATCCTGTCATGAACGCGCCTTAAAAAGCCAAAAAGGATCCGCGATGACCAAGCCCTTCTCCCCCCTTCTGCCGATGGAATATTCCAGCGAAGTCGCGGCCGCCAAGGCCCGCGGCGCGGCAGTCGTCGCGCTGGAATCGACCATCATCACCCATGGCATGCCCTTCCCCGGCAATCTCAACATGGCGCGTAGCGTCGAGGCGATCATCCGCGAGGAAGGTGCTGTCCCGGCCACCATCGCCGTCATCGACGGCGTCCTGCATATCGGTCTTGAAGATGCCCAGCTGGAAGCGCTGGCGCAAACGCAAGGCGCCATGAAGCTGTCGCGTGCCGATCTCGCCTTTGCCATCGCCGAGCGCCGCACCGGCGCCACCACGGTTGCCGCGACCATGATCGCCGCCTCCCGCGCCGGTATCCGCGTGTTTGCCACCGGCGGTATCGGCGGTGTGCACCGCAAGGCCGAGGAGAGCTTTGATATCTCCGCCGATCTCGACGAACTGGCACGCACCGGCGTCATCGTCGTCTGCGCCGGCGCAAAGGCCATCCTCGACATTCCCAAGACTTTGGAAGTGCTGGAAACACGTGGCGTCCCGGTCGTCACCTATGACAGCGACATCTTCCCGGCCTTCTGGTCGCGCGACAGCGGCCTGAAGAGCCCGCTTATGCTCAACAGCCCGGCGGCCATCGCCAATTTCCAGCGGATGCGCGATCTGCTGGGCGTCGATGGCGGCATGCTGATTGCCAATCCGGTCCCGCAGGCCAACGAAATCCCGCGCGACGAAATGGAAATCTACATCACCCGGGCGCTCGACAATGCCGAGCGCGACGAAATTTCCGGCAAGAAAGTCACGCCCTACCTGCTCGACAGCATTTTCGGCCTGACCGATGGCCGAAGCCTGGAGACCAATATCGCGCTGGTCGAAAACAATGCCCGGCTCGCCGCCGAGATTGCGGTTGCGCTGGTCTGAAGAACCGTCGCGACAACACGGGGGCTGACTTCCAGCCCCCGTCCGGTCAACCCTGCCGCTCGGCGCGCGCGAGCCCATGCGCGATCAGCCGATCGATGATATCGGCATAGGCAATGCCGCTGGCCGCAAGCGCTTTGGCATACATGCTGATATCGGTAAAACCGGGGATCGTGTTGACCTCGTTAATAACGGCGCTCATGTCAGGGCGCACAAAAAAATCGATGCGCGCCATGCCGTCACAGCCGAGAGCCCGGAACGCCTTTTGCGCCATGGTGCGCAGGTTTTCAGCGACCTCTTCAGGCAGTTGCGCGGGAATGCTGAGAACGGCGCCGTCCGGGTCGATATATTTGGCATCATAGCTGTAAAAGCCGTGGCTGCCGGCGGGTATGATCTCTCCGGGAAGCGAGGTGATCAGCGTACCGTCTGCCTCTTCCAGAATGCTGCACTCGATCTCCCGACCGTTGATGAATTCTTCGACAAGGATTTTCCGGTCGTGGCGGAAGCCTTCAGCGACTGCGGCATCAAACTCGCCTGCCGTCCGCGCCTTGCTGACGCCAACCGACGACCCCTGCCGGGCCGGCTTGACGAACACCGTTTTTCCTAGCGCCGCCACGGCATCGTCGAAGGATGAAGTGTCCCCCTGATGGAAGGTCAGCGAACGTGCCACCGGCAATCCGGCTTCGTTGAGCAGGCGTTTGGCAACATCCTTGTCGATGGCGGTGGCAGAACCCAGGATGCCGCAGCCGGCAAATGGCACCATCGCGGTTTCGGCAAGCCCCTGCACCGAGCCATCCTCGCCGTGCGGACCGTGCAAGACGGGAAACACGATATCGACCGGCGGCAATTCGCGGATCGTTGCGTCCTCGGGAATAGCCAGAAGGCGGCCACGCCCACCCGGCAACAGGCAAGCGGTCGTCTTCACCGTATTCAGCAGCTCCGGCAAGGCGCCATCCTGCAATTCCTGCAGCAGCCATGTGCCCTGGCGGTCGATTAGGATGGGTACGGCATCGTATTTTTCAGGGTCAAGCGCCTTGAAGACATTACGCGCCGACAGAACGGACACATCATGTTCGGCGGAACGGCCGCCAAAAAGAACTGCAACCCTTAGCTTTGACGTCATTCGTGCGCTCGCCTGGTTTGGAGATGGAGCGCTGCACCCAATCAAGAGAAACCTCCCAAACGGACAGACAGCGCTGACCTGCGCAAATGCAATCGCGAAACGGACCTTTTTACGACGGCTGGCATCCAGCGAAAACTATCGTTGCGAACGGTTAATGCGCGGGCCGCAACAGGTTAACGGACGCGCTTGGACCCGGCTGCGAACGGTGATTTCCGGTCAACTATCGAGCATTTCGCGAACGGCAACGGCCAGTTGCTTCAACGAGAACGGCTTGGGCAGGAAGCCGAACTTCGCGTCGGCCGGCAGGTTTCGCGCAAAAGCATCCTCGGCATAGCCGGAGACGAAGATGAATTTCAGGTCCGGATAGCTCTTGCGGATTTCCTTGAGCAGGGTCGGACCATCCATTTCCGGCATGACGACGTCGGACACGACGATATCGACGGCGCCGTTCAGTTCCTTCATGACCTCAAGGGCTTCGACGCCGGAACCGGCCTCGTGCACCGTGTAGCCACGGGTTTCCAGCATGCGCTTGCCGCCCCGGCGCACGGCCTCCTCGTCTTCCACCAGAAGAACCACGGCCGAATTTCCAGTCAGATCCGTCGGTTCCGGCTTGACCGGAACCTTTGCAGCGAGCGCCGCCGCAGCCTGCGCCTCGCCGGCCTCGCCCGGCAAAGGCGCCTCCTCGATATAGCGCGGCAGAAGGATGCGGAATGTCGTGCCCTTGCCGACTTCGGATTCGGGATAGATATAGCCGCCGGACTGCTTGATGATGCCATAGACCATCGACAGGCCAAGGCCGGTTCCCTTGCCGACTTCCTTGGTGGTGAAGAAAGGCTCGAAAATCTTGTCGAGAATTTCAGGCGGTATGCCCGTCCCCTGATCGGCGACCTCGACCACCACATAGTCTTCTTCGGGAAGCTCGCGCAGGTTAAAGGCTGCGACTTCGGCGGCCGGCAGATTGCGGGTGCGCAGCGTGATCACGCCGCCATTCGGCATGGCGTCGCGCGCATTGACGGCCAGATTGAGCACGACCTGCTCGAACTGGCCAAGATCCGTGCGCACCGGCCAGAGATCGCGGCCGTAATCGACCTCGAGCTTCACATTGGTTCCAGTCATCCGGTCGACCAGCATGCGCAGGTCTCCGACCACATCGGTCATCGACAGAACGGTCGGCCGCATCGTCTGCTTGCGCGAGAAAGCGAGAAGCTGGCGCACCAATACGGCTGCGCGATTGGCGTTGCGCTTGATTTCCATCAGGTCGGCAAAGCTCGCATCCGACGGACGTGCCGACAACAGCAGGTGGTCCGAGGAAAGCAGGATTGCCGTCAGCACATTGTTGAAGTCATGCGCGATGCCACCCGCGAGCGTGCCGACGGCATTCATCTTCTGCGTCTGCGCCATCTGGGTTTCGAGCGCCTTTTGCTCGGTAATTTCAACGGCATAGACGATCGCGGCCTCTTCCGGTGCTTGGTCGCTCTGGTCGATGACCGCATTCACGTAGAAGCGGAAATGCCGGGCCTCGTCGGTCGGGTGCAGCGAATCGATCGGGGCAATATCACCCTGCCGGTCCTTGGCCGCATCGAGAGCCGCGCGCAGCCGCGCCTGGTCGGTCGCGTGCACGAAGGCTTCCAGCAATGCGCCATGTTCCATGTCATCCTGCGAGACGACGGCGGAAAAGAGCTTGAGAAACGGTGCGTTGGTGCGCAAGATCCGGCCATCGCCATCGACGGAGGCAATCGCCATCGGCGTATTGTTGAAGAAGCGGGTAAAGCGCATAGCAGCGATCGATGCCGACTGGTCGCTTTCATCGTCGTTGGAGCGGGCAAGGACAATCGTGCGGCTTTCGCCAGGCGCGCCATCGCGGGCGGAAGATACCCGATGCACCATGCGCACGGCAAAACTCTGGCCATTGGCCTTGCGCAGGTCGAGATCGAGCGTCTTGGTCTTTTTCAATCCCGGCTCGGCCTGCACCGACTGGACGAGCGCCAGCCCCTCGCCGGCCACCAGATCGGCGATCGTCATCGATCCCGGCTGGAACTTGGTGAGATCCAGCCCCAGCCAGTCGGCCAATGTGGCGTTGACATAGAAAATCTCGCCCTTCTTTCCGGCCGAAAAGAAGCCGGCCGGGGCGTGGTCGAGATAGTCGATAGCGTTCTGCAATTCCTTGAAAAAGCGCTCCTGGTCGTCACGCTCCGAGGTGATGTCGGAAATCTGCCAGATATAATAGGGATTGCGTTCGCCATCCTCGAGCGGCAGCACGCGCGCCTTCAGACGAAACCAGTGCGCGCCGGACCCGGCCGAGCCGCCGCCCGAGCGCAGCGGCTTCAAAAGCCTGAATTCCTCATGACCGGCCTTGCCTTCGTGCAGACCGTTTGTCAGCCGGTAGATCGCTTCCGTGGCTTCGCGGTTGCGCGACAGGATGGTTTCGAGCGACTGGATTTCCGTCGCCTTGGTGGCGCCGGTCAGCGCACCATAGGCAGCATTGGCGTAGATGATCCGGCCCTTGCGATCGGTGACCAGCGTGCCGTCCTGATGGCCGTCGAGGAAGGCGCGCGCCAGCTCGTCCGGACGCGATTGCGGCATGACCTCGATGAAGCCGATGACCGAGGACACCAGAAAGAAAATCCCGACCATGGCCAGCACGCCGAGAATGCCCAGCACGATCTGGTTTCCCAGCTGGTTCTTGAAAATGACGAAGGCGACGGCTGACGCAGTTAAAACGAGCGCGAGCAGAATGATCCGCAGCACCGTTCCGGGCCGCGTTCCACGGTCTACAATCGGCATGTGATAGTCACCTGCCTGCCGCAATTTCGTCATAAGGCCCTCGTTTTTCGACCCTGCCATGCGCGTCCGGCCTGCCATGCGCGCCCGGAATGAACGCGCGGGTTGGGTCTTCATGCTCAGCTCAGCGGCACCCGGCGGCGAATCTTGCGCCCGCGCCGGCGGACCGCGAAACACCAAGCAAGAATCATCTTTAACAGCCGCAGGGAAGAGCAGAAAGCATCTGTTTGAGCGCCATTGCCCTGAATTCACAGAGAATGTCCCGCAAGGTCTCGCCGATGGTGGAAACCGCACTAGATTGGCGATAGGACAAACACAATTGGACAAAACCGTCACGATACTCATCACAGCTTGTATCAGTCTGAAAAAAGCCGTCAAATGAGCACAGGACACGCGTTCACGAAGGAGTATCGCATATGATCGAAGATATCGTTGGCAACAACGGTAGCCGTTTCATCATTGCCGCAGGTGCCGTTGCCCTCGGCTTGCTGTGCCTTGTGGCCGTGTTCTGGTTCATCCGCAACCGTCCGTCCTCGCCCTTTATCCGCGGCGGCAAGAACCGCCAACCGCGGCTTGCCGTGCTGGATGCCGCCGCGATCGATACGCGCAGGCGGCTCGTCCTGGTGCGGCGCGACGATGTCGAACATCTGATCATGATCGGCGGACCGACAGATGTCGTCATCGAAAGCCGGATTGCCTCGGCTGCCCAGCCGCCGGTGCAGGCGATCGTTACCGAGCCCCGGTCCGATACCGCCCTTGCCGCACGCCCAAGCGCTGAGCGGTCCCTTCCGGAGCGACCGGCCGCAGACCGTCAACTCATCGAACGCCAGGCGGCAGACCGCCGTATCGCTCCACAGCCGGACGCCAGACAGCTTGATGTCAGACAGCCTGATTTCAGGCAGCCAGATGTCAGGCAGGCGCCCGTATCCGCGATGGGGCAGGTCTTCTATGGCGAAAGCACCGAGGCTTCCACGCCCCCGGCGCGGGCCGTCCAGCCGGTGCAGCAGCCTAGACTCGATACCGCCACACCGCGCCAGGCCGTCCCCGAGCGGATCATTCCGGCGCAGGCGCAGGTTCGCCCGCAACCGGCAGCGTTAAGCACGCCGCCAGCCGTGACTGTCGAAACAGCAAGATCGCCGGAGGATATTCTCGATGCTGCCCGCTCGCGGGTGCTGACAGGAAATCAGACCGTTGCCGCAGAGCGGCCCCTGCCCCAGATCCCCGCCGCTGCCGCCACCGTGGCAGCGCAGGTGCAGCCCGTTCAAAGCGAGCCGGTTCCACAGGCCCAGCCAACGCCTCCAGCCCAGAAGGACGCGAGCGCCCTTGAATTCGAGCGCATCCTGGATGCCCAGATCACCGGCGACCTCGGCAAGCTGAGCGCCGACCCCGTCCGTGTCGATGGCGAAACGCGCGCAGTCCAGGCCGTGCCCACGCCGGCGATCCGCCAGGAGCCCCGCCTCGGCCCCGCCCAGGGCGGCCGCACGGAACCGTCCCTGGAAGACGAAATGAACCGCATGCTGAACGAGATCAGCGCAAACCGGAAAAACTGAACCTGTTGCCGCCGTCAGTCTGGATGCGGCAACAACAGCACTCTGAACGCAAAAACGGCGCAATCATCTCGCGCCGTTTTTTTATGCGTGTGACTGACAAAGATTATTCGTCGCGGTAGACTTTTTCCCGGCGTTCGTGACGCTCCTGCGCCTCGATCGACAGGGTGGCGATCGGTCTTGCGTCGAGACGCTTGAGCCCGATCGGTTCACCGGTTTCTTCGCAGTATCCGTATGTGCCCTCGTCAATTCTCTGAAGGGCCGCATCGATCTTGGAGATCAGCTTGCGCTGCCGGTCCCTTGCCCGGAGCTCGATCGCCCGGTCGGTTTCCGACGATGCTCTGTCTGCAAGATCAGGGTGGTTTGCACTTTCCTCGGCCAGATGTCCGAGGGTTTCCCGGGCCTCGCGGAGGATGTCATTTTTCCAGGCGTTCAGCTTTGCTCTAAAATATGCACGCTGGTTGGTATTCATGAATTCCTCGGTCTCAGACAAGACAAAGGAACTAAGATCGATCTTCTCACTCAACGCGATTCTCCTGAAGAACATCTCATGTGCGGCGGTGTATAGACCCATGCACGCGCCGTTTCAAGTCTTTGAAAAACAGCCCACCGTTTTTTAAGCCTTGCTTACTTGGGAGGCTAACAGGCTAATATTTCATCAAAATTACAGATTTGGAATTTTTCTTGAAATTGTCTTGCTGCCATCCTTCGACATCCATCGTCAAACATGTGGGTCAACGACAGTAAAGTTCGGCTAACGCTTTTTTTCGCGTTCTGCGCCGCACAGCAAATAGGCAGAACTTTTTTCATGCTCTTTCGAACTGGCCACATGGCCAGTCCAACCGATGCTTCAATGCCGTCAATCTTCAGATAATCCCTGCGGCACATCCGTTTGAAAAGAGCCCCTCCCGGCTTGATCTTTCCCCGTTCCCGGCGGACAAAGCAGTACCCATATCGACGCCTCGTCTGGAACAGATAGCAAATCAGGCGGCAATGTCATTTCCAGGAAATCTCCCATGCCCGCAGTGTCCGCTCCGGTTTTTCGCCTTTATCTTCTCCGGCATGCCAAGGCCGCCTGGGCTCTGCCGGGCCAGAAGGATTTCGACCGGACGCTCGATGACACCGGCTATGCCGATGCCGAGATCGTCGCCGATATGGCGGCGGACAAGGGGTTGCGGCCCGATCTCGTCCTCTGCTCGACCGCCGTTCGCTGCCGCCAGACGGCCGATGCGTTGCGCCGGTCCATGACGGAGGAACTCGATATCCGCTATGTCGATGAACTCTATAGCGGCAGCGCCAATGTTTACCACGATATCATCGGCAGCCAGGACCCTGCCCTCTCAGCCATCATGGTGGTCGGCCATAATCCGGTGATCGAAGACATACTGCGCGACGTCATCGGCGAGGACGCGGCAAACAAGGTTGCCGCAGCAGGATATCCTCCAGGCGCGCTCGCCGCGATCGACTTTAAGACACGCCCCGGCGACGGCATCCTGCCACAGGGAATTCTGGCCGCATGGCTCGATCCGGACAGCCGCAGCCGTTGATCCCCACCAACAGCCGTGGGGTGCGTCACCTTTATTCGGCGGCGTGGCACACTATATGGCAAACGATACACATGGCCGCGAGGCCATGTTCCACGCATAGCTAGGGCCGCACCTCTTGCCACCATTCATGACACGCTTCACCGATGACGCACGCCTTGCGCTGGACACGCTGACCGACCGCGCATCGGGTTTCGTCAACCCGACCTTGCGCCTTGGCGTCACCGGGCTTTCCCGCGCCGGCAAGACCGTGTTCATCTCGTCGCTGGTCCACAATCTCCTGAATGGCGGCCGTCTGCCGGTGTTTGAGGCCGTGCGCTCCGGGCGGGTCTCGAAAATCCGGCTGGAACCGCAGCCCGATGACGCCGTGCCGCGCTTCCAGTATGAGGATCATATTGCCGCGCTGGTGCGCGACCGGCTCTGGCCGGATTCGACACGCGCGATCTCGCAATTGCGCATCACCCTCGACTATGAAAGCGCCAGCGGCTGGAACCGGATGTTTTCGCCCGGACGGCTGTCGATCGATATTGTCGATTATCCCGGCGAATGGCTGCTCGACCTGCCGCTTCTCACCCAGGATTTTCGCACCTTCAGCACTCGCACCGCAGATCGCGCCGAGACCGGTATTCGTGCGGAATTGTCGGCCGCCTGGCTGGCGCTGGCCGCATCACTGGATGTGACAGCGCCCGCGTCCGAGGCGGATGCCCGCGCGCTGGCCGAGGTCTTCACCGGCTATCTGCGTGCCTGCAAATCCGACGAGCGGTCGCTCTCGACGCTGCCGCCCGGCCGCTTCCTGATGCCGGGCGACCTTGAGGGTTCACCGGCTCTGACCTTTTCGCCATTGCCGGATCTGCCTGAAGGCCGGGCGCCAAAAGGCTCGCTCTGGGCAATGATGGAGCGGCGCTACGAAGCCTACAAGACCTATGTGGTCAAACCGTTTTTCCGCGAACACTTCGCCCGGCTCGACCGGCAGATCGTGCTGATCGACGCGCTGCAGGCCATCAACCGTGGGCCGGAATCACTGCTGGACCTGGAGAGCGCATTGGCCGACGTGTTGGCGAGCTTCCAGCCCGGCACCAATTCGTTCCTGTCCTCCTTTCTCACCAAGCGGATCGATAAGGTGTTGATCGCGGCCACCAAGGCCGACCATCTGCATCATGAGAGCCACGACCGGCTGGAGCGGATCACCGAGCGGCTGGTGCGGCGCGCCGTCGAACGCATCGGCATGAGTGGCGCCGGCCTCGAAGTCATGGCCATAGCCTCGGTCAGGGCCACCCGCGAGGCGACCGTCGAGCACGGCGGCCATACCTTGCCGGTGATCGTCGGAACGCCGATCGCAGGCGAAACCATCAATGGCGAGACCTTCGACGGCGAACGGAAAACAGCCATATTTACCGGTGACTTACCGAGGAATCCTGATGAGCTTTTTCAAGGCCTTGAGTCAAAGCCGGAAGAAAGCCTGGTGCCCGATCTGAGTTTCGTCCGCTTCCGGCCGCCGCCGATCGAGGAAACCGGCGGCGGCCTGAAATTGTCCGTCCCGCATATCCGGCTGGACCGGGCCATGCAATTCCTGTTCGGAGACCGGTTGGCATGAGCGACACGCCCAAGATTCCGCAGCGCAAACCCGCCGTGTTCACGATCGGCGATACCCCATCTGCGCCTGCCGAAAGGCCGGCGCCGGTCAAACGCCCACCGGCCAGTTTCGACGACAGGATCGTCATGACGGCGGATGCCGACGATCCCTTTGCGGCGACCACGACGGCTTTGCCCGACATGCCCGAGGCCGCGCCGCGCAAACGGCGCTTCTCCTTTGCCAAGCTTGCCGCCGGCGCGCTCAGCGTCCTGATATCCCTGGCTGCCGGCCTGTGGATCGATAGCCTCGTGCGCGATCTCTTCACGCGCGCGGACTGGCTCGGCTATCTCGCCATCGGCGCCGTCGCCATCGCCCTCATCGCCTTCCTGGTCATTATCGCCCGTGAACTGTCGGGGCTGATGCGATTGAATGCCGTGCAGGCCCTGAAGCAGGAGGCTGTCGATGCCAGCCTGTCGCAGACGGCAAAACCGGCGCGCAAGGTGATGGACCATCTCGTCCACCTTCTGGCCGCCAAGCCGCAGACGGCGCGCGGCCGCCTGCGGTTGAAGGAAACCGAGACGGAGATCATCGACGGCCCTCACCTGCTCGACCTCACCGAGCGCGAACTCCTGACGCCGCTCGACCGGGAAGCCAGAGGCCTGATCCTAAACGCATCCAAACGCGTGTCGATCGTCACGGCCGTCAGCCCGCGCGCGCTGGTCGATCTCGGTTATGTCATCTACGAATCGGCGCGGCTGATCCGGGCGATGGCCGACCTCTACGGCGGCCGGCCGGGCACGTTGGGACTGTTGCGCCTGATGCGCGACGTCATTGCCCATCTGGCGGTCACCGGCTCGATTGCCGCCGGCGACAGCCTGATCCAGCAGGTGCTGGGCCATGGCCTGGCCTCGAAACTGTCGGCACGGCTGGGCGAAGGCGTCATCAACGGCCTGATGACGGCGCGCATCGGCATTGCGGCGATGGACCTATGCCGGCCGATGCCGTTTCGGGCGCTGAAACGCCCCGGCATCGGCGATTTCATCGGCGACCTGACACCGGGATCCTCCAAGGCAAGAGCGCAGGAAGAAAACGGCTAGCGCGGCTTATCCTTGAAGGCTCGCCCTTAAATCCCGCCATACCAATCGTAGCCGAGATCCTCCCAGAAGCCGCCCTTGCCACCGCCAAAGGGGGCCAGCGACGAGACAAGCTCGATGCCCTTGATATATTTCGCCATCTTGTAGCCGAGCTGCCGCTCGACACGCACCCTCAGCGGTGCCCCGTTGGCGACCGCCAGCGGTTTGTCATTGTTGCCATAGGCAAGAATCGTCTGGGGATGGCGTGCATCGATGAGATCGATTGATTCGTAATAGGGCACGGCGCCCTGCAGCCCGAGATTCATCGTGTCGTAACATTGAAACACCACGAAACGGGCCTCTGGTTTTACCTTGGCCTCATCGAGAATCTGGCGCAGCGGCACGCCGGTCCATTTGGCGATGCAGCTCCAGCCCTCGACACAGTCATGGCGAGTAATCTGCGTGCGCGCCGGCATGTTGCGCAACTCGTCGAGACTGAAGCTGACCGGCTTCTCTACCAGCCCGCCAACCGTCAGCCAGTAATTGGCAAATGCCGCATCCTTCAGCGCAAGATAATCGGTATCGGTTGGATCGGTGGAGCCGTTCGGCCGCTGGCCCTGACGGATTTCGCTGGCGGCAAATTCCGGCACCAGCGTGTCGGCGCCGATCAGCGCGCGGTGCGCCCGGTATGTCAGGCCATTTGCCGAGGCGAGAAACTCGCGCACCCGGCTTTGTCCCGACAGCATGCTGTCAAAGGCATCGCAGCCGGAGAGCGGGATCGCAGAGGCCGCAACGCCTGCCATGGTCAGGAACTTTCGCCGATTGATGATAAACCGGGTCATGCCGAATGCTCCTCGTTCTTCTGCTTGTCGGTTCGATACCAGCCGGTGACAATCGAGCGCATTTCGTTGAGCGGCCCTGCAGCAAGAACCATGACGATGTGAATGACGAAGAATATCACCAACGCCGCCATGCAGAGAAAATGGATGGTGCGCGCCGTCTGCCGGCCGCCGAAAATATCAAGCAGCCACGGCCAGGCGGCGTTCATGCCCGGCGACATGGTGAGGCCGGTGGCGATGATCAGCGGAAAGATGACCAGCAGAACCCCCGCATAGGCGAGTTTCTGCAAACCGTTGTAACGGCCGTCATGGTGGAAGCGGAAGCGCAGGTGATCGGCGATGCTGCGCGGCAAAGTCTTGATATCGGCCATGGAGGGAAGGATATCGCGCCTCAAATGTCCGCTGATCAGGCTGCTGACAAACCAGATCAGGAAGGCCGCGGAAAAGAACCAGGCAAAGAAGAAATGCACGACGCGTCCCGTCGCCAGATCCTGGTAGGACGGCAATGTCGCCCAGGCCGGAAAGCCACGATAGGCGGGGTCGCCGGCCGGACCGCTCATCCCGAGCACGCCGGTCGTATCGAATGTATGGCCACGCACCGTCGTATAGCCACCAACCGTCCCGTCGGCCGCCTGCAGCGCGCGCATCGACAGCACGCTGTTGTCGAACTCGAAGCCGGATTGCTGGCCGATATAGAGTGTAGGATGGGCATTGAAGATCTGCAGCCCGCTCAACAGCAGAAAGAACAGCGCAATCGCCCAGGTCCAATGGGTGACGCGCGTCGCGATCCGGTGCCGATAGATGACGGCGCCGTCATCGTGCTTTGGTGGCGAGCGCGACTCGATATCATCAGTGATGGTCATCTCGTAACTCCCTTATATGCGCAACTACGTATCAAGCAGCATGACAGTTTCCAAAGCACATCCTGTCACCGCTTAACACGTCCTGGTGATGGACCCGTGAAAATGCTGGATTTCCAAGGGTTTCAACGCTTCGCACCCTCGTTAGTGAAACATTTCGTGAGCGTTCAGGACCACGATCAGGCGAGCCAGCGAAACGCTCCATTAACCATTTAAGTGCAAATGTAGCCTCACATTCCTGACATCGACCATCAAGGATCGTTCATGTTCTCGCGCCCTTCTTTGATCGCTCGCGGCGTCGCCGCAGCCTCGCTTACCGCCCTGACCTGCGCAGCATCGCCTGCTTTTTCGAGCGATGACAAGGCGTTTTTCGAACAGGTGTCCGGCCAGTGGAAAGGTCCGGGCGAAATCGTTGCGGGCAAGTACAAGGGCACGAAATTCACCTGCGACCTGACGGGCGAACCGGCTGACGGTGCCGCCGCAGGCATCAAGCTCGACGGCACCTGCCGCGTCGGCGTCTTCAAGCAGCCCATGTCGGCTTTGATCACGCAGAAGGGCAAGACCTATACCGGCAAGTTCCTGGATGGCGCCAACGGCAAGGGTCTCGACATCGTCTCGGGCAATGTCGCCAAGGACAAGGTCGTGGTCGGCATCAATCGCAAGAAACTGAACGGCGCCATGATCGCCCGCCTGCAGGATCCGTCCACGCTGAACATCACCATTTCGGTCAAGGTCGAAGACGCGATGGTGCCGGTGATCGGCGTCAGCTTGAGCCGCCAGGTCGACACCATGGCCGTCGGTTCGATCGAGTAAAACGCAGAGACATCGCTACTCGAAGAGCCGGCTTGTCCGGCTCTTTTGCGTTCAGGATGAAGATATCTGCGAAATCTGCCGCCACCAGTCGCTGCGCGCATCGGCTGTTTCGATGCCAGCCACATCGGCATCTTTAAGCCAGCTGGTAACTGTGCGGCCGGAAATGACAAGATCCGGCGCGAAATCCGCCAGCGGCTTCAAGACGAACCCACGCTCGGTCATCCGCGGATGCGGTATTTCCAGCGTCTGCGAATGCTGCGTGCGGTCGTCATAGGTCAAAACGTCGATATCGATCGTGCGCGGCCCCCAGCGTTCCAGCCGTTCCCGCTTCATTTGCCGTTCGATCGACAGGCAGGCCTCCAGCAGATCATCCGGAGCCAGCGTCGTGCGCACCGCAGCGCAGGCATTGAAGAACCAGGCCTGATCTAACTTCCCCCAGGGCGGCGTACGGTAGAGTTTCGAGACATGCTCCACCGCGCAATCCGGCCGGGTGTCGAGAAGAACGAGCGCGCGCGCCATCGAGGCGGTGGGATCGCCGATATTGCCGCCAAGGCCAAGCGTCGCCAGATGTCCGTCCATCTCAGGCAAAATGCTCGACTGTCACTTCCACATAATCGAGCACGCCGGGAACGGGCGCGTTCGGCTTGCGAATCGATATTTTCGCCCGGCGGATCTGCGGAAAAACCGAACAGAGCGTCGTTGCCACTTCCAGCGCCAGCGCCTCGATCAGGTAGCGACGGCGGCCGGTGATGATCTTCTCGATCTCGGTGAAGGCAATGCCGTAATGGACGGTATCATTGATCGAATCCTCAAGCAGCGCCGTGCCCTGCTCGACATCCAGTTCCGCATCGACGAAGAACCGCTGCCCCAAGAACTCCTCCTCGTCATGAACGCCGTGGCGCGCGAAAAAGGCGCAGTTCTTCAGGGTGATCGTGTAGATCGCTGTCATGGTCGATTTTCCTTCCCAGGCCGTTCCGGCATATTTCTTTTTGCGGCGAGCATAGCATCCGCCACCAGAAGCGCATCCCTGTTGATTGCGACATCATGTACCCGGAAAACCGCAGCACCCGCTATTCTGAGCAGCGCCGTCGTTGCAGCCGTGGCCGCATCCCGCTCCTGCGCCTCGCGGCCGGTCATGGCCCCCAGAAAGCGTTTTCGCGACGTGCCGGCCAGAAGCGGCAGCCCGAAACCCACAAGTTCCTCAAACCGCGCCATCAGCGCGATGTTTTCATCGGTATCCTTGGCAAAGCCGAAGCCGGGATCGAGCGCGATGCGGCGGCGCTCGACACCGGCAGCAGCGGCGATTTCCAGCGACCGTTCCAGGAACAGATATTGGTCGCGCACCACATCCGTCAGTTTTTCGCGGTCACGGCCGGTATGCATGATGCAAAGCCCTGCCCCGGTCGCAGCCGCGACAGCGGCCAGATCGGGCTCGCGTTGCAAGCCGTGCACGTCGTTGATGATGTGGGCACCGGCGGCAATGGCGAGGCGTGCGGTCCCGGCCCGGTAGGTATCCACAGAAATGATCGCATCGGTCCGGCTGGCAAGTGCCGATATCACCGGCAACACCCGGTCCTGTTCCTGCGCTGCCGTCACGGCGGCGGCTCCCGGGCGGGTCGATTCACCGCCGATATCGAGGATATCAGCGCCGTTTTCCAGGCAGCGCAAGGCCTGCGCTACTGCGGCTTGCGTATCGGTATAGCTGCCGCCATCGGAAAACGAATCCGGCGTGACGTTGATGATCGCCATCAACCGCCCGGCCGGGCCAAGCGTCAACGTCCGGCCATGCGCCAGGGCCCATTCGAAGGGGAGAAAAGGATCGATCATGATGGTTTCATTCCCTTTCTAGCACGGGACGGCCGGCTGGCCCTCACCTGCAGGCACACGCAAACCGGGTCGCAGCAAATATCCGAATTTCATTGGCTTTTCCGGATTGCCGGGGGCTGTTGCCTATTTGCTGTTGCGCTTGCGCTGGCTATGCCCCAAGCTCATGGGAAGTTCAACTGCCGAGACCTGTAAACATATGCCGACTGGCCGCATTTCCTTCGCCGCGCTTCTGATCGCCAGTATCGTGGCAAGCCCCTCCGCGATTGCCCATGCCGAAACTGTCGTGAACAAGAGCATCACCTATTTCTCGATCGGCGGGCGTACGGCAGAAGAGCTGGACAAGGCGCTGTCGGAAAACGGCCCGATGATGAAAAGCAGCGGCTCGCGCCATCCCGGCGCCACCAAGATCAAGTTCGGCGGCACGGTCACCTATGTGAGGCACGGCAGCCGCTGCGCCGTCGGCAGCGCCAAGGTCACGCTCAGCACCCGGCTGATCCTGCCGCGCTGGACAAACCGGCGCAAGGCAAGCCGCGACCTCGGCCTCGTCTGGGATACGCTGTCGAGCGATATCAAGCGTCACGAGGAACGCCATGCCGAAATTGCCCGCAACCATGCGCGCAAGCTGGAAAAGGACTTCCTGTCGCTGAGACCCGAGGCCGATTGCGAGCGGATGCAGGCCCGCGTTGCCCGGCTCAGCGAAACCGCCATTCAGGCCCATGACCGCGATCAGGCCCGCTTCGACAGGACCGAAGCCGCCAATTTCGACCGGCGGATGATCCGGCTCTTGCAGTACCGGCTGGACACGCTCACCAAGCGCTAGAGCCTCGCACAATCAAACGTCCGGTGGAGAATCACGTGGCTTGCGCAAAGCATGCGCGTCAACAGTATATCATTGGTGATTTCTAGCGATACAACAACGCTGCAGGATGATGTACAGTGCAAGCATAGAGTGAAGGACAGGAAACGATCCAGCTTCATTTCAGTCCGGACTACTGGATGCGCGCCCATAGAGCTGCGCCGAACCGGAACTATTGCTTCGTGCCTGACGGTCTCTCCGGATTGATGCTTAACCGGCCGGAGCGATCCTGCCGACTATGTTTTCGCAGATCGTGTTCTCCTGGCGTATCCTGATGCAGCAGATGTTCCCTCCCTCATCTGCATGCGATGCGCCCTCCTGGCCCTGCTCGCCGATCGCGGCAAGCGGGGCTTTTTTTGCATATCTCAGGGGAAATCAGGCTTGCGGAAAACTCAGGCCTGGCGCTCGGGAACATGAACAACCAGCCCATCCAAGGCGTCGCTCATCTTGATCTGACAGGACAGCCGCGAGGTCGGCTTCACGTCATAGGCAAAGTCGAGCATGTCCTCTTCCATCGCCTCAGGCGCGCCGACCCTCGCCGACCACTCCTCGTCCACATAGACATGACAGGTGGCACAGGCACAGGCACCGCCGCATTCGGCCTCGATGCCGGGCACCGAGTTGCGGACAGCGTTTTCCATGACGGTGGATCCAGCTTGAACGTCCAGTTCGTGACGCGTGCCGTCAAAGGCAATGATACTCAGTTTTGGCATTGTTTCTTCCGGATGCTTGGCGTTGTTTCGGCGTGCCGCAAGAACAAACACGCCGCCCCGAAACAGAGGCGGCGGCGGAACGCGGCGAATTCACCCGATTTCTTCCAACAAATCCCGTCACCAGTCAACTCAGCCGGTCAACTCGGCCATGTCGCGCCTATGGGATTTGGCACGGTCCGGCATCTCCACAACCCTTTGATGCCGAGAACTTCCCGTGACGGTTGCCGGCGTCATCACCGGCAACGTTCAGTTACCGGCAGAGTTTCAGGATAAACAATTCGGCTTCAAGCACGGCTGCACCGAGCGCCGCAAGGTTTCCGGCGTCCTGCGGCGCCGCTTCGACCGCGGCCGCCGTCTCTGCCACGTTAAAAGCGCCGATGGCGAGAGCCGCGCCCCGCAGGCGGTGGGCGGTAGCAAGGCGGGCATCCGAGCTGTCGGACGACAGTTCCTTCATCAGCTGCCGGGTCTGGCGGGCAAACATCTGCAGCACTTCGATTTCGAGAAGCTTGTCCCCCATCGTCTGCGTCGCCAGATGCACGAGATCGATGGGCCGCGCCGTGGAAGGGCAAGCGCCCCCAAAATTATCGGGTGCTTCGAATGCGATCTTGAGAGCCGCCATGTGCCAATGTCCTTGTTGTGTTTTTTTCTGACGCACCGGCTCGCAACCGGACGTCCCGTTTTAAAAATCCGGTCTTCACCGTCATGACGCTCCGGAATGCCCGGATGTGTCTGGAAGTGCCTGACCCGTCTACCTATTATAAGGCTTCAAGATGGCGGGGACCTTTTGGCGTCCTGCCCTGCAAAGCCGCTATTTGCATCAACTCTGGCGCTGATTAAGCCGGAGTGGCGCTGCTATCTGATTAAAACGCGGCACAAAGAGGGCAGCTTTCGCTTGGCATGGTTAACGGTCATTAAACCGCCTGATTACAAGGGTTTTTGGCCTAAACGCCTCCAATTTTCATTAAGAACTTGTTAGGATTTTAACGAATGCCCAAGGGGCTTAATTGTAAGAAACCGGTGAATGTGTCACTACGGTACGTTGAGGGATTTGTTCATATCTTCTGATAGGAACGGTCCTGGCGGAAAACTGTATTGAATGAAGCACCTAAGGGTCTCAATGCGTTATCCGCCGGTGCGTGGTTGAAATGGGTGCATGTCAGGGTTCTGCGTAGATGGTATGCGCGTATCCTCATGTCACCGTCCGAGTTTCGGAGGTGTTCCCAATGCAGGCGGTGTTGCGGCGGATCCTTCCGAAAGGACAGTTTAGTAACGAGGCGTATCCGCATGGCGACAAATAAAAGCAATGAGTCGATCGACGACAAGGCATTTCAGGCGTTGGAAGACGCTCTGAAAATCGATTTTGACGAGCTTAAGTCTGCCCTCAACGACAAGGCCTCCCCGGATCATCCGGAGGACACTGTGTCCGGCGCGGCCAAACAGGCTTCAGCGCCCAGTGCGGCGAAGAGCCAGAAGGCGCAGCAGGAGCAGGCCGCCAAGGCCGCCCGCGCCGCCGAAACCCAGAGAGCCCTGTCTCCGGAGCCCGCCCCCAAGGCCCCCTCCTTCGCGCCCGCAAACGACGACGGCCGCAAGACGCCTGCTGCGATCCTGCGATCGCTGGACGTCCGCTCCAGCCGCTCGGCCATGCGCATTGCCGCCGCCGTCTCAGCCCTTTGGATTGTCGGCGGCCTCGGTGTCGCCAATCTGCTCTACGGCCCGGAAATCTGGCAGATCCGTTCGCTGGCCGATCTTTCGGCCATGCCGGGCGCCATCGGCGTGGCGATCTTCATCGTCCTGCCGGTCATGCTGTTCTTCTCCTTTGCCATCATGATTTCGCGCGCACAGGAATTGCGCAGTGCCGCCCGCTCCATGGCCGAAGTTGCGCTGCGCCTTGCAGAGCCCGAAACGGCGGCCTCCGAACGCATCATGACGGTCGGCCAGGCCGTTCGCCGCGAAGTATCGGCGATGAACGAAGGCATCGAGCGCACGATCGCGCGCGCCACCGAGCTTGAGACGCTGGTTCATTCCGAAGTCAACGCGCTGGAGCGTAGCTACAGCGACAACGAACTGCGTGTCCGCACGCTTGTGCAGGAACTGGGTCTTGAGCGCGAGTCGATCGTCGGCCATGCCGAACGCATCCGCTCGTCGATCTCCGGTGCCCATACCCAGCTGAAGGACGAGCTGGCGATTGCCGGCGACGACATTTCAAACCGCATCGCCACCTCTGGCGAGGCCTTTGCCTCGATGATCGAAACCCGTGCCGCCGCCCTGATGGAGCGTTCCGATAACGCCACCCAGACGATCGGCGCCATGCTGTCGACCCGCACCGACGCCCTGCTTTCGGGCCTGACCACCGCCGGCGTCTCCCTCAGCAACGAATTCGATACACGGCTGGACAATCTCAGCCAAACGCTGGCAAAGCGCGGACAGCAGCTTCTCGGCCAGTTCGAGACCCGCGCCTCCTCGCTCGATGCCAATACGGAAAAGCTGAATGCCGCGCTCAATGAGCGCGCCCGCCAGCTCAACGAGACGCTGATTGCCCGTACGCGCGATCTCAACGAGAGCCTCAATATCGGCCAGCAGGCCATTACCGGCGGTCTCGACGATATCCTGAATACGTTGAATGCGACGCTGGACGAAAAGGGTGCGAATTTCCGCCAGAGCCTCAAGTCCAGTGCCGATGACATGATCATGGATATCGACCTGCGCACCGGTTTCTTTGATGAGAAACTGCAGACGACCGTCGGTCACCTGGCCACCGCCTTCGACAGCCGTTTCCATGAATTTGCCACCGCCTTCGACAAGCGCGCCAGCCTGCTCGATTCCAAGCTGATGGAAAGCCTTGCCCGGATCAACCAGTCGGTGACCGGCGGTGCCGATTCCATCGGCGGCATTCTGGACGGCGGCATCGACCGCTTCGAAACCGCCCTGCAGGATCAGTCGCTGACATTGGCGACGACGCTCGGCACCACGCAGGATTTCATCGAGCAGACCATCAGCGGCAAGACGGCCGAACTCAGCGACGCCATCGGCAACGCCCATGTCCGCATCGACGATGTTCTGTCGGAACGCTCCGGCAGCCTGATGGGCGCATTGACGGCGGCCCAGGACCGGCTTGAAAACGGCTTTGCGCAGCGCGCAATCTCGCTTGAAACGGCACTCACCGAGAGCCAGCAGCGGCTTGCCGACACGCTGGATGCCCGCGCCAGCGCGATCAATGCCAGCAACCAGCAGCTCGCTCAAAATCTGGACACGCACACAACCGGCTTTATCGACGGCCTGCAGGCCATCCACGGCCGCATCGAGGAAACGCTGACCAACCGCGCCGACGAGATCACCACGTCGATTGCCGCCAGCCAGCTGCGCCTCGACAATACATTGTCGGAACGAACCGTCGAACTCTCCAGCCTGCTCGCCGCAAGCTCGGAATCCATCGACAGCGCCTTTGAAGGTACGGCGGAACGGATCGATACGATCCTGGCACAGCGTACCGGCGCCCTATCCAACGTCCTGTCCTCTTCGACAGCCGCTATCGACGGCGCTTTTGATGGCACCGCCGAGCGGATCGACACGATCCTGGCGCAACGCACTGGCGCCCTTGCCGAGGTGCTGTCCACCTCGACGGCAACGATCGACGGCGCATTTGACGGCACGGCAGAGCGGATCGACACCATCTTGTCGCAGCGCACCGGCGCGCTTGCCGAGGTGCTGTCCACCTCGACCGCAGCGATCGATGGTGCATTCGACGGTACGGCCGAGCGGATCGACACGATCCTGGCACAACGCACTGGCGCTCTCGCCAATGTCCTGTCCACATCGACGGCCGCGATCGACGGTGCATTCGACGGTACGGCCGAGCGGATCGACACGATCCTCTCGCAGCGCACCGGCGCCCTTGCCAATGTCCTGTCCACGTCGACCGCCGCCATCGACGGCGCGTTTGACGGCACGGCAGAGCGGATCGACACCATCCTGTCGGAACGCACCGGCGCGCTCGCCAATGTCCTCTCCTCATCGACCGCAGCCATTGATGGCGCGTTCGATGGCACGGCCGAACGTCTCGACACCATCCTGTCGCACCGCACGGGCGCACTGGCCAACGTCTTGACCTCCTCGGCCGGTGCTATCGAACAGGCCATCGGCGGCACTGCCGATCGCCTGGAGAGCGTCATGACCGAACGCAGCCGCGCGCTTGGCGACACGCTCTTGACCCAGACCACCACGCTCGACATGCTTTTGTCGGAACGCTCCGCCGAAATCTCCGGCACCATGGCTGCCCGCGCCACCGAAATGACGGAAACGCTCAGCACCCAGACCGAGGAAATTGCCGACAGCCTGTCCTACCGCGCCAGCGCCATTGCCGAAACAATGGCCGACCGCGTCAGCGACATCGAAAAGGAACTCTCCGGCCGCGTTGCTGCGATTGCCGACGATCTCTCGGGCCGCGTCAGCGATATTGCCGGCACGATGACCAGCACCTCGGCGGAAATTGCCAGCGCCCTGTCCGGTCATGCCTCCGAGCTGGCTCTCGCCATGACCGGCCGCGCAGCCGATATCGAGCAGACCCTTGCCGGCCGCGCCGACCAGCTATCGACATCGCTGTCTTCCACCCACGACCAGATCCGCGCAACGCTCGACGACCGGATCAACGCGATCAATGTCGCCGTGGTGCAAGGCACCGGCCAGCTGTCCGATGTTCTGGCCGAACAGTCCATGTCGATCGCCACGACGCTTGCCACCTCCGCCAGCATGCTGGAAATGTCGCTGGACGAACGCCAGGCCGAACTGGGAAGCACGATCGACAGAAGCGCGCTTGCGCTTGAGCAGCGCATGCTCGCCAGCACCAGCCACGTGGCCACCCAGCTTGGCGAAACGGCTGACCAGATCAGCCGCGCTGCCGACACGCTGACGCACCGTATGGATACGTCGCTCACCGCGATCAACAGCAGCGTCGATGAGACCGGCGCCCGCATCGAAACCAGCCTTGGCGCCCTTGAGGGCCGCATCCGCGAAAGTGTCGGTGGTGTCAGCGAATTCGTTGATAATGCCGGTCAGCGGATCGCCGATACGCTCTCTGCCAAAGTCTCCGAACTGGATGAAGTCAGCGACCGCGCCGCTGCGCGCATTGCCGGCAGCCTGTCCGGCCACACCGGCGAGATCGACCGCATCGGCAGCGTTGCCGCCGCGCGGATTGCCGATGCGCTCTCCAGCCATACGGCCGAATTCGACCAGATCAGCACGGCAGCTGCCGCCATGATCACCGACAGCCTGGCTGGCCGGACCGAAGAGATCGACCGTGTCGGTAATGCTGCCGCAGCGCGCATCGCCTCGACCCTGTCCGACCACACGGCCGAACTTGACCGCGCCGGCACGCTCGCCGCCGACCGGATCGCGGTCAGCCTTTCCGGCCGCGCCGACGAGATCGGCCGCATCAGCGGCGAAGCCGCGACCCGTATCACCGAGACGCTCACCACCCATACCGCCGAACTCGACCGCGTCACGGCCGCTGCCGCAACCCGCATCGAAGCCAGCATCGAAGGCGGCACGGGCCGTATCGAAGAACGCCTCGGCACCATGGACCGCGCGCTGTCGATTGGCCTCGACAATGTCAGCCGCACGATCGAAGGCAAGGCCGCCGGCCTTGTCACCAACCTGCGCGGCGCCGTCGGCGAAGCGGCCCAGGGCATCGACGCCGAAGCCCAGCGCTCGGCCGAACTGCTCGCCAAGGCCGGCGACGATTTCGCCCAGGCGATGGCGGCACGCCAGGCCGACTTCCAGTCGGCGGTGGAGCAGACGGCAGCGACCGCCGCGATGCGCAGCGCCGAGCTTGCCCGTTCCGTCGGCGAAGCATCCGATGGCGCTGCCGCCCGGATCGCCCAGACCCAGTCGCGCGTTGCCGAACAGGCATCCTCGCTCAACCAGAGCCTCAGCGACGTTGAGAAGGCGCTGGAGACCCGTGGTAACTCGATCCGCACCACGCTTGACGACAGCACCCGCGAACTCAACTCGATGCTCGCTGGCCGTTCCGCCGAGCTGACACGTATCATCGACGAGCAGGCCCGCCCGATCATCGACCAGTATGCCGCCACCGGCAAGGAAGCGGCCGACCGGATCAGCGAAGTGGCACAGCAGAGTGCGCAGCGTCTGCGCGCCGAAAATGCCAGCCTACTCGACAGCCTGACCGAGCGCACCGGCGAGACGCTGAATGCGATCTCCAGCCGTGCCGAAGAAACGGCCAAGGCCATGAAGATGGTCGAAAACCGTCTGCAATCGACGGCCATGGGCCTGATCGACCAGCTGGCTGCCAGCAACAGCTCGATCGCCGGCGTCATCGAACAGGCCAGCACCAATCTCGGCGCCATGGACGAGCAGCTGGAATCCACCACCGCGCGCTTCTCCGAATCCGCCACCCGCGCCTCCGACATGCTGTCCACCTCGACCCGCCTTCTCGAAGGCAAGGTCGACAAGCTGGCCGATATTTCCGGCTCCACCCTGTCGCAGATCGGCGGCATTGTCGGCCGCTTTGAAGACCATTCCAAGGTTCTCAGCCAAGCGTCCGATCTGCTTGCCGCCGCCCAATCCAATCTGGTCAGCACGCTCGAAGAGCGCCAGGATGCGCTGCGGACCTTGTCCGTCGGTCTCGTCAGCCGGTCCGAAGAGATCGAAAAGACCATGCATGCGCTTGAAGGCTTCGTCGATGGCGCCTTCCAGCGCGCGGAAGACCGCTCGGCCCAGGTCGCAGGAAACCTGCGCTCCGGCATCCAATCGTCCTTTAGCGATGTCGGCCGCATTCTGAGCGAAGCCGAACAGCGCGCCGCTTCGGCCGCCGAGGCCATGCGCAATGCGGTGGTCAAGGCCGGCGACGAAGCCAGCCTATCGGTCGAATCGGTCTTCGTGCGGGCAGAGGAACGCTCCAACGAGATCGCCAGCAACCTGCGTGCCGGTGTCCAGTCGTCCTTCGCCAATGTCAGCAAGACGCTTTCGGAAGCCGAAGCCCGCGCCGCATCCGCCAGCGAAGCCATGCGCGCCGCCGTCACCAAGGCCGGCGAAGATGCAAGCCTCTCGGTCGAAGGCGCCTTCGTGCGTGCCGAGGAACGGTCAAAGGAAGTTGCCTCCCGTCTGCGCGGCAGCGTTGGTGCATCGCTCTCGGACATCGATCGCCTGATGACCGAAACCAGCAAGAAATCCGATGGCACAGCCGAGCATATGGGCACGGCCATCCGCCAGGCCGTCGAAGAGGCGGTCAGCCGCTTCAGCGGCGCCACCGACGAAATCCGCCGCTCGGCCCACGAGATCCGCAAGGAACTCGACATGACCCGCGAGGAGCTGAAGCGCGGCGCCTTTGACCTGCCGGAAGAAGCCAAGGAAAATGCCTCGGTCATGCGCCGTGCGGTCGCCGAACAGATCAAGGCGCTGCAGGAACTGTCCGACATCATCGGCAAATCCTCCGGCCAGCTCGAGATCGCCCAGCCGTCCGTTCGCCAGCAGACTGCGGCACAGCAGGCCATCCAGCAGGCCGTAGCGCCCGCCCCGGTCCGCGCCGTAACCCAGCAGCCCGCGCCTGAGCAACGCCGCCCTGAGCCCGCCCTTCGCGGCAGCCTCGGTATCGAGCAGCCGCGTCCTGCAACGCCGCAGCCCGTTGCCCAGCAGCCGGCCGTCCAGCAGCCTGCTCTTCAACAGCCCGTTGCCCGTCAGCCGGAGCCACAGGCAGCAGGCAGCCAGCGGACGGAAGAAGGAAGCGGCTGGATGCGCGATCTCCTGCGCGGCGCCTCGCGTGACGAAGACGCCGCAACCACCGCAGCACCGGTCCAGCGCACTGCGGAACCCCAGCCGGCGGCGCCTGCGGCCCGCTCCGGCGATACCCGCAACCCGCGCCATGTGATGGAATCTCTGAACTCGCTGTCGGTCGATATCGCCCGCGCCATCGATCATGATGCGTCGGTCGATCTCTGGCGCCGCTACCAGCGCGGCGAACGCGACGTGTTCACGCGCCGCCTCTATACGCTCAAGGGCCAGCAGACCTTCGACGAGATCAAGCGCAAGTATGACCGCGAACCGGAATTCCGCACCGCCGTCGATCGCTATATCGCCGACTTCGAAAAACTGCTCGGCGACGTTGCCCGCAACGACCGCGACAAGGTGATGACGCAGACCTACCTGACGTCGGACACGGGCAAGGTCTACACCATGCTCGCCCATGCCGCCGGACGGTTCAGCTGAAAGCGTTGAGCGCAGTCTGAGACATCAAGGCCCCGGAGGAAACTCCGGGGCTTTTTTATTATCGACAAGGCCTCCCAGGATGCCCTCTTTGACCGCAGGATGGAGATGTTGACAGGGGTCGATGTTCGGCTACCATACCCCGCCTAGACCCCTCCGGCGCAAGCGAGCCAGCATGGTTCCCCAGGTGAAAATTTCCGATATCGCCATTTGGATCAAGCATGTCGAAAACCCACAACTCCGTGCGCGGTTGAAGGCTTTGCCGGACGAGGAATTCATTAATCTGGAAACGGATGGAGTTATCGGCCGGTGGGTGCGCATGAAAAGCGGAAAAGACGGCCGTCCGACAGAAGGCATCTGGCCAGACGGGAATATGAAAAAAGTCTGGAATGATTGGTATAAAACCAGAAGAGGCGAACTCGTCTCGATCCGCGAGGTGCAGTTCGCAGACGATTATCTGGTCAATGTTTCCAAGCTATTTGTCGAATGGGACAGCCCGGAGGATGAGGAAGCATTTCGTGATCTGTGAAAGATACGAAACCATTGTCGTCCCCTTTCCCTTCTCAGACATTCCCATTTTAAAGCGGCGCCCGGCAGTGGTCCTTTCAGGAGCAGCATTTAATGATGCCAACCAATCGACCGTAGTCGCGATGATCACTACGGCGAAGGCGACATCGTGGCCAAGCGACGTCGTGCTTAAAGACCTGTTGTTCGCAAATCTCCCGCAGCCTTGCCTCGTCCGGTGGCGACTGGCCACGATCCCCAACGCTCTTATTCTCAGAAGCTCGGCGCATTGGCTGTTATTGATCGGCTGGCGTGTGAGCGCGAGTTCGCCAACATTTTGATTTAGAGCCTCGGACGGCCCCAAATAATGGGCACAAAAAAAGGCGGCCACACGGACCGCCTCTTGTCGTTCGAAGCCTTGAAAAGCCTCAATGTTCCTTGTTGGCGTAAACCGACTTCTTCGTCAGGTAGATCAGGCCCGTAAAGATCAACAGGAAGATCATGACCATGAAGCCGGTGCGCTTGCGCGCTTCCAGATGCGGCTCTGCAGCCCACATCAGGAAGGCGGAGACGTCGCGCGAATATTGCTCGACTGTCTGCGGCGAACCATCGTCATACGTGACCTGATCGTCGGAGATCGGCTTTGCCATCGCAAGTGCCGCCGCATTGGCGAAATACGGGTTGTAATGGGTGCCCGGCGAAATCTCGACACCTTCCGGCGCGTCCTGGTAGCCGGTCAGCAGCGCGTGGATATAGTCCGGGCCGCCTTCCTGATACTGGGTGAACATGTCGAAGATGAAGGTCGGGAAGCCGCGCTCGATACCGCGCGCCTTGGCGATCAGCGAGAAGTCCGGCGGTGCTGCACCATTGTTGGCAGCAGCGGCGGCCTCGGCATTCGGGAATGGCGAGGGGAAATGATCCGAAGCCACGGCCTTGCGGGTATACATTTCGCCGTCGGCGTTCGGGCCGTCCTGGACTTCGTAATTGGCCGCAAAGGTCTTTACCTGGGCCGGCGAGTAGCCAAGGCCTTCCAGCGTGCGGAAGGACACAAGGTTCATCGAGTGGCAGGCGGAACAGACCTCGGTGTAGATCTTCAGGCCGCGCTGCAGCTGGCCCTTGTCATAGTGGCCGAACGGTCCGGCAAAGGACCATTCTTCCTGCTCCGGCTTGTGGATCGGGTAATGCGGCGTGCCGCCACCATGCTCTTCCTCAGCGGCAGCACCGGCAGGCTTGGCTTCACCGGTCTCAGCGGCGAACACCATGCCTGCACCAAGTCCGGCGACGACTGCGAGCGAAAGAATGCCTGTAACAAGCTTTTTCATTGTTTTGGGTTCCTTGATCTTCGCAGACATCACGCAGCAACTGGCTTTTTCTTCGCAGCCTGTTTTTCCAGAACCGCTTCGGTAATGGAATTCGGGATGCGCTTCGGCGTCTCGACCAGGCCGAGAACCGGCATGATGACGAGGAAGAAACCGAAGTAATAGAGAGTGCCAAGCTGCGACATCACGACGTAGAGGCCTTCAGCAGGACGCGAGCCCAGCCAGCCGAGCAGGATGGCGTTGATCACGAAGAGCCAGAAGAACAGCTTGTACCAGGGGCGGTAGACGGCGGAGCGAACCTTCGACGTATCGAGCCATGGCAGGAAGAACAGGATGATGATCGCACCGAACATCACCAGAACGCCACCGAGCTTGGAATCGATCGGGCCGACATTGAAGGTGATGGCGCGCAGCATCGCGTAGAACGGCAGGTAGTACCATTCCGGAACGATGTGGGCCGGTGTCTTCAGCGCATTGGCCGGGATGTAGTTGTCGGGATGGCCAAGGAAGTTCGGCATGTAGAAGACGAACCATGCGTAGAACAACAGGAAGACCGATACGCCGAGCGCGTCCTTGAGGGTCGCGTAAGGGGTGAAGGCAACCGTGTCCGTCTTGGTCTTGACCTCGACGCCGGTCGGGTTGGTCTGGCCGACCACATGCAGGGCCCAGATGTGAAGGACGACGACGCCGGCGATCATGAAGGGCAAAAGGTAATGCAGCGCGAAGAAGCGGTTGAGCGTCGGATTGTCAACGGCAAAGCCACCGAGCAGGAACTGCTGGATCCATTCGCCGACCAGCGGGAAGGCCGAGAAGAAGCCGGTGATAACCGTGGCGCCCCAGAACGACATCTGACCCCAGGGCAGAACGTAGCCCATGAAGCCGGCAGCCATCATCAGAAGGTAGATGACAACGCCGAGGATCCAGAGGATTTCGCGCGGCGCCTTGTACGAGCCGTAGTAGAGCCCGCGGCCGATATGCAGGTAGACGGCGATGAAGAAGAACGACGCACCGTTGGCATGCATGTAGCGCAGCAGCCAGCCCTGGTTGACGTCGCGCATGATCTTTTCGACGGAATTGAACGCAACCGTCGTTTCGGCGGCGTAATGCATGGCCAGAACGACACCGGTCAGGATCTGGATGATCAGCATCACCGAGAGCATGGCGCCAAATGTGTAGGCGTAGTTCAGATTGCGCGGAACCGGATAGGAAACGAAGCTGTCATGCACGAGCCGCGGCAGCGGCAGGCGCGAATCCACCCATTTCTCGATACCGGACGTCGGCGTATAGGTTGAATGATCACCACTCATAATCAGTATTCCCCTCAACCGATCTTGATGACTGTGTCGGTAGCGAACGCAAATGTCGGTACGGCGAGGTTCTGCGGTGCCGGGCCCTTACGGATACGGCCGGCCGTATCGTAGTGAGAGCCGTGGCACGGACAGAACCAGCCGCCAAAATCGCCGGCCTGGCCAAGCGGTACGCACCCCAGATGCGTGCAGGAGCCGACCATGACGATCCAGTTTTCTTTTTCCTTGCCGGCGGAGCGGTCAAGGTCCGTCGCCGTCGCATCAGCTGGCAGGTTGGCGTTGCGCGCAACCGGGTCCTTCAGGTCGGCCAGCGCAACGGCATTGGCTTCCTCGACTTCCTTGTCTGTCCGGTTGCGGATGAAGATCGGCTTGCCGCGCCATTTCACCGTCAGCGACATGCCCGGCTGCAGGCTTGCAACATCGACCTCGATCGAGGCCAGCGCCAGCGTCGAGGCGTCGGGCCGCATCTGGTCGATGAACGGCCATGCAACGGCGGCGGCACCAACCGCACCGGCCATGCCGGTGGTCAAATACAGGAAATCGCGGCGAGTGGGCTCGCCCGAGGTTTCGCTTGATATCTCGTGTTCGCTCACGGCTAAACCATCCTCTCACGCAATGTTTTGCGGAAACCGCACTGTCCCCGGCGTCGATCCGCGCCCCGTGCTGACACTTGAGCGAAAGAACAGCGCCAAATCAATAAGCCTCTATGCACGATTCGAAGAAAACTTTCGCCTTCTCCGCTCATGCACCAAAACCGGGCAAACCTCGCCCATCAAAAAAACGGCAGATTCCCCCGGCATTCCGGCGCGTTCTATGCTTGATCGCTGGGGATGTCTAGCCTTGGGTGCAAGGGGTGAGCCACATTGTCGCGGGAAAACCGAAGCCGATGTTCGCAAACCGCTTTTTGCCGCCCGGTGCGATCGAAACGCGGCATTGCAGGGCCGCTTGACGCCACTCCGGTGCGTTATTCGGCCGCAGCCTCGCGGGCCAGAAAACCGCCGGACTGGCGCAGCCACAGATCGGCGTAGAGACCGCCGGCTGCGATCAGCTGGTCATGGGTCCCATCTTCGACGATCCGGCCCTGATCCATGACGATCAGACGGTCGAGCGCTGCGATGGTGGACAGGCGATGCGCAATGGCAAGCACGGTCTTTCCATGCATCAGCCGGTCGAGATTGGACTGGATGGCGGCCTCGACTTCCGAATCAAGCGCCGAAGTCGCCTCGTCGAGCACGAGGATCGGCGCGTCCTTCAGCATCACGCGTGCTATCGCCACCCGCTGGCGCTGCCCGCCGGAGAGCTTCACTCCGCGCTCGCCCACATGCGCGTCAAATCCCCTGCGGCCCCTTTGGTCCTGCAGATTCTCGATAAACTCCAGAGCCTCTGCCTTTTCGGCGGCCTCGCGCAGGCCGTTTTCGTCGGCATCGGGACGGCCAAACAGGATATTGTCGCGGATCGAGCGGTGCAGCAGCGAGGTATCCTGGCTGACGACGCCGATCTGCATGCGCAGCGATTCCTGCCGCACTGTGGAAATGTCCTGTCCGTCGATCAGGATGCGGCCGGATTCCAGATCGTAAAAGCGCAGCAGCAGATTGACGAGCGTGGTCTTGCCAGCGCCTGAGCGGCCGACAATGCCGATTTTCTCACCCGGCCGGACCACGAGAGACAGGTTATCGATAACGCCCTGCCCCTTGCCGTAATGGAAATGAATATTCTCGAAACGGATCGCGGGGCTTTTGACGACAAGGGCCGGCGCATCCGGCTGATCGACCAGCTGAACAGGCTGCGAAATCATTTCGGCGGCGTTCTGGATCGTGCCGATATTGCGCATGATGCCGTTAAATTGAACCATCATCCGGCTAAGGAGAAAATTCAGCCGCAGGATCAGCGCCATGGTAAATGCCACGGCGCCTGAGCTGATTGCCCCGGACAGCCAGAGATCGACGCTCAAGCCTGCCATGGTGACGATCATGATCCCCGACAGAAACGCCATGGAGGCGCGCACGCCGGTGATGAACCGGGTGAAGCGCAGGATCGTATCCTGGTAGATATCGAAGCCCTTCCGCATGTAGCGGTCGTTTTCCTCGTCGCGCGCAAACAGTTTCAGCGTCTGCATGTTGCTGTAGGCATCGACCATGCGGCCGCTCAGCATGGACGACGCTTCGGCTGTTTCCTTGGAATGTTTGCGGATGCGCGGCACGAAATAGCGCGCCAGGAAGGCAAAGCCGATCAGCCAGAGCAGAACGACGACGGCAAGCGACAGATCGAGCTGTCCGACCAGCACCAGCGTCGAGACCGAATAGATGCCGACGAACCAGACGCTTTCCATCAGCGACGTCACGACATCGCCGACCGCCTGCCCGCCCGACCAGACCTTGGTGACGATGCGGCCGGAAAAATCGTTCTGGAAGAATGACAGGGATTGCCGCGAGACATGCAGGTAGGATTGCCAGCGCACCAGATTGTAGAACCCGGGCGTGATCACCTGCTGATCGACCAGCGCCATCACCAGCGACACCACGAAACGGACGATGCCGATCAGGACGAGCATGCCGAACAGCTCGGCGCCGTGCGCGGCCAGGAGCCCGCTCCAGCCGTCGGCCGGCTTGACCGTTGCGAGGATATCGACGACGCGGCCGACAAACCAGAACAGCGTCGCCTCGATCGCCGCCGTCAATCCGCCGAGAATAAGCATGGCGATGAATGGCGCCTTGGCCTGGCGGATGTAGAACCAGATATAGGGGATCAGCCGTTCCGGCGGCTGCAAGCCGTCGCGAACAGCGAAAGGCTGTATCCAGTTCTCGAAATAGGCAAACAGGGCGCGCAGCAGCATCTCTCCGATATAGGCAGATTCGCGCGCGCGGCAATCCGGAATCGGCCGCAACCGCCGATGATCTCGATTACAAATCCGTCATGTTCAAAAGCGGTGCTTTCAGCCCCAATTTTTCAGTCGTCATCATGGCCGGCGAACGGATAGACGCAAAACTCGAGTTCATAGCCGAGCGCCGAAACCAGAGCCATGGTCGAGGGCTTGAGGCCAAGGCTGAAACCCGCCGTCGTCGCGCTATCGAAATAGACGGCAATGCGAATGCAATGGCCATGCCCAAGATTTCTAAGCGACGACAGCTGCGCCGCATAGGCATCGAGATGCAGCGCCACGAAACGGCTGGCATCCGTTTCATCCAGGGTCAGCTGAGGCGGCTCACTGAGGAAGCCGCCATTCTTTCCGTAGCGGCAGGTCCAGTCCGGATTTCCAGCGGTGAAGACATCGAATGCCGCCGTGCGCTCACCCTTTATCAGGACGTCGAATTCAAAACCGATATCGTTCACGCCGATCGCCCTAGAAGTTGACATGCAAGGCTTGGAGGCGGCCTATTCGGCCGCCTCCTCCTTTTGTTTGTCCGTGCCATCGCCATCATCGGCGATGAACCCGCCGGATTGCCGCGACCAGAGATCGGAATAGAGACCGCTGCGGCTGATCAGCTCGGCATGGCTACCGGTCTCGACGATCTTGCCGGCTTCGAGAATGACCAGCCGGTCCATCTCCGTCAGCGTCGACAGGCGGTGGGCGATCGCGATCACCGTCTTGCCCTTCATCAGCGCAAACAGGTTTTCCTGAATGGCCGCTTCCACTTCCGAATCGAGCGCCGAGGTTGCCTCGTCAAGGATCAGGATCGGTGCATCCTTCAGAAAGACCCGGGCAATGGCGATCCGCTGGCGCTGGCCGCCGGACAGCTTGACGCCGCGTTCGCCGACCTGGGCATCCAGTCCCCTGCGACCCTGGTTATCCTCGAGCTGTTCGATGAAATCCCAGGCATTGGCCCGCTTGGCGGCGGCGATAATGTCGGCATCACCGGCTTCCGGGTGACCATAGGCGATGTTGTCTCGGATCGAGCGGTGCAACAGCGACGTATCCTGCGTTACCACGCCAATCTGGGCGCGCAGGCTGTCCTGCGTCGCCGCAGCGATATCCTGCCCGTCGATCCGGATCGTACCCGATTCCAGATCGTAGAAGCGCAGCAACACGTTCATAAGCGTCGTCTTGCCAGCGCCCGAGCGTCCGACCAGGCCGATCTTCTCGCCCGGCTTGATCGCGAGCGAGAGGTTTTCGATCACGCCCTTGTTCTTGCCGTAGTGGAAGCCGATATTTTCGAACGCGATGGCCCCCTGCGGTGCCTTCAGCACCTTGGCATTGTCGTTATCGACAATGTCATGCGCCTTGGTCATCATGCTCATGCCGTCATAGACCGTGCCGATATTCTCAAACAGCGCCGAGACTTCCCACATGATCCACTGCGACATGCCGTTGATGCGCATGGCGAGCGATACGGCAATGGCGATCGAACCGACCGACATGCCGCTGGTCATCCAGAAATAGATGCCGAGCGCCGAGATCGCAAACAGCGCGATGCAGTTGTTGGTGTAGACGAGCACATGGAACAGCGTCACCTTGCGCATCTGCCGGTGCACGGTCTGCAGAAACGCATCCATGCTTTCCTTAGCGTAGAACTCCTCGCGGCCGGCATGCGAAAACAGCTTGACGGTGGCGATATTGGTATAGCTGTCCACCACGCGGCCGGTCATCATCGAGCGTGCATCAGCCTGATCCTTGGAGATTTTGCGGAGCCGCGGCACGAAATGCGTCACGATGCAGATATAGATGATGATCCAGACGATCAGCGGCGCCAGAAGCCGCCAGTCGGCGGCGGCCACCACGACGAGCATCGAGATGAAATAGGCAACGACATAGACGAAGACGTCGAGGATCTTCATCACCGTTTCGCGCACGGCAAGCGAGGTCTGCATCACCTTGGTGGCGACGCGGCCGGCAAACTCGTTGGCGAAAAAGGTCATGCCCTGGCGCAGCAGATACCGGTGCATCTGCCAGCGCGCGATCATCGGATAATTGCCAAGAAGCACCTGATGCATGATGATCGAATCGATCGCGACGACCGTTGGCAGGCCGATCAGGATGAGCGCGCCCATCCAGATCAATTTGGTGCCTTCGCTTTGCAGGAACGTGTCCTGCTTGGCGGACGACAGCCAATCCACGACATTGCCGAGAAACTGGAACAGCGCCACCTCGCCGATCGCGATCAGCATGGTGCAGACCGACATGGTCAACAGCCAGGGGGCCGCCGGCTTGGTATAGTGCCAGCAGAACGCGAACAGACCCTGCGGCGGAACCGTGGGCTCCTCGACGGGATAGGGATTGAGGCGGGATTCAAACCAGCCGAACATGCTAAGCTCCTTCAGGAAGCCAATGAAGGAAGGCGGGACATCCCGCATTCATCGATCAGAAACATAAAAACCCGGAAAACAGCTCAATCGTGAACGCGAGACGTGTTCGTCCGGAATGCGGGCGGTCGAGCGCAAGGATGCCGTAAAAGGAAAAGCGCGAAACCGGTCAGCCGAAAAGGACTGGAGGCACAGCCTGGAGGCTGGTGGTCATTCGAATATCCATGCATGCCTCCTATGGTTCGCGTTGAAGATGAAGCATGACTAGAATGATTTGCGCCGGTACGCCAGATTGTCCATGGCGTTTTTTTCATCATTTTTGTCTCTGTCAGGATTCTGTTGCCATTACGGCACAGATTGATTACGGCCATTGATGAAGCCCATAAGACTTGTTGATATGTCGCCACATTTACTGCGCATCGCCCTCTACCAGCCCGATATTCCCGGCAATACCGGCACGATCTTGCGCCTTGCCGCGTGTCTGGGTCTTGCCGTCGATATTATCGATCCCGCCGGGTTCGATTTGTCCGACAAGAACCTGAAGCGCGCCGGCATGGATTACATCGCCTCTGTCACGCTGACCCGCCACGTCAACTGGGAGTGCTTCGAGGCGGTGCGCCGGCATGAGGGCCGCCGCCTGGTGCTGGCCTCCACCAAGGCGGCAGAGCCCTATACGCGGTTCTCCTTCCAGCCCAACGACACGCTGCTCTTTGGCCGCGAGAGCGCCGGGGTTCCCGATCACGTCCATGACAGGGCAGACAGCCGCATCATCGTCCCGATGGTCGAGGGCCAGCGATCGCTGAACGTGGCCATGTCGGTGGCGATGATCGCGGGCGAAGCGCTCCGGCAGGTCGCCGGCTGAGAGCGACGCTTCCGCGTCACGCCGCAACGCCCGCATAGGCGTTTTCTGCCCGGGCCGCTTTCAGGGCGCTGGCCCACCATTTCAGGCGCCGCAGCATCACCATCAGCCCGGCCTTGGCTTCCGCCGCCTTGAACGGATTGCCGGCGGCATCGAACTGGCCCCAGACATTGGAAAAGCTGACGGTGTCGCGGATGGTGACGGTGTGCAGTTCGGCAAAGACCTGGCGCAACTGCTCGACGGCCCGCAAGCCGCCCGAAATGCCGCCATAGGAGATGAAACCGACCGGCTTTGCGTGCCAAGGCTCGTAGCAGCTGTCGATCAGTTCCTTCAGGCAGGCCGGATAACCATGGTTATATTCCGGCGTCACGATGATGAAGGCGTCGGCGGCAGCGATCTTGTCTTCAAGCGCCTCACCGTCAAGAACCCCGTCCCCGGCGCCACCCTTCAGCTCCAGAGGATCGATCAGCGTGATGCGGAAACCGCATTCGGCCCACAGCTCCGTCAAGGCCCAGTTGACGACGGTGTCGCAGAAGCGCCCTTGGCGTGCGCTGCCATAGACGACGGCGATGGTCATTTTCTCGTTCATGTCTGCAAAAGCTCCGTTGCCGATAGAATGGAGCTCATGGTATAAAACCTCAACTAAAGTTGAGGTCAATAGAGATGCCGGAAAAAAACCAGGGCCAACTGCCACGCCGCGAACTGACTGTCGGAGAAGTCGCTGCCCGTAGCGGCGTCGCGGTCTCGACGCTGCACTTCTACGAGACCAAAGGCCTGATCCGGAGCATGCGCAGCCGTGGCAACCAGCGCCGCTATCCCCGCAGCGTCCTGCGCCGCATCGCCGTCATCAAGATTGCCCAGCGCACGGGCATTCCGCTCGCCGATATTCAAAAGGAGCTTTCCGCCCTGCCGAACGACCGGCAATTGCTGGTCAGCGACTGGGAGCGTCTGTCGGAACACTGGAAGGCCGATCTGAACGAACGGATCGCCAAGCTCACCGCGCTGCGCGACCAACTGACGTCCTGCATCGGCTGCGGCTGCCTCTCCATGCGCGATTGTCCGCTGCGCAACCCGGATGACACATTGTCGGAAAAGGGCGCCGGCGCCTATCTGATCGAACATGCAGGCGAAGAACAGGGTTGATGCTGGGAATGGAGAATGTTATCGGCCGTCAATCGGCGCTGGGCAAACGCCGCATGGTGAATTCGATCTGGTCACCGTCCAACAGCCGCCAGCTTTCCACCTCGGTCCAATAGGCGGCTTTTGGCCAGGCATCGAACCATTCCTGCGCTTTTTGCCGCGCATCGCTCCGCTCGAGCCGGAACGTCTCGCGCACGAACAATCCGTCATTGCGCTGCGGATTGTCCTTGCGGTGCCGGTCGATCTGACGTTTCAACCCGTCGAGCGGCGGTGCTGCCGGAAGTCTTGCCATGAGCTCCTCCCTTTCGCCAGTCGAACTCGTCTGTTGAAGATAGGGAAATATTCAGGGTTTTGCGAGTCCGAATCAAAGGGGCGGCCCCTGCGGCACACTGACCGGTTCGCGCCCTGCGCCGTTGCCAGCTGTGGCAAAAATATGAACTGTCGGCCAAGATGCGAATCGGCGCGCTTTGTTGCCGCTTCAGGCCACGCCAAACAGGATTACTTTCATGGAACGACCCAACCTGCCGCAGGGATTGCCTGCGGATATCGAAGACAAGAAGGCGAGAGCAACGGCCTGGTTCCAGTCCCTGCGCGACAGCATCTGCGCCGCGTTCGAGACCATCGAGGACGAACTGGCAGGCCCTTTGTCCGACCGCGAGCCGGGGCGCTTCATCGGCAAGGACTGGCTGCGTGACAACGGGGCCGGTGGCGGTGGCCGCATGTCGATGATGGACGGCCGGGTTTTTGAAAAGGTCGGCGTTCACACATCCACCGTCCACGGCGAATTCTCGCCGGAATTCCGCAGCCAGATCCCCGGCGCCGAGGAAGACCCGACCTTCTGGGCGTCCGGCATTTCGCTGATTGCCCATCCGGTCAATCCGAACGTGCCCGCCGTGCACATGAACACCCGCATGGTCGTCACCACCAGCCACTGGTTTGGCGGCGGCGCCGATCTCACGCCGGTTCTCGACAGCCGCCGCACGCAGACCGATCCGGATACGATGCTGTTTCATCGCGGCATGGAGATCGCCTGCCGGCGCCACGCCGTTGCCGATTACCCGCGCTTCAAGGATTGGTGCGACGAGTATTTCTTCCTGAAACACCGCAACGAATCCCGCGGCATCGGCGGCATCTTTTTCGACTGGCTGCATTCCGGCGAGGAAAAAGGCGGCTGGGAGGCCGACTTCGCCTTCACCCAGGATGTCGGCAAGGCCTTCAGCCTGATCTATCCCAAGATCGTGCGCGCCAATTTCAACAGACCCTGGACCGAGGAAGATCGCGACGAGCAGCTGGTGCGCCGTGGCCGCTATGTCGAATTCAACCTGCTCTACGATCGCGGCACGATCTTCGGCCTGAAAACCGGCGGCAATGTCGATTCGATCCTGTCCTCGCTGCCGCCCGTGGTTCGCTGGCCCTGAGAGGAATGCCTGGAATGCCAAAATCCGGCCGCTGTCAACGGCCGGATTTTTGTTGCCTGAAGAGTGCGTGTCAGTCGCAGATCTTGATGCGGCGGATATGCAGGTTACCCCAGCGGTCCCAGCGCTTCACTTTTTTGGTGTAGCAGGACGGCTCATAATAGCCGCCGCCATAATAGCCATCGCCATAATAGCCCGTGTTGTAGAAGCCGATGGAGAATCCGCCATGGTGACGGCCGTGATGGTGATGTCCGCCGGCCTGCGACGGTGCGGCAAACGAGACGGCGGCAATGACTGCGACGGCGGCGGAAAGAATGAACTTGCGCATGCTGAAATCTCCTCTGTTGGTTCCTGATGAGTTCGTCTCATCCAGTGATCCAACAGTCTCACGCGCCGCTTATCTGTGCTGTTTCGAATGGAACAGGGCTGAACAAAAGGCTCAATGCCGCGTTATCCGCGCATAACCGCATCGGAGCACAAAGCCATGGTTTTCAAAGAGCGCACATTCTACGGCAAAACGCCCGAAGAGTTGATCGAGGGCGATGAGGCGGATCTCGAAACGCGGGTCGCCAATTGCCTGGCCACCGTAGACGGACTGGACGCATCGGATATTTCGGTGATCTCGAAGGGAAACACGATCGTGCTCAGCGGCACGGTAGCGACCATCGAAGAGGTGGAGCGGGCAGAAGAAGCCGCAAACTCAGTCGAAGGCGTTGCGGAAACCGTCAACCGGATCGTGGTGGCCTGATCCCGGTTGCCTGATCGGGATCTTGCCCGATCAGATCGCTTTCAGCGTCCAGCGGACGATCTCGCCGGCCACCTGTGCAAATGCAACGTCAAGACCCGCGACGAATGCCGGCGCTCCGCTTCCGCGCACCGGAACGGTGGCGCGAAATGCCTTTTGTGCCCCGACAGTGCCGGTGCGATCATTGAGGATCTTGGCGAAAATTTCCACGACGGCGGTATCGGAGCCAGCCGTCGATATTTCGAACGAGCGGATTTCGGTGATCACCTGATAGTCGATGGCGAGCCCCTCGCCCGGCTTGCCGACGCCACCGATCTTGCCGGTATTCTCAAAGGCCTGCACCAGCTTTGCCTGCACCATTTTCGGCAGGCGGTCGCTCCACTGCGATTTGGCCAGATACTGGATTTCCGAACCCGACAGCCGGATCACCACCTGATCGCTATCCAGTGCCTTCAGCGCCGTCGGCTCGGGAACGAGGATCTGCTTTTTGCTCGACGACGGCCCCTCGACGACGGGCGAAGCGGACAGGCTATAGGTATCGTTATTGGCCTTGCCGGCACAGGCGGAAAGCGTGGCGGCAAGAAGGAGTGCAGAACAGGCCCGGATCAAACCTGCCTTACGACCAAACGACATACCGGGAAAATTCATTGCAAACACTATCCTTCGCCAATCAGCAGCAACGTAGAGGCTGATCCGGTCAAAACAAGCCAAAAAAGCAGTTAAACCGCTGCGGATAGGTTAAAAAACCGCCAAGGCGTGCAGCCTTGCCACGCAAACGTCACGTCGATGGAAGCAAAGCGCTGTTCGCTGGTGGTCTCAGCGCCAATTCCCGTCCCGATGATTGCCGTTATGCTCGAATCAGCGGCGCGTGCGTCCGTCATATTGCTTGACCGTTTCGCCTCCGAACAGCAGCCGCTGCGGATTCTTGTCGAAGGTCGAAATCGTCGTATCGAGCGAATTGACGGTCCGGCGGGTATCGCTGACCAGTGCTTCGATATCGCGCAGGCCAGACCCCGAGAAACGCTTGAGGTTTTCCGCGATCGGACCGATCTGCGCATTCAGATTGTCGGCAACCTTGCGGAAGGACTGAAGCGTGGCGCGGGCGTCCGCAGACAGCGACGGCGCATCCGCATCGCCCAGGAAACCGTCGAGCTTGACCAGGATGCCATCGACGCGGCTCGACGCGGCATTCAGCTTGTTGGCCATTTGCGTGACGTCGGTGATCGTCTGGTCGATATCATTCTGGCGGCCCTTGATGCTCTCGGCAAAATCCGCAACCGACGCAACCGCCTTGCGGGCATCGGCGCTGGCCGCCGAGACGTCGTTGACGACGCCGGAGACCTTCTGCGTGTCGATGGAGGCAATCAGCAGATCGACACGATCGAGCGATGCCGTCGCCTTTTCGCCAAACCGTTCATAGGTATCGGCCGTCTTCTTGAACGAGGCGATGGTATCGGCCACGCCGGAGGACGCAGCGCTCAGGTCGTTGCTCATCTTCTCAACATTGGCGACGATATTGTCGATCTTCCTTGGATCAACCGATTTGACCAGCGTATCGGCGGCAGACAGGGTGGAATCGAGCTTGCTCGCCGCTGACGTGATCGAGGTCGACAGCGCGCTGACGCTTTCCAGGAATTTGTCGATGCCTTCCGAATTGTCGGCCAGCGACCGGGTGAAACGGTCGGCATTGGAGATCGTATTGGTCAACGGCCCGCGCACATCCTTGACGAAGCCCTGGATGTCGCCGATCGCGTCATTGGCGCGGTCGAGAATCTTGTCGGCGGTGGCCAGAAGGCTGGTGACGCTGGACTGGTCGGCGGTCAGCTGTGCGGATGTGCCGGTATCCAGCGCCTTGCGCAGGATATTCTCGTCACCCTTGTTGCCGCCGCTGAGCTCGATATAGGCAGCCCCCGTCAGACCCTGGATTTCCAGGGTTGCCGTGGTCGATTTCAGCACCGGCGCATCGGCCGACACCTCGGTCACGGCAACGGAATAGCGCGGATCGTTGGAATTGATGGCAAGGCTGCGCACCGAACCGACGGGGATACCGTTGAAGCGCACAGGCGATCCGACGCTCAAGCCGTTGGCCGAGCCAGGGATGCTGATGACAAGCTCAGCCATTTCGCCGCTTCTGCCATATTGGGACATCCAGTAGACAAAGCCGAAGGCCGCGAAGATGACCGCGACGGTGAAAAATCCGACGATGGCGTAATTGGCTTTTGTTTCCATTGCTACCGGTACCCTTGGGGGACGCCGCCAACGCGGCTCCTTGCTTCAATTAATCAGTCGGCTTCAATTCGTCGTTCCTGTCATGCAGCGCTGTCAGGAGGCTTTCGTGTCATCGTCGCGCACGATCGAACGCGCGCGCTTGCCCTGGAAGTAGGAGGTCACCCACTCGTCGTCGCAGGCCAGCATGTCCTCGATCGTGCCTTCGACCAGAACCTTCTTCTTGCCGAGCACCGCAATCCGGTCGCAGACCGAAAACAGGCTGTCGAGGTCGTGAGTCACCATATACACGGTCAATCCCAGGGTGTCGCGCAGTTTGGCGATCAGATTATCGAACTCCGCCGCCCCGATCGGGTCAAGCCCGGAGGTCGGTTCATCGAGGAAGACAAGGTCGGGATCGAGCGCCAAAGCGCGTGCCAGAGCCGCGCGCTTGATCATGCCGCCGGAGAGTTCGGACGGAAACTTGTCGGCCGCTTCCGGCGCGAGACCCACCATATCGATCTTCAACCGGGCCAGCTCGTCCATCAGCTCCTGCGGCAGGTTGAGATATTCCCGCATCGGCACCTGAATGTTCTCCTTGACCGTCAGGGAGGAAAACAGCGCGCCGTGCTGGAATAGCACGCCCAGGCGCATGTCGAGCTCCATGCGTTCCTCTTCGCTGACGGCATCATATTCGACGCCGAGAATCTTGATCGAGCCGGAGCGGCGCGGCAAAAGCCGCAGAACCGTGCGCATCAGCACCGATTTGCCGGTGCCCGACGCCCCGACGAAACCGAGAATTTCGCCGCGATAGATGTCCAGGTTCAGCTTGTCGAGAACGATATTGGAGCCGAAACCGACGGTCAGGTCCTTTACCGACAGGATGACTTCCGTGCCGTCTTCACCCGGCTGTTTCACCGCGTCGTCTGTCATCTCGTCCTCTACATCCACCGGCAAAACCTCTCCCATCAGAAATTGATCGCCGCATAGAAGATCGCAAACAGGCCATCGACGAGAATGACCACGAAGATCGACTTCACCACCGACTGGGTCACGTGCTTGCCAAGCGATTCGGCGCTGCCGCCGACCTTCAAGCCTTCAACGGCGGCAACCACACCGATGATCAGCGCCATGAAGGGCGCCTTGATCATGCCGGCCAGGACAGAGGAAAAATCGACTGCTTCCTGAAGGCGCGCCAAAAAGGTGGAGAATGTGATGCCGGAATAGCTCCAGGTCACCACGGCAGCACCCGTGAGCGCAGAAAAATTGGCGATGATCGTCAACAGCGGCAGCGCCACGGTCAGCGCCACCAGCCTTGGAAATACCAGGACGCCGATCGGGCTCAGTCCCATGACTTTCAGCGCATCGATTTCCTCGCGCATCTTCATAGAGCCGATTTCGGCCGTGATCGCGCTGCCGGAACGGCCGGCGATCATGATGGCGGTGAGCAAAACGCCGATTTCACGCAGTTGCAGGATGCCGACGAGATCGACGACGAAGAGTTCGGCGCCGAAATAGCGCAGCTGGAACGCTCCCTGCTGGGCAATGATCGCGCCGATCAGAAACGACATCAACAGGATGATCGGCACCGCCTGGACACCCATGCGATCGATCTGGTTGATAATGGCCGCCGGCGACACACCGCTCTGGCGGCCAAGCTTCAATTGCGCACCGCGCACCGCCGACCCGAGAATGAACATCGCGGCAACGGTGTCTTCCCAGGCGGAGACGACCGAATTGCCAACCGGGGTAAAGATGCGGACAAACAGCGATCTGGCGCTCTTGCCGTCTTCGGCCGGCTCGGGCAGCGCCTCCGGCAAGGCGCTCAGGAGTTCAATATAGCGCGGCTTGTCGCTGGTCAGCTTCACGTCGCCGATCTGCGTCATGAAACGGCGGATGACCCAGGCGCCGGCCGTGTCCATCGCAGTGACGCCGCTCAGATCCACCTCGCCTGCCTCGCCGCCCTTGGCCGCAAACGCATCCAGCTTCGGCGTTGCCAGGTGAATGGAGACGCTGCGCCAATCGCCGCTAAACCGATAGGCCCGGGTGCTGCCATCGTCAGCTTCTGCGAGCTCGACGTCGGTATCGGTTTTCAGTTGGGAACGCGTCACGTGTGTTAGGTCTTCCGGAGATGGCTGCATTTGATAAAACGTCAGCGACTCATAGCCGCTAGAACCCGGTCTGTCACCGATTGAAACGTTTCCGTACCAAACGGTTGCCAGCTGCGCCATGGAAGACACAGGAGAACGCCATGACCCGCCAGATGAAAACCATTGCCGAACACTTTCCGATCTCAGGCAGTTTCACGATTTCGCGCGGCAGCAAGACCACCGCCTCCGTGGTGACCTGCCATGTTTCCGAAGGCGGATTTTCTGGCATCGGCGAATGCGTGCCCTATGGGCGCTACGGTGAAACCATCGACAGCGTTCTGGCGGCAATCGAAACGATGCGCCCGCAGATCGAGGCTGGCATCGGCCGCGAGGAGTTGCGGCAGACCATGCAAGGCGGCGCGGCGCGCAATGCTGTCGATTGCGCGCTTTGGGATCTGGAAGCGAAAAAAGCCGGCATTCCCGCCTTCACGCTGGCCGGTCTTGCTGAGCCCCGCCCGCTGACCACCGCCTATACGATTTCGCTCGGTGAGCCCGAGGCCATGGCGGCGCAAACCGCACGTTATGCGCACCGGGCGCTTTTGAAGGTCAAGGTCGGAACGGCCGACGATGCCTCGCGGATCCGCGCCGTGCGGGCGGCGGCCCCAGATAGCGCCATTATTCTCGATGCCAATGAAGGCTGGACGGAAAACAACCTCGCCTATCATTTCGCCGTCTGCGCCGAATCGGGAGTATCCTTGATCGAGCAGCCGCTTCCCGCAGGACACGATGCGCCGCTCGCCTCCATCAGCCGCCCCGTTCCGGTCTGCGCCGATGAAAGCGTCCACAAGACCGAGGACCTGCCGAAACTTGCGGGGCTTTATGACGCCGTCAATATCAAGCTCGACAAGACCGGCGGCCTGACAGAGGCGCTGCGCATGCGCGATGCGGCGCGGGCACTCAACCTGAAAATCATGGTCGGCTGCATGGTCGGCACGTCGCTCGGCATGGCGCCGGCGGTGCTTTTGGCTGAGGGCGCCGAGTTCGTCGATCTTGACGGACCGCTGCTTCTCGCCCGTGACCGCGAGCCCGGCCTGCACTACGAGGGATCGCTGGTCTACCCGCCTCGTCCCGCCCTTTGGGGCTGAAGAACCCAGGCGGCAAAGGCAGAACAGCAGCCGATAAAGGCAACGACCGACATCGAGTAGAAGCCGTGCACACCAAACCAGGTATAGAAATAGCCGGAAGTGAACGTGAAGATCGCCGTGAAGATGCCGGTATAAAAGAAGTACAGCCCCTGCGCCGAGGATTCCTGTTCCTCCGGAACGCGCTGCACCAGGATATTCTGCATCCCCGTATGCATGATCGCATAGGTGAAGGCGTGGAAGCACTGAAGGGCGAAATAGCCCCAGAAGCCGAGATCCATCGGAAAGATGATCCAGCGTACGACGGCAAGGAGGCAGCCTGAAAAGATCATCGTCCACAGGCTGAACCGCCGGATGATCATTCTCGCGCAGAAAAACATCGCGACTTCAGCGGCAACCCCCGCACTCCAGAGAAGACCGATCTCGGTGCCGGTAAAGCCGATATGCTGCCAATAGATCGCCGAAAAGGCAAACAGCATCGCATGGCTGCCGTTGACCAGCGTCACGCCGATCAAAAGCAGCTGCAGATCCAGTTTGCGCAGCGCCTTGGGTGGCGGCTCCGTGAGCGTCGTCAGGGTGGACGGACGGCGCGGCTTGCCGACGCGTGGCGCAATGAAGGTCAGCGCAATCATCAGCAGAAAACCGCCGGCCATGGCAGGCAGCACCATCGCGCCGCCGTAGAGCCCGATCATCACCCCGCCCAGCATGGTCGCGCCGATGAAGGCGACGGAGCCCCAGACGCGCATCGTCGCATAATCGAAACCCCAGCGCCGCACGCCGGTCAGCGCAATCGCCTCGACGATCGGCACATAGGGCGCATACACGCCGCCCTGGACGGCATAGATGATCAGCACGAACCAGAAACTATGGGAGACGAAGAGCGCGAGCGCCGTCAGCAGGGACAGCACGGCCGACCAGATCAGCACTTGCGCCCGCTCGCCGATTTTGTCGGCCAGAAGCCCGACCAGCGGCGCCGTGACGACGCGCACGAACATCGGCACGGCAAGGATGATGCCGATCTCGAAATCGCTCAGCGACAACGTGCTCAGCCAAACCGGAAAATACGGCATGGCAAAACCATTGACGACCAGCGGCGCGCAAAAGAGCAAGGCGATCCGCACCACGAAAAAACGCGGCGCTTCCTCGCGAACGGGAGGCGGAGACAAGGGAATCATGGAAGGACCTGACAGTAACGTGCAGGATTTATCACGCGAGCTGAGAACAGCGCCAGCCGCTAGTTTTCCCTACAGCGCCTGCCAGCCGCAGTTTTAGGCCGCCTGTTGCGAAAGAGCCCGCGCCATCATGATTTCGACCTCGGTCGTGTCTTCGCGCGTAACCGGCACGCTGCTCAGCTCCCGCCAGGTAATCAGCTCCATGGTTCCGTCCTGGTGCTCGGCGATCGCCGTGCAGCTCTCCACCCAGTCGCCGGTATTGATATAGCGGATGCCGCCAATGTCTTCCATCACGGCATGATGGATATGGCCGCAGATGACGCCATCGGCATTTTCGCGGCGGGCCTCGTCGGCCACCACGCGCTGGAATTCGCCGATGAAGTTGACGGCATGCTTGACCTGCAGCTTCGCCCAGGCGGAAAACGACCAGTAGGGCATTCCAAGACGGCGGCGGATGGCAGCCAGGCCGATATTGATGACGATCGCCGTGTCATAGGCCCAGTCGCCGAGATAGGCGAGCAGGCGGGCATTGCGCACGACCACATCGAATTCGTCCCCGTGCAGCACCAGATATTTGCGGCCGTCGGCAGCCTCGTGCATGTGGCGCTGGGCCACCTCGATGCCGCCGAAATGCACGCCTGGAAAATCGCGCATAAACTCGTCGTGATTGCCGGGAATGTAGACGATGCGGGTGCCCTTGCGCGCCTTGCGCAGCAGTTTCTGGACGACGTCGTTGCACGATTGCGGCCAGTACCAGCTCCGCTTCAGCCGCCATCCATCGACAATATCGCCGACAAGGATGATCGTCTCGGCCTCGGTCACACGCAGGAAATCGAGGAGATAATCGGTCTTGGCGGCCTTTGAACCCAGATGAACGTCGGAAATGAACAGGGTCCTGAAACGCTGGGGTTCTTGCTCTTTCTCGGTCATGCTGCCTCGCAACGGTCTGTCGTGCCTCTCTTGTAAGCCTTCAAAAACAGACTCTTGTTTCAGGATAATGACAGCCTGTGGAACCAGCGGCATGCCCGGAGAAACACCTGTTCCTTAAAACCGGGGATAAACGCCCGTTTCGAAACTGTACGGAGCCGATTTTTCATGCAAAAAGAGCCGCGACGAATAGGTAGGGAATGACGATATGAGCACCGGCGACAAGGCCAAGACCCCAGCGGCCCCAGCAAGCGGCGACCTCGACGAGCAGGCGCTGTTTTTCCACCGCTATCCGCGCCCAGGAAAGCTCGAGATCCAGCCGACCAAGCCGCTCGGCAACCAGCGCGACCTAGCGCTTGCCTATTCCCCCGGCGTTGCAGCCCCCTGCCTTGCCATCCGCGACGATCCGGCAACCGCTGCCGACTATACCGCGCGCGCCAATCTGGTCGCCGTCGTCTCGAACGGCACGGCGGTCCTCGGCCTTGGCAATATCGGCCCGCTCGCCTCCAAGCCGGTCATGGAGGGCAAGGCCGTCCTGTTCAAGAAATTCGCCGGTATCGATGTCTTCGATATCGAGATCGATGCGCCTGAAATCGACCAGATGGTCAATGTCATCTCGGCCCTGGAGCCGACCTTCGGCGGCATCAACCTGGAAGACATCAAGGCGCCGGAATGTTTCGAGGTCGAACGCCGCCTGCGCGAAAAGATGGATATTCCGGTTTTCCACGACGACCAGCACGGAACCGCAATCATCGTTGCCGCCGCCATCCTCAACGGCCTGGAGCTGGCCGGCAAGGACATCGCCAAGGCCAAGATCGTCACCTCCGGCGCCGGTGCCGCAGCCCTCGCCTGCCTCAATCTTCTGGTCACACTCGGCGCAGAGCGTCAAAATATCTGGGTCCATGATCTCGAAGGCCTCGTCTATACCGGCCGCGAAGTGCTGATGGACGAGTGGAAGTCGATCTACGCGCAGGACAGCGACAACCGTGTGCTGGCCGACAGCATTGCCGGTGCCGACGTCTTTCTCGGCCTCTCTGCCGCAGGCGTTCTGAAGCCGGAACTTCTGGTCCAGATGGCGGAAAAGCCGCTGATCATGGCGCTCGCCAACCCCAATCCCGAAATCATGCCGGAGGTTGCGCGGGCAGCCCGCCCCGACGCCATGATCTGCACCGGCCGCTCGGACTTTCCCAACCAGGTCAACAACGTCCTCTGCTTCCCCTATATCTTCCGCGGCGCGCTCGATTGCGGTGCCCGCACGATCAACGAGGAAATGAAGATGGCGGCGGTGCGCGCCATCGCAGCCCTTGCCCGCGAAGAGCCCTCCGATGTCGCCGCCCGCGCCTATTCCGGCGAAACCCCGGTCTTCGGCCCGGATTATCTGATCCCCTCGCCGTTCGACCAGCGCCTGATCCTGCGCATTGCGCCGGCTGTCGCCAGGGCCGCTGCCGATAGCGGCGTCGCCAACCGGCCGATTACCGATTTCGACGCCTATCTCGATCAGCTCAACCGTTTCGTCTTCCGCTCCGGCTTCATCATGAAGCCGATCTTTGCCGCCGCCAAGAATGCTCAGAAGAACCGGGTGATCTTTTCGGAAGGCGAAGATGAGCGCGTGCTGCGCGCCGCCCAGGTGCTGTTGGAAGACGGCACGGCCCGCCCGATCCTGATCGGCCGCCCGCAGATCATCGAAACCCGCCTGAAACGCTATGGCCTGCGCATCCGCCCGGACGTGGATTTCGAAGTGGTCAATCCGGAAGGCGATCCCCGGTTCCGCGACTATGTCGATGACTATTTCGCGCTGGTCGGCCGCCTCGGCGTCATTCCGGAAGCAGCCCGCACCATCGTTCGAACCAACCAGACCGTCATCGGCGCGCTCGCTGTACGGCGCGGCGAAGCCGATGCCCTCATCTGCGGCGTCGAAGGACGCTACAGCGCCCATCTGCGCGCCGTCTCGCAGATCATCGGCAAGCGTGAGGGCGTGCTGGACTATTCGGCGCTCAGCCTGCTGATCTCGCAGCGCGGCGCCACGTTCCTCACCGATACCTATGTGACCTTCAATCCGACGGCCGAGGAAATCGCCCAGAAGACGGTCATGGCTGCCCAGGAAATCCGCCGCTTCGGCATCACCCCGCGCGCAGCCCTGGTCTCCCATTCGAATTTCGGGTCGCGGGATTCGGAAAGCGCCTTCAAGATGCGCAAGGCCATGCAGATCGTGCGGGAACTGGCGCCCGATCTTGAAGCCGACGGTGAGATGCACGGCGATTCCGCCATTTCGGAAGCCCTGCGCCGCCGCGTCATGCCCAACAGCACGCTGGCCGGAGAAGCCAATCTGCTGGTCTTCCCCAATCTCGACGCAGCCAATATCACGCTCGGCGTCGTCAAGACCATGACCGATAGCCTGCATGTCGGACCGATCCTTCTGGGTACGGCCCTGCCCGCGCATATCCTCTCGCCATCGGTCACATCGCGCGGCGTCGTCAACATGGCCGCACTGGCGGTGGTGGAAGCCTCCTACCCCGCCTAGTAAAAAACGGATCAAACCGGCGTAAAAACCGGTTTGATCAAAATATATCCACAGTCTAAACTGCAATTTATAGTTTAGTGTATCAAAAATACACAGTTAACCAAAGATTGCACTGGACAAAGACTGAAACGGTTATCATGCTGAAACCCACAAAATAACAGGGTATCGTAGCATGGCTGACCAACAGGCATTCTTTGACCTGCTGGACATTATGGAAAACGAGGAACTCGTTGAGCCGACACGGTTTTTCGACCTGATGTGCAGCACTTTCAGCATTGCAAACCTGCTTTACCTCGACGTCGGCATTCTGACGGCCGGTGTGGTTATCCACAGGCTGCACCATACGTTCAGCGCCCGCAGCCTCTCAACCTATATCGACAAGCAGTACCAGCGTATCGATCCGATCCTGCGCATGACCATGGGTGGGTTGCGGCCTGTGGATTGGGCAACGGCGCGCAAGCTTCATCCCGAAAGCGAGCCTCTTTTCTCCTCGGCCACGCAGCTCGGCCATGGGCTCGACGGCGTCACGCTGCCGCTTGCCACACCGCCGCGACGGCTGGCCTTCCTGGCAATCCAGGCCGATGTCCCCGCCGACGAATGGCCGGCCTACCGGCGTCTGCACCTGCGCGATTTCCAATTGCTGGCCAATCTTTTCCACGCAGCCCTGCTGGAAAGCGACGAGGAGTGTCAGCCGGCCGAAGAATGCGCCAAGGCGTTAACCCACCGGGAAACCGAAGTGCTCGGTTGGGCCGCCGCCGGCAAGAGCTACTGGGAAATCGCCACCATCCTTGGCATTTCGGAGCGCACCGTCCGCTTCTTCATGACCAATGCCCGGCGAAAGCTGAACGTCGTCTCCAACAGCCAGGCCGTCGCCCAGGCCGTCCGGCGCGATCTCATCCCCACTTTCTGACATCGTCTGCAAGGGTTCGTCGTTCGCCCGAAGCCCTTTCATCCCCCTGTTGTCCTTGTTCTCCTGATCGGAGGTCCTTTCGGACCTCCGATCAGGAGAAACGCATTGGCGTGCATTGGAAACCTGTCACTACCGACAGTTATGCCAACCCATAAAATTTGACAGCATTTGCTCCTGAACCATCAACACAGGAGCAAAAAATGATCAGGATTTTCAACCGCAACACCGGCAAGCAGAATCCCGGCGATCTCGACGCCATGTTCCGGCTGCGCAAGCGCGTCTTTCACGACCTGCTGAAATGGGACGTTTCGCTGCGTGGCGATTGGGAAATCGATCACTACGACGACGCCAATCCGCTCTATGTCATGTCCTATTCCGACCAGACGGGCCGTCTGCGCGGCGCGTTGCGGCTGCTGCCGACGCTCGGGCCGAACATGCTGGATGATACGTTTCCGATCCTGCTCGGCGACAATCCGCAGGTGCGCAGCGCCTCCATCTGGGAATCCAGCCGCTTCTGCATCGATCCGGCCATCTCGCAGGATCGCGGCTCTAACCAGGTGACGATCGCAGCGGCGGAACTGATGTGCGGCGTCGGAGAGCTCGGCCTGTCCTCCGGCCTCAGCCATATCGTCACCGTCACCGATGTCTTCCTGGAGCGCATGTTCCGGCGCATGGGCTGCCCCGGCGAGCGCATCGGCGAACCGCAGCGGATCGGCTCTGTATTTGCCGTTGCCGTTGCCTGGGAGGTCACAACCGGCCTTCTGGAGCAGATGAAAACTGTCGCCGAAATCGGCGGTTCGGTGCTGGAGCGGCCGATGTCGCTTGAAACCGCCCGGGCGGCATGACCAGATATCCGGGAGAGCCGCCGATTGTGGCTCTCCCGCCTCGCCCCGCATTTATCTCCCGCTTCCCGTTAACGCTGGCAACGAGACTGCGTTGCAGCAGCGCCGATTGACGCTATGATGGGCAAAAAGTCAGAGTGCGAGGATGTTCCTTCGCACCCGGCAGGGAGCCGGTATGCTCAGGCGAGAGAAACACGTGATTTTCCGTTCGATATCCACTGCGGCGCTGATCGCTCCGCTTCTTCTGGTCATGACGGCAAGCGCCAGCGCCTCGGCGGTCTGCGAACGGCTGAATGCCCGTCTTGCCAGCCTGCCGAGGATCGCCGCCTCCAATGCCAATGTGCGCGACTATACCGGCGCAATCTCCCGCCAGAATCTCGACCTGCGTCAGGCGCGCAGCGATCTCAGGCGGATGGGCTGCAGTTCGGGCAGCGTCATCATTGTCGGCGGTCCGAATGAAGACGCCTGCGATAGCCTGAGCGCTGAAATCTCGCAGATGGAAATGGATCTTCAAACGCTGAAGGCCCGCCGTCAAAGCCTGGTGACGGGAAGCGACAGCGATGTCATCCGCCGCCGCATCGAGGCCGCCCTTGCCGTCAATCGCTGCTTTGACGATCAGGACGATGTTCTGGAAGCCGCCATTGAAGAGCCGGAAGCCCACCGCAATATCCTAAACGGCCTGCCGCCGATCAGCGACGGTTACGATGACATGCGCGGCAGCGATACCGATTTCACCACGCCGCATGACAACTTCGGCCCCGGCGCCACCGGCAGCTTTAGGACGCTCTGCGTGCGCACCTGCGACGGCTCGTTCTTCCCGATTTCGTCCGATGCCTCACCCGCCGATTTCCAGCGCGATGCGGAAACCTGCCGGCAGCGGTGCCCGGGCGCAGAGACGGCGCTGTATTATCACGCGCTGACGACCGAAGAGACCGACCAGATGGTGTCGGCCGCCACCGGCGAGCCCTATGCCGACCTGCCCTCGGCATTTGCCTACAAGACCCGCGACCGCAGCCAGAACGGCCAGTGCGGCTGCCGTCCGCTGGGTCAAACCGCCATCCAGCAGAGCACGCCCGACAACGGCAAGGGCGTCGTCGATCTGCGCGCCACCAAGAAGACGCAGGACACTGAGGCAACGCAGGTGAAAAACACCGTTGCGGATCGGCCCTACAATCCGCAGGACAACAAGGTCCGCGTCGTCGGCCCCAGCTTCCTGCCATCGCAGGAAACCTCGATCGACCTCAGGCATCCCGCCGGCCCCGGCTACCAGCAGCAGCAGACCAACTGATCAGGTGCTGCGTGTGACGCCCCAGGCGTCCTGAAACACCAGATCCTCGAGCGGCAACCGCTGGCGCCAGCCTTTGACGGCCAGTTCCGGCTCGGCGTAAAGCGTATCGACATAGCCGAGGCACAGCCAGGCGATGATCTCGATGGAATCGGGAATGCCGAGCACGTCCTTGATATCGCGCTCGTGGAAGATGCTGACCCAGCCGACCCCAACACCTTCCGCCCGCGCAGCCAGCCATAGGTTCTGGACGGCGCAGACGGTCGAAAACGCATCCATGCGCGGATTGTGCGTGCGCCCCAGAACCACCTTTCCTGCCCGGGATGGATCACAGGTCACGCAGATGCTGACCGGCGCCTTGCGGATGCCTTCGAGCTTCAACGACCGGTATGTGTCACGCGCCGCACCCTCAAACATCAGCGCCGCTTCCTCGTTGGCCCGCTGGAAAGCGTCGAACACCCGTTCGCGGCGGCCCTCGTCGCGCACCACGATGAAGTTCCAGGGCTGCATGAAGCCGACGGATGGTGCGCTATGGGCAGCGGCCAGCAGCCGCGCGATCACCTCATCCGGCAAAGGCTGCGGCAGGAACTGGTCGCGCACGTCGCGGCGGGTTTCGATGGCGCGGTAGACGGCGGCGCGCTCGTCCTGTGAAAAAGCATCCGCCTTCACAAGGCGGTCTTGCGGTTCAGTTTCCATCGTTTGATCCCCAACAATGCGAAACCTCCCGCCGTCCGCGCGGGGCTGGTCTATCTCGTCAGGCCGGTCTTCTGACTGCGGATCAACCGGCTTTGCAACCTTCCCGGATCGCTTGAAGATCCAGTGGCAGAACGCTGAAATGATTCAGACATTCATGAAATACAAAACCGTCCCCATCACAGCGTTGGGCACGTCCCGGATTTTCACCGGCTTCCCGATTCTCCCGCTTGCGCGGGCACCTGAGCAAGACCGATATGGGCATGGCGGGCCGCCAAATGCAAGACGGCCCACCCTGATCCCGTCAGATGGCGGCAACCGGATGCGGCGAGCCGTCATAGGCACCCCAGATCGACTGGTCAAAGCAGATCACCGAGCCGGTCATCAGGCCGGATTCACCAGATGACAGATAGGCGCAGGCCCGCGCCACCTCGGCCGGATCGACCAGACGGCCAAACGGCTGGCTTGCCGCAGCCTTGTCCAGCCAGTCGCTGGCCGCGCCATGATATTCCCGCTGGATGCGATCCTCGCCTTCAGAGGCCATCCAGCCGATATTGAGGCCATTGACGCGGATCCGGTTGCGCAACACGGCATAGGCGGTGTTCTTGGTCAGCGTTTCCAAGGCGCCCTTGGAGGCGCAATAGGCTGCGATGAACGGCTGGCCGGCCTTGGCCGACATCGAGCCGATATTGACGATGGTGCCCTCGATCTTTTCCCGGCGCATCACGTTGATCGCCTCCTGCATCAGGAAGAACGGCGCGCGCACATTGACAGCAAACATCCGGTCGAACAGGTCCGGGCTTGTATCGAGGATCGTGCCGCGATCGGTGATCGCCGCCGCATTGACCAGCGCATCGACGCGGCCAAACGCACTGTCGCAGGCAGCCACAACCTTGCGCGCATCCTCCACCTGTTCGAGATCGGCCTGCACGTAGACGACCTTGGTACCGGTCGCCTTGCCGATCTCTTCGGCCTTGGCCTCGCCCTTCACGGCATTGCGGCCGCAGATGACGATGCCAGCCGCACCGCGCTCGGCAAACAGCGTCGCGATCGTCGCCCCCAGCCCTTGCGTCCCCCCGGTCACGATCGCGATCTTGCCGTCCAGACGGCCATGGTCATTGCTCATCCTATTTCCTCCGTTTCGATGTCGCTGATGTCAAAAAACTCCCGCCCGGCATCCGGGCAGGAGTTCAAATTGCAAGATGTGGTGGCGCTAACTGAGCTTCTTCTCCGACTGCGCCGCAAGTGCGGCCGTAAACTGAGCCTCCTCCCAGTTGCTTGACAGCGCCTCATGCATCAACTGCGCCTGCGTCTTCGGCGCAAGCCCGCCGACCGGCGGATCGCGGTCGAGATTGGTCGGGAAGGAATAGCCCTCGGCGCAGGAGGCAATGGCGCACGCCGCTTGCGCTGCGGACAGCCGGCCGTCCGCAAGCATTGCCTTCAAGGCAGGATAAAGAACGCCGCTCATGCGCTCCCGGTTGACCGTCTCCATCGCCCGGCCAAAGGCGGAGGAAACCTGCAGGAGGTTCGCCACCCGCTTGATGCCCTCGGAGCGGTTGGTGCCTGCGGCGTGAAACAGCGCCGGATTGAAGAATACCAGATCACCCTTTTCCAAGGGCAGTTGAACATGGTGCTCATCGAAATACGCGCGGAACTCCGGACGTTTCAGCGCCAGATAGCCGGGCACATAGGTCTGGCTGAACGGCAGGAACAAGGTTGGTCCGCTTTCCAGCGGCATGTCGCAATGGGCAACGGCGCCCTGCAGCGTCAGGACTGGCGACAGCCGGTGGACATGTGCCGGAAACTGCTCGATCACTGCGGAGGACTGAAAACCGAGATGGTAATCCCGGTGCGCCGATTGCGCCGCACCGCCCGGATTGACCCGGTTGACCTGCGCGGTCATTTGGTAGCTCGGCCCAAGCCAGGCCTCGCTGACCAAGGCGATCAGCGCATTGCCGTAGTAGGCGGCAAAATTCTCTGGCGCACGCAGGCAATGCTTTTCCAGCGAATTCCAAATGCGGTCATTGGCCCCCGGCTTGGCAAAATGATCGCCGCCACCGCTATTGGTGCGGTGCTGTTCGTTGATAATATCGTCGAAAATGCCGCTGGCCGCATCGATCACGTCCGTGTCCTCGAAAGCTTGCTTCAAGACGATGACGCCCGGCCCGGTCGCGAAGGCCTCGCAGATCTCAGCCAGCACTGCCCGGCGCCCGTCGGGGGTGGCGGCCGCCTTCAGCACGCTGGCGCCATTGTAGATCAGAACGTTCTTCTCGGCGCGCTCGGCATGCGGATAGTCGGCAAGCGACACCGTCCGCTCCACCTCGGTCCGGAAATCCTCCAGATCGCAGCTGGCCTCCGTCAGCCAGACGCGGTCGGCGCGCTGCTTGATATTATTGTCGGTCTTCATCCCGTTTTCCTCCCACCGGATCTCTGTCGTTGCCAGCACTATACGCGGGGACAAAAGCTGATATAGAGCAGAAACCCATCAAAAAACCATCAGAACGGAGCCGCGATGGCGCACGAGTTTCTGGTCAAGGACATCGCGTTTCAGGCCGGATTGAGCGCTGCCACGGTCGATCGCGTCCTCAACGAACGTCCGGGCGTACGGAAACAGACGGAACTGCGCGTGCGCGCCGCCATCCGCGAGCTGGAAAAACAGCAGGCGGGCGTCGAAATCCAGGGACGCAAGTTTGGCATTGATATCGTCATGGAAGCCCCCGACCGGTTCACCGACACGGTGCGCGATGCGTTCGAGAGCGAAAGCCTGACATTCCTGCCGACGATGTTCCGCTCCCGCTTCCATTTCGCCGAAATGATGCGGCCGGGCGACATTGTCCAGTTGCTCGACCGGATACGCCTGCGCGGCACCGATGGTGTGGTGCTGAAAGCGCCGGATGTGCCCGAGATCAGCGCCGCCGTCGCGCGGCTCGAACAATCCGGTATCCCCGTGGTCACACTGGTCACCGATCTGCCCAACGCGCCGCGCACCGCCTATGCAGGCGCGGACAACAGGGCAGCGGGCGAAACCGCCGCCTATCTGATCGGCGAACGTTTCTCCGGCCAGCCGGCGACGGTGCTGGCAACCCTGTCGAGCAGCCGGTTCCGGGGCGAAGAAGAACGCGAAATCGGCTTTCGCCGCACCTTGCGCGACCGCTATCCGTCGATCGGCATCGTCGAAATCAGCGAGGGTCTCGGGCGCGACGATGCGACGGGCGCTCTGGTAACGGCAGCGCTTTCAGCCCATCCCGGCATCAACGCCGTCTATTCGATCGGCGGCGGCAATCGCGCAGTGCTTTCTGCCTTTGCGCAAGCGAACCGGACATGCGCCGTGTTCGTGGCCCATGATCTCGACAGCGGAAATCTCGACCTGCTGCGCAGTGGAAAAATCCATTTCGTCCTGCATCACGACCTGAAAGCCGACGTGCGCACCGTCTTCCGGGCCATCATCGGCCGCCGCAGCGCGGTTACGGCACCCGGCGTCGCCCGTCTCTCCGCCGTCGAGGTCATCACGCCCTACAATATTCCGCTATCGCTGCGGTGATGCCGTGAATGCGTCCAAAAGCACGCGCGCCAAAACCTCATTGGAACAAACGGGCCTGAGGACCGCTATTGGTTCGCAGCCGGCTCGTAGCGCACGAAAGCGAACGCAGTGCCATCGGGCGACCAGTTGGGAACGTTGATCGTGCCCTGCCCGCCAAACAGGCTGAACAGCACGCGCGCATTGCCGCCATCCGGATCCATCAGCCGCAGCCGCACGTCGAGATCGCGCGGGTGATCAAACACGTCGCCGTCATAGGAGAGGACCAGCAGGTGTTTGCCGTCGGGAGACGGATGCGGGAACCAGTCGCCATATTCGCTGTCGGTCACGCGCGTCACATCCGAGCCATCGGCGCGCACCCGCCAGATCTGCATCCGGCCGCTGCGGCTGGAGTTGAAATAGATCCACGCACCGTCATGACCGTAGTCGGGACCGTCATTGCGCCCCTCGCCGAAGGTCAGCCGGGTCTCCTCGCCGCCCTCGACGGGAATGGTGTAGATATCGAAGACCTGATCGCGAATGCCGCAATAGGCCAGCGTCTTGCCGTCAGGCGACCAGCCATGCCAGTAGGACGGCCGGTTTAGCGTCACCTGCTGCGGCACACCGCCTCCGGCCGGCAACGTATAAATCGTCGATGCGCCGAATTCCGTCTTGTCGCTGATAACGATCGTCGTTCCATCCGGCGAAATGCCGTGATCGTTGTTGCAGGTGCGGGCAAAGCCGGTATCGATCAGCTGCGGTTCGCCACCTGTAACGGCCAGGCGATAGAGCAATCCATCGCCGTTGATGACAAGCGACTGCCCGTCCGGCGACCAGTTCGGAGCCTCGACCAGCTGCTGGGTCTTCCAGACGATGCGGGTTTCGCCCGTGGCAATCGTGTAGATTTCGACCGAACTGCGCATCGCCTCGTCTCCAGGTCTACCGGTCGCGAAACCGGTTGGTGATCGGATAGCGCCGGTCGCGGCCAAAGTTCTTCTTGGTGATCTTCACGCCCGGTGCCGACTGGCGGCGCTTGTATTCAGCGATATAAAGCAGATGCTCGATCCGGTGCACGGTCGCCTCGTCATGGCCGCGCGCGACGATCTCTTCCGTGCCCATTTCCTTTTCGACCAGGCATTCGAGGATATCGTCGAGCACCGGATAAGGCGGCAGCGAATCCTGGTCCGTCTGGTTGGGACGAAGCTCGGCCGAGGGCGCCTTGTCGATGATGTTCTTCGGGATCACCTCGCCCGATGGCCCGAGCGCGCCTGGCGGCACGGTCGTGTTGCGCCAGCGCGACAGGCCATAGACCTGCATCTTATAGAGGTCCTTGATCGGATTGAAGCCGCCATTCATGTCGCCATAAAGCGTCGCGTAGCCGACCGACATTTCCGACTTGTTGCCGGTGGTCACCACCATCGAGCCAAACTTGTTGGACAGCGCCATCAGGATGGTGCCGCGCGTACGGCTCTGCAGGTTTTCCTCGGTAATGCCCGATTCTGTTCCCTCGAACATTTCCGACAAAGCGCTCAAAAAGCCCTTTACCGGCTCTTCGATCGGAACGATATCGTATCGGCAGCCGAGCGCCTTGGCGCAGTCCTCGGCATCCTTGAAGGAATCAGCTGAGGTATAGCGGTAGGGCAGCATCACCGTGCGCACGCGCTCCTCGCCCAGCGCATCGACGGCAAGGGCCGCACAGATCGCCGAATCGATGCCGCCGGACAGGCCAAGCACGACATTCTTGAAGCCGTTCTTGTTGACGTAATCGCGAAAGCCCAGCATGCAGGCGCGGTAGTCGGCCTCCTCCTGCTGCGACAGCCTCGACATCATGCCGCGCTGGCAGACCCAGCCATCGCCGTTTCTGTGCCATTCGGAAATGGAAATGCTCTCTTCGAACTGGCTCATCTGGAATGCGAGCTGCCGGTCGGCATTGAAGGCAAAGCTTGCGCCGTCAAACACGAGTTCATCCTGGCCACATACCTGATTGGCATAGATAATCGGCAGACCCGTCTCGATCACCTGGCGAAGCACCACCTGATAGCGCACGTCGATCTTGCCGCGATAATAGGGCGAGCCGTTCGGCACCAGCAGGATTTCAGCACCGCTCTCCGCCAGCGTCTCGCAGACGCCCAAATCGTTCCAGATTTCCTCGCAGATTGGAACGCCGAGCCGTACGCCGCGAAAATTGACCGGTCCCGGCATTGCGCCTTCTGTAAAGACACGCTTTTCGTCGAACTCGCCGTAATTGGGCAGATCGAGCTTGTCGCGAACGACGAGCACCTCACCACCGTCGAGAACCGCAACGGAATTGTGGCGCCCCGCTTCCCCCTGCCGTGGATAGCCGACGATGACACCCGGGCCACCATCCGCCGTGTCGGCTGCCAGCGCATCGACGGCCTTCTGGCAGGCTTTGAGAAACGCCGGCTTCAGCACCAGATCTTCCGGCGGATAGCCGGAGATAAACAATTCGGTCAGCAGAAGCAGGTCGGCGCCGCTGCGCGCCGCATCAGCGCGGGCTTCGCGCGCCTTGGCGAGATTGCCGGCGACATCGCCAACCGTTGGGTTGAGCTGGGCAACAGCGATGCGGAACGTCGTGGAAATGGTCTTTTGCGCGGTCATGAACAGGCCTGTGCTTGATCTTGCTATCGCGGATACCGGGGCATCCAGAAAGCTGTTTATCGCATTCCACAGCAAAATACCGCGTGCTTGCCATGAAGTCAGAAAAAAATCCGCTCTTCGTTGCCGATGACCGCCTCTGTGCGGCGCAGACCCCGCGTTCCCGCAAATGTCCGATGCCATCACGCGCCGAAAAAGCAGTGGAGAACGCCACTTGAATTATTCATCCTCCGTTCAAGATGACAACTGTATGACATTAGAACGACAGTTTTATGAAATTGGAGACGGCCTTGGCCAGTTTTGAATCGGCAGCAATCGCTGCCACTGCTTCCAGGGCATATGGTCCGCACATCAGTTTTGGCGCCCGCCATGCCAAGACGCTGTCGATTGCACGGCATCTCTCGCTGTCTCTGCTTTTGTCTATCGCGTTGATTTTCTGTGTGGAATGGATCGCCCGCAATTCCGCAATGGAGGCGGTGCGGTTTTTCCTCGACCCGGCGCGCCCGGCCTGGACGACAATCGGCGTATTCTTTCTGCTCTTTCTCGCCGTCGATGCCATTTTCGCGCGCGAAAATTTTGGCGTCATTCTGCTTTCGCCGCTGGCGCTCGTCCCGGCACTTGTGAGCCGCCAGAAGCAGATCTTTCTGTCTGACCCGCTCTACCCCACGGATTTCCTGTTCGGCCGCCAGATCATGGAGTTGATGCCGGTTCTGGTGCGCGACCGTCCGTGGACGGCTGTCGGTATCGTTGTCGGCCTCGTGGTCGCGCTGGTTGCCCTTGCCTGGCTCATCCGTTTTGCCTGGCGCCGTTTTCCGAATCTGTCCCGGCGCCAGCGCCTGGCGCGCTTTGCCGTGGCCTTGCCTCTGCTTGGCGCATTCTATCATCTGATGGACTACAACACGTTCTCCTGGGTGCGCGATCGCCTGCAGGTCATTCCGATCATGTGGGACCAGACCGAAAACTATCGCCACAACGGCTTCACCATGGCCTTTGCACTGAACCTGCCGATGGCCAACGTCACCGCACCGCAGGGCTACATGGCGGATGCGATCGACAAGATCCTGACCAAGCCGATGCCGGCCGGCACGTCGCATCGCGGCAAGCCAGACGTGATCGTGCTGATGAGCGAATCCTTCTGGGATCCGACCCGCCTGCCGAACGTCAAACTGTCGCCCGATCCGATGCCGACGATCCGCGAGATGCAGTCGGGCAATGTCTTTTCGCCGGAATTCGGAGGGATGACCGCCAATGTCGAGTTCGAGGCGCTGACCGGTTTTTCGAATGCCTTCCTTCCCTATGGCAGCATTCCCTATCAGCAATATATCCGCAACCCGATCCCGTCGCTCGCCACCTTCTTCCGGGGCGAAGGCTATGTGGCGCGCGCCGTGCATCCGTTCCAGAAATGGTTCTGGAACCGCAGTGCCGTCTACAAGGCGTTCGGGTTTGATCAGTTCAAGTCGGAAGAGAATATGCCGGTCATGCAGAAGCGCGGCATTTTCGCATCGGACGAATCGCTGACCAAGGAAATCATCCGCCAGGCCGATCAGCTGCGTGACCCGTTCTTCTTCTTCACGGTCACCCTGCAGGGCCATGGCCCGTATGAGGCCAACCGCTATGCCAAGAACACCATCAAGGTCGAAGGCAACCTTCCCGCTGCCGACAAGCAGGTGCTCGAAACCTATGCGCAGGGCATCAAGGAAGCCGATGACAGCCTGAAGATGCTGATGGACTGGGCGAACGAGCGCGACCGCGAAACCATCATCGTGCTGTTTGGCGATCACCTGCCGCCGCTCAACACGGTCTATCCGAACAGCGGCTTCATGAACGACGTCACCGCATCGCGCAAAGGCTCGCTCGAACAGATGAAGGCGCAGCACGAAACGCCGCTCGTGGTCTGGTCGAACAAGACAGGCCCGGTCAAGGATATCGGCTCGATCAGCCCGGCCTTCCTGTCCTACCAGATCCTCAAGCAGGGCGGCTTCGAGCATCCCTACTATACCGGCTTTCTCGGCAATATCTTTGAAAAGTACCCCATCATCGACCGCTACATGCTTGTCGATGCCGCAGGCAAGGAGACCGCAGGTTGGGGCCGCAAGAAGACCATCCCGCCGCTCATCCGCGACTATCGCTTCCTGCAGCATGACATGATGTTTGGCCAGCGCTATGCGACAGACCGGTTCTTCCAGTCGCACGCCGATCTGTTTGCAAACGCGCTGTAAAAAAGAAGCGGGGACGCCAACTTCCGGCGTTTCCGCAATTCAACGGCATAGGCTAAAACAGGGCAACGTTTTCTCAACGGAGCACGCCCATGCCGCATCTTGACGAAATCTCCCGCACTCTCTTCGGCAAAGCCAGCAGCGAACTCGGAGCCATCGAGCGCCGCGTTCTGCACCACGCCAAAGAACGCAAGATCGTCTCCGAGGACACCAATGCCAGCTTCATTGCCGGACAAGGGTTTGGCGACCGGATGGCCGACAGCATTGCCCGGATCGGCGGTTCCTGGGGTTTCATCATCGCCTTCCTGATTTTCCTGGTTGTCTGGGCATTCGCCAACACGGTCTTGCTGACGCGCGATGCTTTCGACCCCTACCCCTTCATCTTCCTCAATCTGCTCTTGTCGATGATCGCCGCCATCCAGGCGCCGATCATCATGATGTCGCAAAACCGCCAGGCGATGAAGGATCGCTTCGATGCCTCCAAGGATTACGAGGTTAACTTAAAGTCTGAAGTGGAGCTGATTTCGCTGCACAACAAGATCGATACGGTGCTGCTGCGCGAGATATCCGAACTTCGCGCAGATGTCGCCCGGTTGCAAATTCAACTCGCGCAGTACAGGGACAAGGACAACCTGTAGGTGTGAATAGGGTTGCACAATTTACATGCACTTGATGCATCCGTCATCACACTCAACCAAAAATGTCGCAACTTAAAATCGAAATTCAGTAATTTTTTGGGGTCTAAACCTAAAAACCGATCTTTAGAGCGGGGAAAAAATTAAGGAATACAGCACACGATATAGGTGTAGAGGCCCTGGCATAACGGCTTCCTACAAACCTGGGAGTGTGTTTGATGTCTCTGATATCGCGGATGCGCGGCGATACCAAAGGTGCGGCGGCGCTGGAATTTGCCCTGGTCGCCCCTCTGTTCTTCCTGACGATTTTCAGCATGATCGGCTATGGCATTTATCTGAGTGCCGCGCATGCCGTGCAGCAGATCGCCGCTGATGCGGCCCGTACCGCAGTCGCCGGCCTGTCATTGACGGAGCGAAAAAGTCTCGCGCAAAGCTTCATCCAGTCATCGACGCTGAAGTACCCCTTCATCACCCCGGCAAAGCTGAAGGTTGATGTCGCAGATGACGCAAAGAACCTCAACCAATTCACCGTGACCATCGTCTACGACGCGAGCGACCTGCCGATCTGGAAGCTGTTTTCCTTCGCGCTGCCCGACGAAAACATCAGACGTTACGCAACCGTAAGGCTGGGAGGCATTTGATATGATCCGCGATACGCTGAAACGCTCCAATATTCTGACCAACACATCCGGCAATATCGGAATGTCCGCAGCCCTCGTTCTGCCCCTCGTCGTTCTGTCCCTCGGGCTTGGCGTCGATTTCGGCTATCTGACGCTGCAAAAGCAGGAACTGCAGGGCGTCGCGGACCTCACCGCCATCGTCGCTGCCTCCGATCTCCCCAATCTGGAAACTGCGGCGCGCAATCACTTCAAGACCAACGGCCTTTCCATGGCGATCGCAACCAAGAACGGGCTGATCAACCCGGACGGCAAGGTCATCCCGAAGGATCAGTTCGCAGCGAAAAACGGCATCGCCACGATCGTCACGGGGCGCTACGTGCCCGACCCGTCGCTGCCAACCGGACAGCGCTTCATCGCCAATGCCACGCCGGCGGATGCAGCCCAGGTCACGATCGAGAAGGAAGGCACGATCCACCTCGCGGCCATGTTCAGCAAACCGCCGACGATGAGCGCGACCGGCACGGCAGCCAGCACCAAGCTTGCCTCCTTCTCCGTCGGCTCAAGGCTCGCCAGCCTCAATGACGGCATTCTCAACCAACTCCTTGGCCAGATGCTCGGCACCACCATTTCCCTGAAGCTGATGGACTATCAGGCTCTGGTGAATGCGGATATCAACATCCAGCCCTTCCTCAAAAACGTCTCCACTCGTCTGAATCTGACGGCGGCGAGCTATGACGATGTGCTGAAGGCCAATATCACCATGCCACAGCTGCTTGCCTCCATGCAGGCGGTGCAAGGGGTCTCCGCTGCCGCGAACTCCGCGCTCAAGGCGCTGGAAACCGCGACAAAACTCAACAAGAAGACCTTTACTCTTTCGCAGATCCTCAACATCGATCCCAAGAAGGCGATCAGCGTCAATGCCGGCTCGAACTGGGCCATGAAGGTCAGCGCGCTCGATATCGTTTCAACGGCCGCAGCCCTTGCCAATGGCAACAAGCAGATATCGCTCGCCGCCATCGCCGGCCTGCCCGGCATTGCCTCCGCCAGCGTCAATCTTGCCATCGGCGAACCGCCGGTTACCACGCCCAGTCACAGGCTCGGCGCACCGGGTTCGGCCGTGCGCACTGCACAGACGCGGCTGATGATAGAGGTCAATATCGACGGTCTGGCGCTGCTGGCCGGTTTAAAGATCAAGCTGCCGATCTATGTTGAAGTGGCTTATGCCGAGGCCAAGCTTGCCGATATCCGCTGCTATGGCGGATCGGCCACCAATGCCAGCGTTTCGATCGATGCCGTTCCCGGCGTCGCCGAGATCGCGATCGGCACGGTCAATCCAACCGTATTGTCAAACTTCAGCAGCGACGCAAGGGTGGAAAAAGCGCGCATCCTCGATTCCCTGCTGGTGAGGATCGACGGCATTGCCCATGTCGAGGCCACGAACCTGAAGCCCCAGAGACTGACCTTCAGCCCGTCCGAAGTTGCGGCCAACTCTCTCAAGACGGTTTCGACCAAGGATATCCTGACCTCGGCGACGCAGACGCTGCTCAACAATCTCGATGTCGATATCCAGGTGCTGTTCCTGACGCTTGGCAGCCCCAAGCTCGTTCAGGCAGCGCTCGCCCAGACCTTGGGCGCCGTGACCCCGGCGATCGACACGCTGATCTACAATCTGCTGCTGGCGGTCGGTGTCCGGGTCGGCGAGGCCGATGTGCGCGTCACCGGCGTCAACTGCCTGCAGCCGGTTCTGGTTCAATAAACGTAGAAACGCGCTTTTCTCCTCTGACCGGATGGCAATATCGCTATCCGGTCTTTTTATTTGAATAGATCGCCCCTTGAAACCGTCTCTTATTTACACGCTTTGGTGAAACAATTGATGGACTTAAACCGTTTTGCAAGAGACATACCTTCACAATAGGATCTCAGCCGATTCCCGGCGCGACGCAGCACCCGTAGGAACTTTCGCCAACATCATGACCGGCAAGCCGTCATCCGCGATCGATACTGACGAAACCGGCCTCGCCTCAGAGGTTGATCTGTTTGCGGCCAATCCTGCCCTGTTCCCCATCCTGCAGCAGGGTGCGCGGCACATGATCGAGCTTTACGATCACTTTCCGCGGGTCGCCCGCCTGGTCGCCGCCCAGCAGAAATGGCTGCTGACGCAAGCTGCGTATTCCTTGCATCTCGAGCGCGATCCCTCAGATCCCCTTTCCGGCATCACGGCAGCACGATTGCTCGACCTCATCGCCCAGACCAGCCTTGCCAGCCGCAACACGGCGACTGCGTTTCTCGCCGAATTGCGGGCCTATAAGCTGGTGCGTGACGTTCCCGGATCGCCCAGCAAACGTAGCCGCCCGCTGGAACCAACGGAGATCAGCCATGAGGCGATGAGTTTGTGGTTTCGGGCCCAGATGCGCAGCCTCGACCTGATCGACCAGGGCGGCCGCGTGGCGCGGCTGGAGGCGGATCCTGATGTCTTCCGTTATGCCCAGCCGATCGCCGCCAAACGGCTGATCGCCGATCCCGCATGGCGCGAACCGCCGCTCAGCATCTCCTGCTTCGTCTGGACGGAATATGGCGGCTTGATTCTCGATGATTTCATCACCCGCATTGCCAATGCCGAAGCGGAGGACGGGCGCCACTGGGTCGAGGACCTGCGCTTTTCCGAGCTTTCCAGCCATTATTCGCTCTCACGCACGCATGTGCGCCGTCTCTTTGCGCGCGCGGAAGCGCAGGGCTGGATCGGCTGGCTGGATCGGAACGGCAACCGCAACCGGATCTGGGTGACAGCCGATTTCGTGGAGGACTACAAACGCTGGCAGTCGATCAAATTCTGCGCGCTGGACCGGGCTTACAAGGAAGCCGTGCGCCTGGTCGACGCCGGCGCGCGCTAGAACGCCCACCTCCCCCTTGAGGGGGGAGGTCGCAGCAACGCTGCGGGTGGGGGTGACGGTCAGGGGGACGCACAAGTCACCCCACCCCGGCACTGCGTGCCGACCCTCCCCCTCAAGGGGAGGGTAAAGATCAGGCATCCGACTGCGCAAATTTGGGCAGGTCATCATCAATTTCGTAGAAATCACCCTTATCGGCACAGAAGATGTGGATGCCGAATGCCAGGCCGGTCGGGGTGTCGAAGGCTCCGGCCATGATCGATGAATAATCGTCGCCGTCCCGCTTCCAGATGAGCGCCGAGCCGCATGTCCGGCAGAACCCCCGCCTGGCTTGCGGGCTGGAGCGATACCAGGTGATGTTCTCCGCGCCATCAATCTCCAGGTGGCTGTCCGCAACATTGGTGGCGGCGTAGTAAAGCCCGGTCTGCTTGCGGCACTGGGAACAATGGCAGGCGGTCACGGCGCGCAGTGGCCCATGTGTGCGCAGCCGCACCGCGCCGCAATTGCAAGATCCCGTATGGACATCCGTCATGCTCATCCCTCTCGACAGTCTGCGCCCCGCAACCGGGCATGAAAAAACCGGGCCAGCTTCGCCAGCCAGCCCAGTTCTGTCAAATTCAATACGCAAAAAGCTGTTATCAGCCGCGCTGATCAGCCGTTGACGACCATCCGCTTTTCGTCGCGGCCGCCCTTCATGCGCTCGGCAAGAAGGAAGGCCAGTTCCAGCGCCTGGTCGGCATTGAGGCGCGGATCGCAATGGGTGTGGTAGCGATCGGCGAGATCGGCACCCGACAGCGCGCGCGCGCCACCGGTGCATTCCGTGACGTCATTGCCAGTCATCTCGATATGGATGCCGCCCGGATGCGTGCCCTCTGCGCGGTGGATCTGGAAGAAGCTTTCGACTTCCGACAAAATCCGCTCGAACGGACGCGTCTTGTAGTTGTTGAGCGTGATCGTGTTGCCATGCATCGGATCGCAGGACCAGACAACCTTGCGGCCTTCCTTCTCGACCGCACGAATGAGGCGCGGCAGGTTTTCGGCAACCTTGTCATGGCCAAAACGGCAGATCAGCGTCAGACGGCCGGCTTCGTTCTGCGGGTTGAGCAGGTCGATCAGCTCGATCAGGCCATCGGCCGTCAGCGACGGACCGCATTTGAGGCCAAGCGGGTTCTTGATACCACGGCAATATTCGATATGCGCGTGATCGGCCTGGCGCGTCCGGTCGCCGATCCAGATCATGTGGCCGGATGTGGCATACCAGTCGCCCGAGGTCGAATCGACACGGGTCAGCGCCTGCTCGTAGCCAAGCAGCAGCGCCTCATGGCTGGTGAAGAAATCGGTCTCGCGCAGGTTCGGATTGGTTTCCGGCGTAATGCCAATCGCCTTCATGAAATCCATGGTTTCGGAAATGCGGTCAGCGAGCTTGCGGTAGCGCTCGGCCTGCGGGCTTTCCTTGACGAAACCGAGCATCCACTGGTGCACGTTGTCGAGATTGGCATAGCCGCCCATCGCGAAGGCGCGCAGAAGGTTGAGCGTCGCCGCCGACTGGCGGTAAGCCATGATCTGGCGCTCGGGGTCCGGAATTCGGGCCTTTTCGGTGAATTCGATACCGTTGATGATGTCACCACGATAGCTCGGCAGCTCGATATCGCCCTGCTTCTCGATATTGGAGGAGCGCGGCTTGGCGAACTGGCCGGCAATGCGGCCGACCTTGACCACAGGCTGCTGCGCGCCGAAGGTCAGCACGACAGCCATCTGCAGGAAAGCGCGGAAGAAGTCGCGGATCGTGTCCGCGCCATGCTCGGCAAAGCTCTCGGCGCAATCGCCGCCCTGCAGGAGAAAACCCTTGCCTTCCGAAACATTGGCGAGCTGGCTCTTGAGGCGGCGTGCCTCACCGGCAAAAACCAGCGGCGGATAGGTCGCGAGCTGCGCTTCTGCGGCTGCAAGCGCTGCCATATCCGGAAAATCCGGCACCTGCTGGATGGGCTTCTGCCGCCAGCTGTTCGGGGTCCAATTCTGTACCATGTCGATCACCTGTTCTCTTGCGCAAGGTCCGCCGCAGCAGCAGTCGCATCACCGGATCCCCTCCGGGCAATGCCGCCTGAAACCGGTTTTGAACCGCGTATCAACGGCACAATTCCTGAACCGCAGCCTTTCCTTTCCGGAAAGCGGCGATTTTGCGGATGCGGGCTTATAAACGTTAACATGGGGATTGCAAAGCCATTGTGCCAGCAAAGTGCGCCGAGCCTCCAACGCACACTGCCCCCTATAGTGCCATGCGTATGGCGGAAGAGGCCGCCGCCCTAGCCGATCCGCTCGCCGTTCTTGATCCGGTAGCTCGGATTGTACATGGTTACAAGCTCTTCCGACGCCGTCGGGTGCACCGCCATGGTCCGGTCGAAATCGTCCTTTGTGCAACCGGCTTTCAGCGTAATTCCAAGCAATTGCGCCATTTCGCCGGCCTCGTGGCCCAGAATATGCGCACCCAGAACCTTACGGTCTGCAGCGTTGACGATCAGCTTCATGATGGTTTTTTCGCCGCGTCCCGAAAGGGTCGCCTTCATCGGCCGGAATTCGGCGCGGTACACTTCGAGGTCCTCGAATTTCTTTGAGGCATCCTCTTCCGACAGGCCCACCGTGCCGATTTCCGGCTGCGAGAAGACGGCGGTGGCGATCAGATCATGATCGGGAGACGTCGGGTTGCCCTTGTACTCGGTCTCGATGAAGCACATCGCCTCGTGGATCGCCACCGGCGTCAGCTGCACGCGGTCGGTCACGTCACCCAGCGCATAGATGCCGGGCGCGCTGGTGCGCGAAAATGCGTCGATGACGATTGCGCCGCGTTCGTTGACGGTCACACCGGCCGCCTCAAGGCCAAGCCCCGTGGTGTTCGGCACGCGCCCAAGCGCCAGCATCACCTGGTCTGCGGTCAAGGCACCATGTTTCATCGTCTCGGCCACCAGCCTGCCCTCGGCATTTTTGGTGACGGACTGAATCAGGTCCTCGCAAAGGATGCGGATACCCTTCTGTTCCATTGCCACATGCAGGCCGCGCCGCATGTCCTGGTCGAAGCGCGACAGGATTTCCTTGCCGCGATAGATCAGCGTCGTCTCGACGCCGAGGCCATGGAAGATATTGGCGAATTCGACGGCGATATAACCGCCGCCGGCAATCACGATCGATTTCGGCAGTTCCGGCAGATCGAAAGCTTCGTTGGAGCTGATGCAAAGCTCATGGCCCGGCAGCGCCTCATGTGGTGTCGGATGACCGCCAACGGCAATGACGATACGCTCGGCCGTGACGGTTTTGCCGCTGTCGAGCAGCTTGATCGTGTTCGGTCCGGTCAGTTCTGCCCTGGTGTGCAGGATTTCAGCGCCGGCATTGGCCAGCCCCTTCTGGTAGAGACCCTCCAGCCGGGTGATTTCCTTGTCTTTCGCCGCAACCAGTTTCTTCCAGTCGAACGTGCTTTCACCGACGGTCCAGCCAAACCCTGCGGCATCCTCGAAATGCTCGGCAAATTGCGAGGCGTAGACATAGAGCTTCTTCGGCACGCAGCCGCGGATCACGCAGGTGCCGCCATAGCGGAACTCTTCGGCGATCGCCACCTTCTTGCCCATGGACGCGGCAAGCCGGCCGCTGCGCACACCGCCGGAACCGCCGCCAATAACGAAGAGGTCATAATCGAAAGAAGCCATGATGAGATACTCCCGGCCGGGTCATATGCGAAGGAAGGCGGAGCGCGGGGCAAGACCGGCGATTCCACCGTGTGATGTGTGAAGGTGATATAGGGTGGCAGCCACCAAAATGAAAAGCCCGGAATGACCCGGGCTTCAGCAAATCGTCGTGACAATCACTGCCGGGAACCGGCGGCGGCGTCTTATTGGGCAGGCGTCGCCGGCGCTGCGCCATCGGCCGGCTGCTGGCCGGCGCCGAGCGTCGCGCTCAGTTCCTTGGTTGCAGCCGCGTTCAGATCGCGGGAAATGCCGGCCCCCCAGATATTGGCGGCCTTGACCAGTTCGCGCGAGGCGATCGGGCCGTCGTTCAGAAGCTTCTTGCCGGCATCGGACGTGTAGAATGCGGTGATTGCGTTCAACTGTTCGACGGAAAAGGTCTTGGCGTAGATGGTCGCCGCTTCGCGCTCCAGATCGCCACGCCGGGCAGCCAGTTCGAGCGCCTTGGCATCAACCGTCTTGGAGATCAGGTCCTCATAGTTCGGCGAGGACTGGATGAGCGTCGTCTTCAGGCGTTCGGCGAGACCCGGCAGGATATTGTCGAAACCGCTGGTGGCGTTGATGGCGGCGATAGCGGCGCGTGCGGCCTTGATCTGGTCGTCCGTCACGTCCTGCGCCCGCAGCGTGGGGACCATAACGGCGGAAAGGATAATGGCCGTTGCAGCCACTGTACGGCCGAGACCTGCGAAATTCATCATGTCTGTAACGCTCCTGTCAGTTGATGCCGGGTTGCGCCCGCCTTGTATCTGCGAACCCTTGCATAATTCAAATTTAAAGCGGCCGCCACTGCACCGGACAAGTCCGGCCGGCGGCCCGCTGCAACAATCCTGCACGGCCACGGCCGCAAGTCTCACGCGGCCACAGCCACAAGCCTCACGCGGCCCGGCCGCAGCTGGTCAAACCGTCATCACCCTCGCCCCCGCCGGACCGGCGATGATGGCCAGAGATGCGATGCCGATGAAAAGTCCGTGTTCGACAACGCCGGGAATGGCGTTCAATTCGCGTGCCAGCGCATCTGCATCAGGAATGCGGCCAAAAGATGCGTCCAGAATGAGATGTCCGCCGTCGGTCATGAACGGCCCGTCGCCGGACGCGCGCACGCTGATCTCGCCGGAAAGTCCGTGCCGCGCGGCCAGCTTTTCAACGGCGATACGCGTGGCGCCCAGGCCGAACGAGTTGACCTCGATCGGCAGCTTGAACGCGCCGAGTGTTTCGACCACCTTCGTTTCATCGGCGATGACGATCATCCGCGCCGACGCGCAGGCGACAATCTTTTCCCGCAAAAGCGCACCGCCGCCGCCCTTGATCAGACGCAGCTGCGGATCCACTTCGTCGGCGCCGTCGATCGTCAGGTCAAGTTCGGGAAGGTCCTCGAGCGATTTCAGCGGCACGCCCAGTTCCAGGCAAAGCCGAGCCGTGCGCTCCGATGTCGGCACACCCTCGACCCTGAAGCCGGACGCCACCTTTTCGGCGAGCAGACGGACGAATTCTTCCGCCGTCGAGCCGGTGCCGATCCCAAGCCGCATGCCGTCTTCGACATAGTCGAGCGCTGCCGCAGCAGCCTTGATCTTCATTTCACGGGCGTCCATGCGCCGCAATCTCCCCAAAAACGCACCGGTGGGCGACGGTAAAACCTGCCGCCGCTTCGTTCCGTTGAGACGTTTACACGGCTGCAACACCAAACAAAAGCCCCCATGGCGGCCAGAATGCAAAAGCAAACCGGCGCCACCGCAGAAAGTTGCGATTGCTTTTCCCGCCCGCTTCGCCTACCCGGATGGCAAGATTTTTCCCCAATTTCAAGAGGTTCCAGTGTCCGCATCCGTTGTCGTCTTTGATCTTGATGGAACCCTCGTCGATACAGCACCCGATCTGGTCGCAAGCCTCAACCATGCCGTCACGCAAGCCGGGCTCGCGCCAGTGACCTATGACGACCTCACCCATCTCGTCGGCCACGGCGCCAAGGCGATGATCGAGCGCACGTTCACATTGCGCGGCCAGACACTCTCCAGCACGGATCTGGACTGGCAGATGAAAGAATTCATCGATTTCTATCATGGTTCGATGCCGGGCGATTCGTTCCCCTATCCGGGCGTCGTGACCGCCATGGACCGTCTCACCGACGCGGGCTATACGCTCGCCGTCTGCACCAACAAGCTGGAAATGCTGGCAAAAAGCCTGCTCGAGGGCCTGGGCCTGGCGTCCCGCTTCGCCGCCATCACCGGCGGCGATACCTTTCCGGTTCGCAAGCCCGATGCCGAACATCTGCTATCGACCATCCGCCTTGCCGGTGGATCACCGGAAAAGTCCGTCATGATCGGCGATAGCCTCAACGATATTCTCGTCGCCAGGAACGCCTCCATCCGCTCGATCGGCGTTCCCTTCGGCTATTCCGACGTGCCCATCGAAAGTCTTCAGCCCGATATCATTATCCGCCATTTCGACGAACTGACCCCGGCTTTGATCGAACGCCTGATCGCACGGACGTGATGTTGATCTGAAGCCGGCTCAACACCGGCTTCAGGAACGGATCAAACGTCTCACCCCTCGGCGCGGCGGGCCAGGCGAGTGGCCTCAAGGGCGCGGTCCATATACATGTCGCGATCATAGACATCGTGGAAATATTCGACCGTACCGTCCTTGTTCGGCCATGCGGTAAAATAGGCCACGTAGACAGGGATTTTCTCCGGAACCGACACGCCCTTGTTGCGGCCACCGGCAATCTGCTTGCCGACATCCTCGACCGTCGTTCCAAGCACGGCTGCCGCCATCTTGCGCGGATCGGCCAGACGTACGCAGCCATGGCTCAGCGCCCGGTCGTCCTTCTTGAAGAAGCTCTTTGACGGTGTGTCGTGCATGTAGATGGCATGCGCATTCGGGAACAGGATCTTCAACTCGCCCAGCGCATTGTCGCTGCTTGGCGGCTGGCGCACGGCGACACCGGCGGTCGAGCCGTTCCAGTTGACGTCGTAGGATGAAACCGGCCGTCCCTTCACTTCCACCTGGTAGCCGAGGCGGTCGAGATAACCGGGATCGTTGCGCAGCTTGGGTAGCATCTCATTGATGATGATCGACTGCGGTACGCCCCAATAGGGATTGAATTCGACGGTCTGGATCTCGTCCTGGAAGAAGAATGTCTGGTGCGCCTTGGAGCCGACGACCACGCGCATGGCAAACTGCTCGGCACCCTGATCGTGGTAATAGACCATGAAGGCGGGCTGATTGATGAACACATAGCGGCTACCGAGATCGCCCGGAAGCCAGCGGGCCTGCTCCATGGCGATCCGCACCTTGGCGGCCTTGCTTTCCGTCGTGTCGCCACCCGTGAGCAGGCGGATCGACGCCTTGCCGACGACACCGTCAGGCGTCAGGCCATGTTCCTTCTGAAAACCTTCGACCAGCGCCACCAGGTCCGGCGTATAGTCCGGGGTGCCCTGATAGGCCGACAGCGTCAGCGCGTGTTCGACCTTCAGCGCATCCGAGCCCTTGGCGCGGATGGCAGCGACCACATTGGCCAGTTCCGGATTGCTGATCCCTGGCTTCAACAAGGTGCCCGGCGCAATCGCAATCCGAGGTGCATCGCCGCTCTCGGCCTGAAGGGCCGCCAGTTCGCGCTTCAGCGCCTGAAATTCGACACCGGTCGGCGTCTGCGAATTCAGATAGGCGGCCACATCATGGCTTCTGGCGATATTCTCCATCTTGCCGGTGAGGTTGACGTCCTTGCGCTTGAAATCGTGATAGCCGGAAATCTTGTTCGGATCGATGCGGCCCCGCACCGTGTCGGCAATATAGGTGAGCGTTGCGGCAGACAGCTGGATTTCGAACTCGACCAGCGCCTTTTCGCGCGCGGGCATGTCGTTGCGGTCGAACATATCGGATGGAACCGTGACGGCATAGTCCTGCGGATCAAGACCGACGCTTGCCGCCTGCCCCAAAACAGTCAGCGCCGCTTTGGCGGCTGCATTCGGCGCTTCGCCGTCGATCCAGACGAAGCCGTCGCGGCCCGTGTAAAAAGCCTCGACCGCCTTGGCGATATCGGCCGGAGCATAAGCGGTGACGTCTGGAAGAAACTGGCGCGCACCGGCTGGCGCGTCCACCGGCGCCGTTGCCGAAACGTCGGTACTGACGGAACCGGTCACTACGGGATCGACGAGCTTTGCCGTGGCGATCCGGCGCAGCGGCTCGGCCTTATAGGTATAATATTGCGGCGACGTCACCTTGGGCAGCGGCCGTGCCGCCTGTTTCTGCACGGGCTGTGCCTGCTCGACACCCGGCAATGGCTGGTATTCCTCGGCAACCGGCCTCTTCTTGCGGAAAAGATCCATGAGGGTCAGCGCTTCGGCATTGTGCACACCGAGAGAGGCAAACGCGCACCCGGTCATCAGTGTCACGATCGCAGCAGTCTTCATCAACTTCATTGGCTCACTCGTCCCCGTATCGCATTGCCGCCACCAGCGGTTCGCGCCTGATGCTCCGTCATGTCACCAGGCTTTCGTACTTATAAGAAAGGATGGTGAATGAAAAGGAAACGGCCAGCTGGCAAGACCCGCGCAGACCGTCACAAATCTGTGAGAGCGCCTGCATGAAGAAGACGGACGAGGACATCCAAAAATTTGAAATCCTTGCATTATTTTTCAACAATGCGAGAAAATCGGCTTGCCGCATAAAAACTGCTGAGAATGCCCGGAAAACTATCCCGGCACTTGTGTCTGAAAAGGCACAGGCAGGCGTGCGGGAGGTGCGGCGAATAGCCATCTCCACGCGCAGCCACCCGAAAGACCGGCGGGATGATATTTTAAACGATTGTAGCATGGCGCCCGCCCTCACAACCTCTTTACAAGCACCGGGCACCTGGGCCAGAGAGAACCGCATCACAGCTTTAGACCGCCGCACCCGGCGGCAAAATCCACCTTCCGGTGTCAACCGCCCGGCCTTGAAACCGCCCCGGTCCTCCACCGCATGACGAAAGCAGGGATTTCAGATGACTTCAACGCGCACGGAAACAGATACGTTCGGCCCGATCGACGTTGCCAGCGACCGCTATTGGGGCGCACAGGCACAGCGCTCGCTCGGCAATTTCAAGATCGGCTGGGAAAAGCAGCCGCTGTCGATCGTGCGCGCCTTGGGGATCGTCAAGCAGGCCGCCGCCCGCGCCAACATGGAACTGCAGGGCCTTGACCCGGCCGTCGGCAACGCGATCATCGCGGCCGCCCAGGAAGTCATCGACGGCAAGCTGAACGATCACTTCCCGCTCGTCGTCTGGCAGACGGGCTCCGGCACGCAGTCGAACATGAACGCCAATGAAGTCATCTCCAACCGGGCCATCGAAATGCTCGGCGGCGTCATGGGCTCAAAGAAGCCCGTCCATCCGAACGACCACGTCAACATGAGCCAGTCGTCGAACGACACCTATCCGACGGCCATGCACATCGCCTGCGCCGAACGTGTCGTCCATGACCTCCTGCCGGCCCTGAAGCACCTGCATGCCGCGCTCGTCGCGAAGGTGAAGGCCTTCGACCATATCATCAAGATCGGCCGCACCCACACGCAGGATGCCACGCCGCTGACACTCGGCCAGGAATTCTCCGGCTATGCCGCCCAGGTCGCCTCCTCGATCAAGCGCATCGAAATGACCCTGCCCGGCCTTTGCGAACTGGCACAAGGCGGCACGGCGGTCGGAACCGGCCTCAACGCCCCGATCGGCTTTGCCGAAAAGGTCGCCGAGGAGATCGCCGCGATTACCGGCATCGCCTTCGTCACCGCCCCCAACAAGTTCGAAGCGCTCGCCGCCCACGATTCGATGGTGTTCAGCCACGGCGCCATCAATTCGGGCGCAGCCGCCCTTTTCAAGATCGCCAACGATATCCGCTTCCTCGGCTCCGGCCCGCGCTCCGGCCTTGGCGAACTGTCGCTGCCGGAAAACGAGCCGGGCTCGTCGATCATGCCGGGCAAGGTCAACCCCACCCAGTGCGAAGCGCTGACGCAGGTCTGCGTCCAGGTCTTTGGCAACAATGCCGCCCTCACCTTCGCCGGCAGCCAGGGCCATTTCGAGCTCAATGTCTACAACCCGCTGATGGCCTATAACTTCCTGCAGTCGGTCCAGCTGCTCTCCGATGCCGTGGTCTCCTTCACCGACAATTGCGTCGTCGGCATCGAGGCGCGCGAAGACAATATCAAGGCGGCCCTCGACCGCTCGCTGATGCTCGTCACGGCGCTTGCCCCGAAGATCGGCTATGACAATGCTGCCAAGATCGCCAAGACTGCCCATAAGAACGGCACGACGCTGCGCGAAGAAGCCGTCGGCGGCGGTTACGTCACCGATGCCGAGTTCGACGCGGCGGTGCGCCCCGAAACGATGATCAGCCCTTCCTGAGACGGCAAGCACGCAATCTCCGGTAGATCATTCGGGCAGTCCTCAGGGCTGCCCGTTTTCGTCTGCCAAGGTGTGAAAGCATTTTTTCATAGCCGGATTTGCCAAACGTTAAGCCTTCCAAAATCTTTAACCCCTAAAACTAGCGGCTGGAGACAACAAAACAGGAGCTTGCCATGCAAGCGACTTCTAATAAGGCGCAAATTCCGGATATCGCAGCGCAGGTAACCTACGCGATGCGGATCATGGGCATCTCACCGCTGCCACGCAACTATGAGCTTTATTACGAAGCCTATATCGGCTCCAACCCGAAATTGACCAAGGAACTGGCAGCACTCGGCAGCCGCGCAACCCAGGAAGAGCTGGACGAGATCGGTGCACGCTATTTCAGCCATGTCCATCATGCCGCCGGCATCGACCGCGCCCATAACCATCTGACCACCGAACTTGCCGAACTGCTCAAGCTGTTGCGCGACGAGCAGTTTGCGCTCGAGAACTACAACAAGCTTCTCGACGAGACCTATCAGAACATCACCGGCAAGAGCAGTTCCAGTGCCGAAATCCTGCGCCAATGCGTCAGCCTTCTGACCGAGGCGACGGCGGACACGATGAGCCAGGGCAAGGAGCGGGCCGAAAATGTCTCGCTGAAATCCTTCGAAATGGAGATCATCCGCCAGGAACTCGACGAATATAAGCGCATCGCCAACACCGATTCCCTGACCCGCCTTGCCAACCGCCGGGCTTTCGATGAAAAACTGGCCTCGATCTACAATTCCGACCAGCAGCGCAGCTTCACCGGCTTGCTGATTGCCGATATCGACCATTTCAAGAAGGTCAATGACAGTTACGGCCATCCGGTCGGCGACAAGATCTTGGCGACGGTCGGCACGGTCATCCGCGCCAATCTGCGCCGCGACGCCTTTGTGGCGCGCACCGGCGGCGAGGAATTCGCCATCATTCTGAGCGATAGCAGCCTGGAGGAAAGCCTGCAGGTGGCCGAGCGCATCCGCAACGCACTGGCGACCACGCCCTTCAAGAACTCCAAGACAGGCGTCAATTACGGCCCGATCACGCTCTCCGTCGGCGTCTGCCAGGCATCGCATGCCGATGACCCGACCGACCTTTACAACAAGTCCGATATCGCGCTCTACTGCGCCAAGAATGCCGGCCGCAACAGAACGATCCTGTTCGAAGAGGGCATGAAGAAGGATACCGGCAAGAACTGGCTGATCTACCGCAAGTAGACGGCGATGCGATTCCCAGCTGCTTAAGCGCTACCGGCAGGCCGCAACGCCCGCTGCCTTCCCAATGGCGATCAGTTCGGGCCGGTATTCGAAATGCATGGTGTCGTAGTGATACCAGCGCCCGCCCCAGATGAAGCCGTGCCGCTCAAAGACATCGACGATCTCCATCGGATATTGGTTGCGGTATTGCGCCACCCGTCCCGGCTTGCCGCCGGCCCAGATCCAGTAGTCGGCATATTGGGTATTGAGATCGATCGCCGCACCGAAACTATGGACTGACATGTTCGAGGCGCCAGCCACCCTGCGCCAGTTGAAGGTTCCGGCCGATGGCGTGAGAAACGCCTTCAGTTCCGGCATCGTCTTCAATGCGTCGCGCACCTTCTCAAGCGCTACGGCAGCCCCTTGACGTTTGGTCACGCGCAGCACCGTGCCGAACCAGTCGACGGGGACGAGAGACGCCTTCACCTCATTGGCCGATTGTCCATAAAGCTGCATCATCAGGGCATCGCTGCGAATGCGGCCCGGATCGAAATTCACGTCCGGCTTGATCGCGCAGGGACCGGCGGGATAGAGCTGGGCCAGGCTGTCCTCGATATCGCCCTTGGCCAGTTTTTCCGCATGATCCTTGACCTTGCCGTCATCGACCGGCATCGATCCGCCCGAGCGCAAGGCAACAGAGCCGCCTTCGGCTTTGGAAAGCGTTGCGGGATAGGCCGCGATCAGCAAATCCACTTTCTGTTCAAGCGTCAGCTCCGAGGCCTGGACTGGCAAGGCGGCAGCCAACATCGCTGCAACCACTAGCCCGGCAAGCGCCCGCCTAATCGACAGAGACGTTGATATAGTCGCCATCGGCACCCCTTAAAATCTGCACATTGATGACGGACCCGCCCCGCAGCAGCGCGCGGGCGGCGCGGTAATCGATCGTGCCATACTCGATCATGCGCTCGGCCTTTTCACGGTTTTTGGGCGAGGCAAAGAAACTGTCGCCTTCATCGCCGGGCTGGCGGACGCCGTAGCGGTGATAGTTCGCCCGGTCCTGCCGGATCACCTGCCAGGGCTCAGTCAACGCCTCGCCATTGGAGTTATAGAGATCCTCCTCGCCGATATAGGCACTATATTCCTCCACGAGCCTGTCGGCTTGTGCGGCGCCCGCTGAAAAGCCAAATGCGGCGATCATTGCCAGAAATGCGGTCCTGTATGTCATATCTTCTCCCCAACAAACGGCAACTGTTGCATCATCAAACGAACACCATGCCTGTTGCTGGAAAAACGATTTGCGACCCGGTTTTATTCGCCAGCGACCGCGTTTTTTACCACATGGTCTTTGCGGCGCGCTCCGGCCATTCGCGGTCATAGCTGTCCTTGTCGAAATCAGCTTTGGCGGCCTTCAACAGCGTGCCCGGTGTGGGCAGCGACTGCGGATCGACGAAGCGCTTGGGATCCCAGATCCGGGAGCGGATGAGCGCGCGGGCACATTGGAAATAGACCTCGCCGATGGTGACGACGATGACGCTGCGCGGATGTTTGCCATCGACCTCGAACGATTGGGTGAGGTCCGGATCGACGCTGACCACGGCGGTGCCGTTGATCCGCATCGTCGTCGTCGAGCCCGGTACCAGGAACATCAGCGCCACACGCGGGTCGCGCACGATATTGGCCAGCGAATCCACCCGGTTATTGCCGCGCCAGTCCGGCATCAGCACGGTCCTGTCGTCGGCGATCCGCACCACGCAGGCGTCGTCGCCGCGCGGAGAACAGTCGAGCCCTTCCGGTCCCACCGTCGCAAGTGCTGCAAAAGGTGACGCCTCGATCATCCGGGCATAGTCAGGCGTCAGCCGGCTGGTCACCTTGACCATCGAAGCCTCGCTCGTGGCGCCATACAGCGCCGTCAGTTCCTCGACCGTGCGAATGATCGTCATGCCGCTCTCCATATCGAACCTGCCTTCGTCAGGGCCGTAAGCCCTGCGATCCTTTCGACCGATAGCATGACGTCATTATGACAGCACGCGCGAATCGGTCAGGCAGCCCTGCGCTGCCCGGCCGCGCTCGCATGAAGGAAGGCATTGATGCGCGCGATCACGGCTGGAGCAGAGACGATCCGGCGGTGACCGAGGCCGTTGGCCCATTCGAGATCGATATTGCCACCCGCCGCCGCATAACGGCGCGCATGATCGGCACTGACTTCCTTGTCGTCCTCGGCATGGATCACCAGCACCGGCGTGCTGAGCATTCCAACGATCCGTGCTGCATCGAACTCCTCGAGCGTGCGGCCGGAGAGACGCATCACCATGTCCTCAAGCGCCGCCTGGGCCTTGGCGGATAGCCGGAGATACCTGCCAAAGCCTTTGAAAAGCCAGGTCATCTCGCTGGGTGCGCCGATCAGCACCATTTTCCCGGCAACGTGGGAGGGCACATCGTCCACCACACCGCCCGCCGCACAGGCAAGGCTCGCACCGCCGAAAGAATGCCCAACGGCGGCATCGAAGCCGCCGAACTGCCGCCAGGCCGCATCGATCGCCCGCACGGCCGCCGGCATGGTCAAGGTGCGTCCCGGCGAAGCGCCGTGTCCCGGCCAGTCGAGAGCAACCACCTCGGCGCCACCGGCCGTCAGTCCGTCGATCATGGCCGCCAGATAATTGCTGCGCGATCCCCAGCCGTGAACCAGGAGGATGCGGCTTTTCGCGCCGTCTGCCGGTTGCGCGTCAAAATGCTTTGCCGTGATCCAGCCGCCGGCAAAGGACAGCGTCACCGGCGTTGCCTTTGCCATGACGGGTTCTGCAGCCGCAAGTGCTGCTTTTTCCTTGGGACTCCTGGGCTTGCGCGATGGCGTGATGCTGAACAGGCGGAAGGCCAGCTGCCCCGCCATCTCCGGCGATACCGCCGACACGCATTTCAGCGCAAGGCGGGTGACCTTGACCGCAAAGGATGCCATAGTGGGATTCCCTTTAAATGTTCAATGATGAACATTATTGTACAACGATGAACAAAAAGCAAGCGACGATCGAACATCCTCATTTTCCCTGGGATCATCCGCGTTTCCGCAGCTGGATCGCCGTTGCCCGCGCCTGCCAGCTGATGCAGCAAACGCTGACGCGCAGGCTCGCCGAACTCGATATCAAGCCGCCGCACCTGGATATCCTGATCAATCTTTATCGCTTCGACGGCATCTCGCAGCAGGAGCTGGCGCGAAAACTGCTGGTCGGCCGCTCCAATATGAGCATGCTGCTGCCGCAGCTGGAAAAGCGCGGCCTGATCGAGCGGCGCGGCGACGACAAGGACAAGCGCGTGCTGCGCCTGTCGCTGACGGCCGACGGCCGTCTGCTCACCGAACAGGCGATGGAAATCCAGACCGCCGTGATCGACAAATCGCTGGAGAGCGAGCCGATCGAGGAATGCCTGATGGTCGCGCAATCGATGGAACGGCTGATCCAGCGGCTGCTGAAAGACGAAGCCGACCTCGGCTGATGGCGAAGCGCACCGTCAGCGCGGCTTTTCAGCCTTGTCGCGCGTCATGCCCTTGCCGGCGAGATCCTGCTCGTAGGCCGCAAACAGCGTTTCTCCGGTTGCCCCCAGCTCGCGCAGATAAGTCCAGGTGAAGATGCCGGTATCATGGCCGTCGTCAAAGCCGATGCGAACCGCATAGTTTCCGGTCGGGGTCATCGAGATGATCGCGACATTGCGCTTGCCGGGCACGGTCAGTCCCTGCCCCGGTCCATGGCCCTGGACCTCAGCCGACGGCGATAGGACGCGCAGCATTTCGGCCGAAAAGTCAAAGGACGTGCCATCGTTGAAGGCAACCGTCAGCCGGTGGCGGTCCTTGGATACGCGCAGTTCGGTCGGCCAGATATCGCTCATGCCATGTCGTCTCCATTGCTGTGAGAGCACTAGCGCAGTTTCGAACCGGAGGGAATTGCCCGCGCGCCGCGATCGCAAAGCCGCACTTCCCTCTCATCGGAATAAACTGTTTCTCGCCTGTTTCTCAAGCATTTGACCGCTTGCGCCTTGACGCCGCCTGTTTTGGTCACGACATTGAAGGAACAGGAGAATTGTGTTGAACACCGTCACCATCGACAGGACCGGCGCCCAGAGGCTGGCCGATGCCAAAACACCGATGATCGACCCCTTCGGGCGGGCCGTGACCTATCTGAGGGTTTCGGTGACGGATCGCTGCGACTTCCGCTGCACCTATTGCATGGCCGAAAACATGACCTTCCTGCCAAAGAAGGACCTGTTGACGCTGGAAGAGCTGAACCGCCTCTGTTCCGCCTTCATCGCCAAGGGCGTGCGCAAGCTGCGGCTGACTGGCGGCGAACCGCTGGTGCGCAAGAACGTCATGTTCCTGGTGCGCGAACTGGGCAAGCATGTGCATGCCGGCGATCTCGACGAATTGACGCTGACCACCAATGGCTCGCAACTGTCGAAATTTGCCACAGAGCTCGCCGATTGCGGCGTGCGCCGCATCAACGTCTCGCTCGACACGCTCGATCCGCAAAAATTCAAGCAGATCACCCGCTGGGGCGAATTGGCGAAAGTCATGGAAGGAATCGATGCCGCGCAGGCAGCTGGCATTCATGTCAAGATCAACGCCGTCGCGCTCAAGGGCTTCAACGATTTGGAAATCCCCGCCATGATGCGCTGGGCGCATGGGCGCGGCATGGACCTGACGCTGATCGAAACCATGCCGATGGGCGAAATCGACGAGGACCGCACGGACCACTACATGCCGCTGTCCGAACTGCGCGATACACTTGCCGAAAAATTCACCTTCTCCGACATTCCCTACAAGACCGGCGGCCCGGCACGCTATCTTCAGGTCGCCGAGACCGGTGGCCGCCTTGGCCTGATCACGCCGATGACCCATAATTTCTGCGAGAGCTGCAACCGCGTCCGCCTTACCTGCACTGGCACACTGTACATGTGCCTCGGCCAGAACGACGCCGCCGACCTGCGCACGGCGCTACGAGCCTCCGAAGACGACGCCTACCTCTCCACCGTCATCGACGAAGCCATCACCCGCAAACCGAAAGGCCACGACTTCATCATCGACCGCACCCGCAACAAGCCGGCGGTTGCAAGACATATGAGCGTTACGGGCGGCTGATTCGTCGCCCACAGGACGCAAAAAAGGCCGCCTGGATGATATCAGGCGGCCTTTTTCGTTGGGAACGCTGGTTACGCAGCGTAACTCCGGCCATATCCCTGCACCCGGCCGCCCGAGACCGAGCGGCTGGTGCCCGTCTTGAAGCGTTCGATCTTCTCGTTGAGAATATCAACCTGATGGCGAAGGCCGTGGATTTCGGCGGTGTTTTCCTCGACCATGGCCGCGTTCTGCTGGGTGATCAGCTCGACTTCGCGCACCGCCTGATTGACCTCGTTGAGGCCGCGATACTGATCGGCGGCGGCCGATTCGATGTTGCTGACCAGCTGGTGGATGGTCGAGATATGCTGGTTGATGACGGTGAGCGCATTGCCGGTTTCCTGCACCAGTTCCACGCCGCCGCGCACCTGCACGGAGCTTTCCGAGATCAGCCCCTTGATCTCGCGGGCAGCACCTGCGCAGCGCTGCGCAAGCTCGCGGACTTCCTGGGCAACGACGGCAAAGCCGCGGCCCGCCTCGCCGGCCCGCGCCGCCTCGACCCCGGCATTCAGCGCCAGAAGGTTGGTCTGGAACGCAATTTCGTCGATGACGCCGATGATCGTCGAGATCTTGTCGGACGACTTGTTGATCGCCGCCATCGCATCGATCGCCTTGGCGACGACTTCGCCGGAATGCTTGGCATAGCTGTGGGTCTGATCGACCGAGACGGTGGTCTTGCGCGCGCTTTCCGCCGTCGAGCGGACGATCTCCGTCAGCTGGCCAAGGGCGCGCGAGCTTTCCTCCAGCGCTGCGGCCTGCTGCTCGGTGCGGCGCGCGAGGTCATCAGCCGAGGTCGCAAGGTTGCCCGTACCGCTGGTGATTTCGTCGGTCACCGTGCGGACGTCGATCAGCGTCGCGCGCAGCGCGTCCACCGCATTGTTATAGGTGCGGGCCATGACGATGTAATCTTCGGAAAGATCTTCCGCCATGCCCTCTTCCAGATTGCCGTCGGCAAGCTTGGCCAGCACGTCCGACAGCGCGGTGAGCGCTTCCATCTGATCGGCCTCGATGCGGGCGCGCTCCTTGCGGCGGCGGCCTTCCTCTTCGGCCGAGAGCGTGCGGGCGGCTTCCGCCTCCTGCCCCAGCCGGACATTTTCGACCGCATTGTCACGGAAGACGGCAACCGAGCGCACCATGTCGCCGATTTCGTCGCCGCGGTTGCGGCCTTCGATGGCAACCTCAAGATCGCCATTGGCAAGCCGCGTCATCGTTTCGGTCACGCGCTTCAACGGGCCGCGCAGCGTTTCGATCAGCATCAGGCCGCCGACGATGGCAAGCAGCGTTCCGGCAACCATGGCGATGATCGAGACATCGGCGGAACGCTGGCTGTCCTTCTTGCCGGCCTCCTGGGCGCTGCTGACGAAATTCTCGAGGGTCTGGCTGGCATCGGCCACCAGCGCTGCGGCGTCAGCTTTTGCCGCCTGCCAGCGGGCGCCGACATCGATCAGCTGGGCTGTCCCGGTATCGATCTGCGTCAGGGATGGCGCAAGCTTGCCGGCGAGATCGCGCAGCGCCGCATTCTTGGCGCCGAGGTCCGACAGTTTCGCCACGCTTTCGCGCACGGATGCGATATCGGTCATGACACTGGCGCGGCTTTCCGTATCCAGCTTGCGGTGCAGTTCGCTGATATGCAGGCGCGTGTCGTCGAGGCCCTTGAAGGTCTCGTTCATCAGGCCGATCAGCGTTTTCAAGGTAGAGATTTCGCTGTCCATGCCGACGAAGCGCTTGGCGGCCGTATCCGAATTGGTCACGGCTTCCTTGGCAAAGTCGGATTCATATTTGGAAAACTTGATCAGCGCCGAACTCAGCTGCGTCTTCTTGACGTCGTTGGCGTCGCTGCTGGCCAGAATATCCTGAATGACCTTCGTATCCGCCTTCACCTCGGCGATCCTCAACAAAACCTTGTCGGAGGCGATCTTCTCGGCCTCGGTAATCTGCTTCAAAAGATGCGGCATCAGCGTGGTTGCCTGCTGCACCTTGGCATCCGGGGCGATCGCCATGGTGACCGGCAAGCGGAATTTCTTGATGCGTTCGGCAAGGCCCTGGTATGCGGCGGCGTCAAACAGCAGCGCCTTGGCAAAGGATTCCTTTTCGCCGGATTCCTTGCGCAAAATATCGATCTGCTTGAAGGCGGTGTTGCCCTGCGCCGTCATATCGGCCAGCGCCGCATCAAGCGATGCCGTGACCGCGTCGCGCTCGGTTTTGATCGACCAGAGCTTGTCTAGTTGACCGCGCATGGCCTCACCCAGCGACACGACCGGGTGAACCTTCGCCTTGTCTTCGCCCGCCGTCAGCAGTCCGTCGAGCGTGCGGATGCCGCTTTCCTGCTCGTCGATCCGGTTTGCCAGCGTCGCGCGTGTCTCTTCGGTCGGATTGTCTGAGAAATTCTGCAGCCCGCTGCGCAGCGACTGGAAGTCGGAGAGATTGTTGATCGTTTCGCGCGTCACGGTCATATGGCCGTTGAGCGTGCTTGCGGTAAAATATCCGACAAGGCCGATACCGGCAATCAGCGCCACCAGCGGCACCACGAACAGCAAAACCTTGGTGACAATGCGCAGACGCTGCAAAGAGCGATCGATCAGGGACATTCCGAACTCCAGATGTTGAGCAAATCGGACATTTCCGCCAGATTGCTCTCTGGTTGAGAACGAACGAACCGGGGCGCAGCCATGGCGCTGATCGGAATGTCATCCGGTTGAGGCGAGCGGACATAGGTGTCCGTTACGTCAACCTTATTCGCATCATGCGAAGGGCAGCGGAATTTGATCACGATAGGCAGCGAAACTTAATATTTCGCCAAAAATCCCAGGGTTTAAAAGCGCGCTCAAAATTTCGGCAGGGCCATATTTCACGGTTCTACAAAGAGAATGGAATTGGCTATTCTTGCAGTGCTGCCATCAATTTAAACAGAACCGGGATAGCAGTTGCATAAAACAAACGCCGATGCTTTAGAGATAGGCAACGACCAGCAGCGCAGACTTGAAGCCCGCCGCATCGCTGTTTCAAGAAACCGGGCAGCGATGAGAACGGACCTGTAAAAAGAATGCAACCTACCGCAAATTTCCGCGGCGCCATCTTCATGTGCCTGGCCATGGCAGGCTTCACCTGCAACGACGCGCTGATCAAGTCCGTCACCGGCGTGATGAATGCCGGCCAGATCATGCTGGTGCGCGGCTTCTTCACATCGGTGCTGGTTCTGCTCTTGGCGCGCCATTTCGGCGCGTTGCGTTCGTTCCGGCTGATCCGCTCGCCGGTCATTGCGCTGCGGATCGCCGCCGAGGTCGGCGCCTCCATCTCCTATATCTATGCACTCGGGCAGATCCCGCTCGCCAATGCCTCGGCGATCCTACAGGCGCTGCCGCTGGCGGTCACTTTGGGGGCGGCGCTGTTTCTCGGTGAACCCGTGGGCTGGCGGCGCTGGCTGGCGATCCTCATCGGCTTTGTTGGCGTGCTCATCATTCTCAGGCCCGGCCCGGAAGGCTTCACAGTCGCGGCTTTAAGCGTCGTCGTCTCCGTCGTCTTCGCAGCGATCCGCGATCTGTGCACCCGCCGGATCGATCCTGCGATCCCCTCCCTGTTCATTTCCGTGATTACCGCCACCGTGATCACCGTAACCGGTGCTATTCTCATCGTGCCGCTCGGCGGCTGGCAACCGATGACGATGACCTCGATCGGCATTCTGGCCGGGGCCAGCCTGCTGTTGTTAGTCGGCTATCAATGTATCGTTCTGGCCATGCGCAACGGCGAAATCGCCATCGTAGCGCCGTTCCGCTATACCAGCCTGATCTGGTCGATCAGCATCGGCATCCTGTTCTTTGCCGAGGAGCCGGATGTATGGATGGTCACCGGCGTTGCGATCATCATCGGTTCGGGGCTTTATACATTCGCCCGCGAAAACAAGCGCCGGATCGCGCTTGCGCAGCAATCGCAACCGGGATCGCCGAAATGAACCTATCAAAAGGCAGGACAGTGTCATGAGCCTACCGGCAAGCCCGCCATCTCATCTCCCACGTGGCGTCGTGCTCGCCGGCGGCCTGTCGTCGCGCATGGGTGAGGACAAGGCCGCAGTGATGCTGGGGGATAAGCCGCTTGTGCACCATGTCATCGAACGTCTCGCGCCCCAGACGGACGGCCTCAGCGTCAACAGCAATAAAGGTGGCTTGAACCTTGCGCCCGGCATCACCGTGTTTGCCGATACGGTTCCGGGCCATGTCGGGCCGATGGCAGGGGTGCTGTCGGGAATGCGGCATGCGGCGCGGCATTTGCCGATTGCCAGCCACATCGCTACCGTTCCGACCGACACGCCATTCTTTCCGCGTGATCTCGTTGCCCGGCTTCAACAGGCGCTGACCCGCCCCGGCCAGATCGCCGTTGCCACTTCGGCCGGCATCATGCATCCGGTCTTTGCGCTTTGGCCGGTTGCCCTGGCCGATGCGCTCGAACATTGGCTCCTGACCGACGAAAAGCGCCGGGTGCGTGGTTTCATCGAAAGCCACCCGTTTGAAAAGGCCGAATTCCCGGTGATCGAAACCGTGGACGGCCCGATCGACCCGTTCTTCAATATCAACACAAAGGCAGACCTTGAAATGGCGCAGCGCTGGTTGCCGCTGATCGAGGGGCTTGAGCAATGACAGAGCTGGAAACCATGGGTCCAAAAGTCTTCGGCATCGCCGGCTGGAAGAATTCCGGCAAGACCGGTCTTGCCGTGCGCCTTGTCACCGAACTGACGCGCCGCGGCTACCGCGTCTCGACGGTCAAGCATGCCCACCATGATTTCGACATCGACAAGGTCGGCGCCGACAGCTTTCGCCATCGCGAGGCCGGTGCCCATGAGGTGACCATCGTCTCGGGCACGCGCTATGCCATCATGCACGAGTTGCGCGGTGCGCCCGAGCCGACATTCCCGGAAATTCTTGCGCGCTTGGCGCCCTGCGATCTCGTGCTGATCGAAGGCTACAAGCGCGAGCCGATCCCGAAGATCGAGGCCCGGCGGCTGGACTCCAGGAACCGCGAACCGCTCGCTCCCACAGATCCGCACATTGTCGCGATTGCCGCCGATCACCCGGTCGAAGACAGCGGCCTCACGGTCTTCGATCTGAACGACACGCTGGCGATCGCCGATTTCATCGAGCAGACCACGGGACTGGCAAAACAGCCGGAATGATTTTCGGCGATCAGTTCGTCGTGTCGTCGCTGCCGTCCTCGGTCGCTTCTTCGAGACGCACGAACGTGTAGCCCTTGGTTTTCAGGTCGAGGATGCCCTTGACGACGCCGTCGCCGGCCGCATGCGCCGGCTGGTTGATATGGGCAATGATCACGTCGCCGTCCTTGGCAGAGGCAAACCGCTTTTGTGCAGCGCCTGCCGCAAGCAGCGAACCGCCATCGCCATTCACCGAATAGCCGGCGACGCGAAATCCCATCTGCCGGATCTGCCCGATCGACGACAGGGTATATTTCGCCGTTGCGCCCCGGAACCAGTGCGGCTGCAGGCCTTCGGCCTCGATCGCGCCCGCACCGCCGGCAACTTCCGCCGCAACCGCCTGCGCACTGCCGGCCGCCGCAATGCCATAGATCGAGACCGGACGATCGACCGCCGGAACATGCATCGCCCCGTGATTCTCGATCTCGAACAGATCCGGATGCGCCTTGAAGATGGCCATGGTTGCGGCGTTGCGTTTCAGCCAGCGCGCCGTCACGAAGATCGTCGCAGGGATGCGGTTCTCGATCAGGGTCGACAGGATGCGCGCGTCGGTCTTGCCGCTGCACGCATCGAATGTCAGGGCAACGCGCGGTGCGGCCCCCTTCGCCTGGCTTTCAAGCCGCAGCTTCGGCTCCACCAGCCGGGTTGCAGCCAGACAGGCGTGACCGGCGGACATGCTGATCAAAAGAGCGGCAAGAACAGTTTTCATCGGAAACTCGCGAATGCAATCCGGCAGGAGTGCCGGGATGGGGAACAACACCACGCAAAACGGCCCGGCGCTTGCGCACCGGGCCGTCGCTCAGGGCATCTCTAGCAGAGAGACCGGACTATGGCTATTTCTGGGCCACCGGACGGACCAGCGGCGTCACGCGGCGGATTGTCACGCGACGGTTCTCCTGCTCTGGCCCTTGCGTGCGCACCTTCAGGAAACGCTCGCCATAGCCCTGTGTGACCAGGTTTTCGGCCGGGATGTCATAGACTTCACTCAGCAGCGAAGCGACCGATTCGGCGCGCTCGTCCGAGAGCACCAGGTTCGGCTCGTCGCCACCGACGGCATCCGTATGGCCTTCGATGAAGAAGGTTTCGCCCGGATCCTTCTCGATCACTTCCAGCATCGCATCGGCCACCTTGCGCAGGGTTTTTGCCTGCGACAACGGAACTTCGGCGCTGCCGGTCGCAAAGGTGATCGTATCAAGATCGATACGGCGCACCTTGTCGCGGATACGGGCAGAGTTCTTCACCTCGTCGATCGTATAGGTACGCTCGACCTGCTCCACCGGCGGTTCGGCGAGGAAGTCATAGTAATCGCGGTCAGGCTCGCTCGACGTATCGATGATGTAATCGCGAACCGGCACGCGCAGGCGCATCGGCGGCAGATCCTCACCGACGTCATAGGCCGGCGGGCGCGGACCCTCATCGGCTTCCGGCGCATAGATCATCAGATATTCGCGGCCGTCCTGGTCGATCCGCGAGCGCTGCATGATATCGCCGTAGCGATTGTAGACCGTCACGATCCGCACGCCGTTCGGCCGCTCGATCGTCTCGCGGGACCGGCCGCGCGACAATTCTTCATAGTAGGTTTCCTGCGCGTTGCGGCGCAGACGCGGGCGGTCGTCGCTTCGAACGATGATCTGGTCGCCGAAATCGATAACCGTGCGGTTGTCGCGGCTCTCATCGATGCGCGGACGCCGTCCGCCATTGCCGGTAAAGGCATCGATCAGGTCGTTGACGCCGAATTCCGGCTCCCGGTCGACACGGCGGCCTTCTTCCTTCAGATTGGCGCCCAGTTCCTCGCGGGTCGGACGGCGGTCGTTGCGCCGCGACTGCGCTTCGGCATCGCTCTTCGGAACCTCGACATTATCGTCCTCTGCACGGGCACGCTCACGCTGCTTGCGGCGGTTTTCGCGCGCATTGCCGTCGGCATTGTCGGCATCCTTGTCGCTGTCGAGAACGGCTGCGCCATTGTCGACCGGAAGCACGACGGTTTCGTCGCTCTTGGATGGATCGCGGGCGATCTCCTGCTTTTCCTCCTGGCTGCGGGTATCGACAACCTCCGGGATCGGCTTGCGGCGATCGGGACGCTTGGCGGGCTCCGCATCACCGTCGATGGCCGGACGCAAAGCGCCCCCGGCTGCCGGCTCCTGGCCATCCTGCTGACCTTCCTCCTGCTGCTCGGCCTGTTCGCGCGCCTTTCTTTCAGCGCGGATACGCGCTTTCTCCTCGGCGGCTTTCTGTAGTTCCGCGTCGTCGCGCGAAGGAGCAGTCCGCTGCTCTTCCTCCAACTTCTTCTTGCGCTCGGCACGATCCCTGGCTTTTTCCTGCCGGGAAGCCTTGCTGTTGTCATCATCGGAAGGCTCAGCCTGTTCTTCCTGCTGCTGCTCGGCCTGCTGTTTTTTGCGTTCAGCGCGGGCCTTGGCCTTCTCTTCGGCAGCCGTTGCCGCCCCATCGTCCCCAGAGGGCTGCGCCTGTTCGGATTGCTGCTCCTGCTGTTGCTGCTCAGCCTTCTGCTTGCGGCGCTCGGCACGGGTCTTGGCCTTTTCCTCGGCAGCCGCTGCAGCGCCGTCGTCACCGGAGGGCTGCTCCTGCTGCTGTTCGGCCTGCTGTTTCTTGCGCTCGGCACGCGCCCTGGCCTTTTCTTCGGCAGCCGCTGCGGCGCCATCGTCGCCGGACGGCTGGGCCTGTTCCTCTTGCTGCTGCTGTTCAGCCCGCTGCTTGCGGCGTTCGGCGCGGCTTGGCTGTTCTTCCTGCGCCGGCTGGGCTTCCTGTTCGGGCTGAGCCTGCTCCTGCTGCTGTTCGGCGCGCTGCTTGCGGCGCTCGGCGCGGCTCGGCTCCTGTTCCTGGTTTTCCGCCGGCTGTTCTTCGGACTGTTCGGCGCGCGGGCGGCGCTTCTTGATCACGTCTTCCGGCGCCTGTTCGCCGCCATCGGCTTGCGCTGCGCCATCTTCCTGCGCGACTTCGAACGGCTTCATCAGACTGTCGGCCAAAGCCGGCTGGATGGCGACCGAAATCGACAGCATGGGAAACGCCACGGTGGCGAAAAGTTTGGATCGGATGCTCATAAATGTCTCCTCCTTCAGAGGTCCCGTTTTCGTTGCGTTGAACCGGAGGGGCATCCCCACCGTCCGTCCCTCACCGCTCTTTGGACAGGCCAGGCGGTGAAAAAAAGGCGAACCGGCTCAAATCAGACATGGTTGATTAGCGAAACCTGCATTAACTCAGCATGAATGTTACGTTCATCTTCGCCAGACATAGGCCTGCATCCCGGCGCAACCAGTGCGACGGCATGAAGATGTGCAGACTTTTCATCAAGGCAGCACTGCTTTACTGTTGATTTTTCCATTTAAAGCGTAGGAATATCGCGCCAGCCCGACCGCAAAGACGGTTGGCTTACCGGCGGCCGTTAAGAACAAGAAACCGGCTGTCCGCCAACAGAGAGGATCACAATGCGTATTTCCAGACGTCTCGCCATGGCCGCTTCCGCTGCCGTTTTCGCGCTGATGGCAGGCTCCGCCATGGCCGATGGCGAAAAAATCGTCATCGGTACGGAAGGCGCCTACCCGCCCTTCAACAATCTGGAAGCCGACGGCACCCTGACCGGCTTCGATGTCGATATCGCCAAGGCGCTCTGCGTCGAGATGAAGGCCGAATGCACCTTCGTCACCCAGGATTGGGACGGCATCATTCCGGCTCTGCTCGCCAAGAAGTTCGATGCCATCATCGCTTCGATGTCGATCACGCCGGAGCGGATGGAAAAGGTCGATTTCACCAACAAATACTACAATACCGGCCCGGCCATCGTCGTTCCGAAGGATTCGCCGATCACCGAAGCGACCGAAGCTGGCCTCGCCGGCAAGTCGCTGGGCGCACAGTCCTCGACGACGCACTCCAACTATGCCGAAGCCTTCTTCAAGGAATCGGAGCTGAAGCTCTATCCGACCCCCGACGAGTACAAGCTTGACGTCGCCAATGGCCGCGTCGATGCGGTCATCGATGACGTCGTCGTCCTGACATCGTGGCTGAAGACGGCCGATGGCGCTTGCTGCAAGCTCCTGAAGGCCCTGAAGCCCGATCCGGAAATCAACGGCATCGGTGCCGGCATTGCCGTGCGCAAGGGCGATACCGCGTTGAAGGACAAGTTCAACACGGCGATTGCAGCCATCCGCGCCAATGGCAAGTATAAGGAAGTCGCTGACAAATATTTCGACTTCGACGTTTACGGCGATTAATCTTGAGCTGTTGCTGAAATATGATGGCGGAAGGCCTGCCCTTCCGCCATTCTAGATTCTCGTGAGTTTAGTGCGGCGCATTCTGGTGCCGCATTGATCTGACGAGTATCCGGTTTGACAACGCAGAATAACAATAAGCGCGCAAAAGACGCGATACAGGGGAAATCAGACTGATGCAGGCTGCTTTTGCTGCCCTCTCTTCCATTGTCTCGTGGTTCGCCAGCATCATCGATCCGATGTGCGGCCCGATCGGCATCTTCCGGCTATTCGCGCAAGAGACGCTGTTGGCCTGCGGCGATACCGGTTGGGGCGACGAGATCGCCTATGGTTTCATGATCACCGCGAGCCTGGCGATCTGCACCTTGCCGATCGGGCTTTTCCTCGGCTTCTTCATCGCGCTGGCAAAACAATCGGAAGAAAAATCTCTACGGCTGGCGACCAATATTTACACCACGATCTTTCGCGGCCTGCCGGAGCTTCTGACGCTGTTCATCGTCTACTATGGGCTGCAGATCGTCGCCCAGCAGGCGATGGCGGCCATGGGCTATGAAGGGCCGGTCGAGATCAATGCCTTCATCGCCGGCATGATTGCGCTCGGCGTCGTCTTCTCCGCCTATTGCTCGGAAGTGCTCCTGTCCGCCTTCAAGGCCATTCCGCGCGGCCAGTACGAGGCCGGCGATGCGCTCGGCCTACATCGCGGCAAGACCATGCGGCTCATCGTCCTGCCGCAGCTGGTGCGCATCGCGCTGCCGGGACTTGGCAATCTCTGGATGGCGCTCTTGAAGGACACGGCCCTCGTCTCCGTCATCGGCCTGCCGGATATCCTGCGCCAGACCGGTGTCGCTGCCCGCGTCACCAAGAATGCCTTCGAATTCTTCTCGATCGCCTGCCTCCTCTTCCTCATCCTGGCGATGGTATCGTCGTTCGTCTTCTCGGCGCTCGAACGCTGGACCAAACGTGCGGAGGTTGCCCGATGAGCCATGCCGAAACCATGCTGCCTGCCCTGCCGCCACCGCCGGAAGCGGTAAGGCGTTACACGTTCAGCCGCCTGCTTGGCCGCGCCCTGCTCGGCGTTTGGCTGGCTGTCTCCGTCGGCATCTTCCTGTTCGTCGTCGATTCCTGGAGCCCTGAAAAATTCGCCAAATACGGCCCGAGCTTCCTGTCCGGCTTGCGCGTCACGCTGACGCTGGTCAGCATTTCGATCGTGCTGGGCGCAATCCTTTCGCTGCCGATCGCCTATGGCCGGATGACCAAAAACAAGGTTCTGTCCTGGATCGCCTATGGCTATGTCTATTTTTTCCGTGGCACGCCGCTGATCACCCAGCTCTTCCTCGTCTATTACGGCCTGGGCAGTTTCCGGCCCTATCTGGAGGCCGTCGGGCTCTGGTCGCTGTTCAAGGATGCCTGGTTCTGCGCACTCTTCACCTTCACGCTGAACACCGCCGCCTACCAGGCCGAAATCCTGCGCGGCGCCATCGAAAGCGTGCCGCGCGGCCAGCATGAAGGCGCCGCCGCCCTTGGCCTGCCCAAAGGCGTTGCCTTCTTCAAGATCATCCTGCCGCAAGCGATGATCGTCGCCCTTCGGCCCTATGGCAACGAGATCATCCTGATGATCAAGGGCTCGGCCATCGTCGCGATCGTCACCGTCTTCGACCTGATGGGCGAAACCCGCCGCGCCTTTTCCCGCACCTATGATTTCCAGATGTACCTCTGGGCCGCCGTCCTCTACCTGATCATGGTGGAACTGCTGCGCAATCTCTGGGCCTGGATCGAAACCCGCCTGACACGGCATTTGAAGCGGTGAGACCAACGAACCGTTTGGCAGCACTCTCCAACCCATGCTGCCAAACACTTGATTTTGAACGTTATTTTGTTTTCCCGTGATGCATTGTTAATATCCAGCTAACCATTTCCATGCTTCAATCGTAGGGACCATCATTGAACAAAATGAGGTCCGGCATGACGAACGAAATGGAACTGCAGCTCAAGGGTTATGGCCTGACGACGGCCCAGATTCTATACCGGATGCCCGATCATCCGGCTTTCCTGCAAACCTATATCTGGCAGCACTACGACCTGGCGCCGGAGTTTCCGGAAATGAAGAGCTTTCTCAAATTCTGGCAGGAAAAGCTGGAAGGGCCGCTGCACTCGGTGCGCTATGTCCACCGCAGGCTGATTTCGGCCACCGACTGGCGGGCGCTCAAGGGCGAGTTCATCATCAATTGATGCCCCCGCCCCGCGCCCTGAGTACAACCCGCGCTCTGAGTACAATCAGACCGACCGGGTGATGCCGCCGTCGATGCGGATGTTCTGGCCGGTAATGTAGCCGCCGCGGTCGGTCGCCAGAAGCGCCACCAGCTCGGCCACTTCTTCCGATGTGCCGTAACGGCCCATGGGAATGCGCAGGCGCCGCTCTTCAGTCGCAGGCAGGCTGTCGATGAAGCCCGGCAGGACGTTGTTCATTCGAATATTGTCGCCGGCATATTTGTCGGAAAACAGCTTGGTGAACGCCGTAAGCCCGGCGCGAAAAACGCCGGATGTGGGAAACAGCGGGTCGGGCTCGAACGTGGCATAGGTGGAGATATTGACGATGCTGCCGGATTTCTGCTCCAGCATGATCGGCGTCACCAGCCGGGTGGGCCGCACGACATTGAGGAAATAGACCTCCATGCCCTTGTGCCAGTCGTCGTCGCTCAGATCGAGCACGGGGGCACGCGGGCCGTGGCCGGCGGAATTGACCAGAGCATCCACCCTGCCCCATTTGTCATGGGCCGCATCCACCAGACGCTTCAGATCGTCATTCGACTGGTTCGAGCCGGTCACACCGATGCCGCCGAGTTCCTGCGCCAGGGCTTCACCCTTGCCGGACGAGGAGAGGATGGCGACATGATACCCTTCCGCCGCCAGCCGGCGCGCCGAAACGGCACCCATGCCCGATCCGCCTGCCGTGATGATTGCAACCTTTTGATCCGTCATTGTCGTCTCCTCATGTCCATGGAGGCGCGATAAGACCAGCAGCCAGCAAAGATCACAATCAAGAAATCCTGCACATGCCATCAGCGCACGTGTTTTGAGCGCCAGAATGCCCTGCTTTGCGGGTTTTTCATTGCCAAACGCCGATCTGCGCCGTAAACACGCCGCCATGCAGAAGATCGATGAAGAAGCCCTCGCCGAAGCCTATAACCGCGCGCTCGCCTTGGAAAAGTCCGGCGACGTCGAGGCGGCTGTCAAAGCCTATGAAGAAGTGCTGGCGATCGACCCCGACGATCACGGCGGCGCTGCCGTCCGGATTGCCTCGATGGGGCGCGGCGAGACGCCCGACAAGGCACCCGACGCCTATGTCGCCACGCTCTTTGATCAGCATGCCGATGTGTTCGAGGATGTTCTGGTCGAACAGCTCGACTACCACGTGCCGATGCTGGTGCGGCAAAGGTTGCAGGCGCTCAACCTCGGCCCGTTTGCACGCGTGCTCGATCTCGGTTGCGGCACGGGCCTCACCGGCAGCGCCCTGCGCGACATGGCCGAGGATATTACCGGCATCGACCTGTCGGAAAACATGGTCGAGATTGCCCATGAAAAGGACGTCTACGAGACGCTCTATGTGGCCGAGGTCGTCGATTTTCTCGAGGACAATGACGATGAGCCCTTCGATCTCGTTACAGCGACTGACGTGCTGCCCTATCTCGGCGCGCTCGAAGCCCTGTTTTTCGGCGCCGCCGAGAATATGAATGCCGGTGGCCTGTTCATCTTCTCAAGCGAAACCCTGCCTGCGGACACCTTTGCCGGCCGCAGCTTCATGGTCGGTCCGAACCAGCGTTTCGCCCATGCCGAAACCTATGTGCGCGAAAGGCTCGATGCGATCGGCTTCGATATCGTCGAGCTCACGGATATCACCGTGCGCAAGGAAGAAGGCGCGCCGATCGCAGGTCATCTGGTGATCGCAAGACTGCGCTGAGGACGGCGCTCAGGCGCCGTGAACCTCCGGCAGCTCGTACCAGTCGCCCTTGAACTCCGTCAGGATGTTCTTGACGATCTTCTTGCCCGTATCGCCATCGATGACGCCGGCCGAGACCATCAGGAGGTCGGTGCCGATATTGTCCTTCAAAAGCCGGCTGCCGCAGGTCGAGCAGAACCCGCGCCTGGCCTTGTCGGAATAGCCGTACCATTGCAGGGTGCCGTCGGCCTCGAACTGGACATCGTCACGCGGCGCACCGATCACCGCCATGTAATTGCCATGCGCCTTGCGGCAATCGCCGCAATGACAGCAGAACACTCCGGCGGATTCCACCGGAATTGAAAATTTGACACCGCCGCAGCGGCACGAAGCGTTCAGACGATCGGCCATGGAATTGTCCTTCCGAAGATCAACAGGAATACGGCAGCCGCGATACGTCTGCCCCGGGAGGACATACGGCGCAAACACCCGTCTTCAAGCACCGGTTAGAAGCAATCTCCAGGGATCGTCGTCATTTTGGACGCATCTGCTATGACCAAGTCAAGCCAAGCCGTTGTATCAAAAGATTTTTTCGACCCGGCGCAGGCCGGGTTGCTGCATCAGCACTATCAATCCCGGCATTAAACCCGAGGCAGGGATGCCGGAGCGTGGCTGACGGCCGCGCGCCGTCTCAGCTTGCCCGGCCCTTCCAGATGATATCGCTGACCGTCAGCTGTTTCGGAATGATCTGCAGCTGGAAGAACTCGTCGGCCAGCGCCTGCTGGTAGGCGGCCGCATCCGGGCCGAGCGTGGACACATCCGCAAGACTGAAATCCTTGCGCGTCAGCACCACGCGCTGGATCTCCTCCGGCACGCCGGTGATCTTCGAAAGCGCCGCAACCGTCCCGTCAAGATCGTTCTGCGCGGCCGCCCCGACCTTTGCCAGTTCGTCGAGAATGTCGCCCAGCACGTCGCCATGGGCGGCGGCAAAGTCGCCATTGCTGAGGAAGTAGCTCCAGGATTCGACGATCCCCTCGGCCGTGGTCAGCACCCGCGTGTTCGGGTCCTTTTCCGCCACAGCAAAATACGGATCCCAGATCGACCATGCGTCGATCTGCCGGCTGGCAAAGGCTGCGGCCGCATCCGAGGGCGAGAGATCGGCAGCCTCGATGTCGGTAATGCCAAGACCAGATTTGCGCAGCGCCTTGACGGTAAAATTATGGGCGCTCGAGCCCCGCTTGAAGGCGACGCGCTTGCCCTTGAGATCGGCGACCGTCTGAAATGGCGAATCCTTGTGCACGAGAATAGCCGAACCGGCCGATGACCCCTTATAGGTGCCGGCATAGAGCAGGTTGCCGCCTGCCGCCTGGGCAAAGAGCGGCGGCACGTCGCCGGTCGGGCCAAAATCGATCGCGCCAGCGCCAAGCGCCTCCAGCAGCGGCGGGCCCGAAGAGAATTCAGCCCAGGTCACGGTGATGCCGCGATCGGCAAAGCGCTTCTCCAGCGCACCAGTGCCCTTGGCGAGCGCCAGGACGCCATTCTTCTGCCAGCCGAAGCGCAGTTCCTTAAGTGGCTCGGCAGCCGAGACGCTGCGGGTCGAGGGCAGGACTGCGACCGCTGCGGCCGCGCTCAAAAGTGACAATGTCTGTCTGCGGGTAAACATCAACGTGACCTCTCCTGTCGTGCCTGCCCGGCTGTCCAGCAGGGCCTTTGAAACCAAGGATGGATCAAACGATAAATTCTATCGACATTATAAATATTCAGAATGAGCGGATTTCGGCAAAATTTGACGTGGCGGATTTGATTTTGCCGCAAAACCGTTTCGAAACCGCTTTTGACTGGCCGCGATCACAACGGCCCTTCCCCGCCTGATCCGCATCGGTTAAGTCTCGGAGAAATGGAATTTCGGGAGTGTTCGAATGGCAAATGTCGCGTTCATTGGTCTTGGCGTCATGGGATATCCGATGGCCGGTCACCTCAAGGTCAAGGGCGGTCACGCGCTGACGGTCTATAACCGCACGGCCGCGAAGTCCGAAAAATGGGCGGCGCAATTTGGCGGACGCGCGGTTGCGACACCGGCCGAAGCGGCTGAAGGCGCCGATTTCGTGTTCTGCTGTGTCGGCAATGACGATGACCTGCGCTCGGTGACGACGGGCAAGGGCGGCGCCTTCGAAACGCTGAAGGCCGGCGCCATTTTTATCGACAATACCACGGCCTCCGCCGAGGTTGCCCGCGAACTCGATGCGGCCGCCACCGCCCGCAGCGCCCATTTCGTCGACGCGCCCGTCTCCGGCGGCCAGGCGGGTGCTGAAAACGGCGTGCTGACGGTGATGTGCGGCGGCGATCCCGCCGTGTTCGAGCGCGCCAAACCCATCATCGACGCCTATGCCCGCATGGTCGGCCTGATGGGACCGGCCGGCTCCGGCCAGCTGACCAAGATGGTCAACCAAATCTGCATCGCCGGCCTCGTCCAGGGTCTTGCCGAAGGCATCCATTTCGGCAAACGGGCCGGTCTGGACATCGAGAAGGTTATCGAGGTGATTTCCAAGGGCGCCGCCGGCTCCTGGCAGATGGAAAACCGGCACAAGACGATGAACGCAGGCCAATATGATTTCGGCTTCGCCGTCGATTGGATGCGCAAGGACCTCGGCATCGTCCTGACCGAAGCCCGCAGCAACGGCGCAAAACTGCCGGTTACGGCACTCGTCGATCAGTTCTACGCCGATGTGCAGGACATGGGCGGCAAGCGCTGGGATACGTCGTCGCTTCTGGCGCGGCTGGAAAGCAAATAGGGACCGTTCAGCGGAGCGTCATTCGACGCTGTCTGGCGTGATATTCCGGCGGCCATGAAGGACCCTCAGGATCGTCACAGCCTCCCCGTCGTAACGGTAAAGAATGAGGTGATTTCCAAGCGTCAAATGCCGTAGCCCTGGTGATATGTCATCACGGCGCTGGCCGGACTCAGGATAGATAAGCAGCCGCTCGAAACCTTTTTGAAATGTGTCGAGGAGTTGGTCAGCCGCTGCCAGGTTTCTCGGAGCAAGATAGATCCATACATCAATCAGATCAGTGTCGGCTGCTCCGGTGCGCACGAGGATACGCATCTATCAGCGCTTCATCTCTGCGTGGACAAATAAAGGCGGCGTGCCTCGGCTTTCAGCTCATCCATTGTCGCAAATGGGCTGGAGCCGCTGCCCTCGGCTTCGCTGACTAAGATGTTAAGCTCTTTAGGGGAATATCCCAGGAGATCGCGCCGTTCCTTCCATTCCTGGACGGCTTCACCAACAATATCGCTTGGTGAAGCATAGGAACCGTTTTCCACCTCGGACCGGAGGAACTCGGCAGTTTCCTGCGGCAACGACACCGTCACTTTCTCCACAATGCCCATCGCAACCTCCGTTCAACGCATTGAACATAAGCGCCCGGCAAAGTCCCCGCAAGCACGCCTCATGCCAAAGACGCCCGGGCTCAGTCCTCGCTGGACTTCGCCTGGTCGATCACCATGTAGTCCAGCGGCAGCTGCGTGGTATATTTGATCTGCTCCATCGCAAAGACCGATGAGACGTCGCGGATTTCGATCTTGGTGATCAGCCTCTTGTAGAAGGCGTCATAGGCGGCAATGTCGGGCACGACGACGCGCAGGAGATAATCGACATCGCCGCTCATGCGGTAGAATTCGACCACTTCCGGAAACTCGCCGACCACTTCGGAAAAGCGCTTCAACCATTCGATCGAATGGGTGTTGGTGCGGATCGACACGAAGACCGTGACTTTCGTATTGACCTTCGCCGGATCGAGAAGCGCCACACGGCCCCGGATCACGCCATCCTCTTCCATCTTCTGGATGCGGCGCCAGCAGGGCGTGGTGGACAGGCCGACCTTTTTAGCCAGGTCGGCAACGGCGAGCGTGGAATCCTCCTGCAACAGGCGCAGGATTTTGCGGTCAAGACGATCCATTAAGACACCCCTTCGAATATTATTCTCTCTATAGCGTCAAATTCAGCAAATGAAAGAAAATTGTTTCAGATTATCAATTTTTCCACTCGCTCGCGCAGCACCGGCAGGACATCCTCGGCAAACCAAGGATTTTTCTTCAGCCAGCCGGTATTGCGCCAGCTTGGATGCGGCAGCGCGAGGACCGGCGGCCCGGTATTGGACCCAAGATGCGCGCGCCAGTTGCGCACGGTTTCGGTCATGGTGCGGGCCTGCCGCTCACCCAGATGCCAGCCCTGCGCATATTGGCCGATGGCGAGCACGAGCTCGATCTGCGGCATGGCATCCACGACCTCGCGGCGCCAGCGCGGCGCGCATTCCCGGCGCGGCGGCAAGTCGCTGCCATGCGCGTCATACCCCGGAAAACAGAAACCCATCGGCACGATGGCAAAGAGGTTGCGATCATAGAACGTAGCGCGGTCAACACCGAGCCACTGCCGCAGCCGGTCGCCCGACGCGTCGTTGAACGGCAGACCGCTTTCGTGGACGCGCAGTCCGGGCGCCTGGCCGGAGATCAGGATGCGGGCTGCCGATGAGATCACGGCGACCGGGCGTGGTTCGTGCGGCAGGCGGTCGTCAGGCCCCCGTGCCGGCGCATCGCGGCAGATCCGGCAGGCTGCAATCGCCGCCCGCAGGCCTTCCAGCCCATCCGCCTGCCCGTCACGTCCATCCTCCCGGCCGTCACTCATGCCATACCTTTGACATTACAGTCCCGATCGCCTCGCCGATCCGTGACACAAGCTTGCCCAGCCATCCCTCCGGAATATGGGGCATCTCGTCCATTCCACCATGCGTCTGGCGCCATGTGCGTGGCGCGTCGAACGTGCCGTCCCAAATTCCGAGCCGCTTTTGCCGGGCAACGGCTTCCTGGCTTTCGTAGTCCCCGAATGCCACGGCATAACCGCCATCGACCATCGCCGCGTTGAGGCTGCGGTTTGCAACCCGGCAAACGGCAAGAAGCCGCTGATATCGATCGCTGCCCTCGGCATCGCAGGTCGCCTGGGCATTGCCGATCAGGTTTGTAAGATAGGTCCTGGCCGCGCCGCCGCAGGGCCATTCCTGCTGGTTACGCCGGCAGACCTGCCGCAATTCCGGCGCATCGATACCCACCAGCCGGATACGCTGGCCGTCAAGCACCAGCGTATCGCCATCGACAACCCGCACGCGGCCGGACAAGGCCTCCTGCGGCGCCTCGAGCCGCACCGCCACAAGCCCCACGAACAAAAGGATCAGCGCGGTCAGGAGCAGGTCGCGGATGATCAGGAATACGCACTTCATGACAGTTCTTATGACCTACCCTTGCGACATTGCCAATTCGATTCATACCGGGACATATCCGATGAAAAACCAGGACATCGCAGCAACTTCTTAAGGATTCCCCCTTACAGTTCAACGGATTCCGTTAACGCGTATGAGATCATGAGTAAGGGCGTCAGCACATCGGCCGACAAGAATATCGTCGATAAATCGCGCAGCCACCGCAACACTGCGGTGTCCAAAGCCGTGCGCACGACCCGCGAACGCCTGCAGGCCGGCCCCTCCAATGCCTCCGGCTTCGACAAGGAGATGCTCGGTCTTCACGTCGATACCATGCTGCACGGCGCAGCCGCCATGCCGCTTTTCATCATCGTGGTCACCGGCATCGGCATCTACCTGTCGCAACAGCTCGATATTCTCCCCTGGGGGATTGCGGCCTTATGCGTGAATGCCATCGGCATTCTGATCGCGCGCCGGGCAAAGGCGGTGGAAATCGCAGCAGACAAGGTGTCCTACTGGCGCAGCCGTTTCCTGTTTGCCCAGATCGTCATCGGCTTCTGCTGGGCGGCATTCGTCTTTCAGGATTGCGATAGCTGCGGCGAAACCAATTTCGGCATCTACAAAGCCGCCGTGCTGCTGATTGCGCTCGCGGCCACGGCCATGGGCACGTTTCTGCTGCGCAATGCCCTGCTCTTCACCTATGTGCCGGTCATTGCCGCGCTGAGCGGCCTGACCTTTAAAACCGGCAATTCCGGTTATTTCTCGCTGACCGTCGTGCTCCTGACATTGCTGCTCTTCCTCGTCTTCATGACCAACCGCATGCATCGCGGCAATGTGCATATCCTCTCTGTCCAGTCGGAAAAGGACGATCTGATCGCCGAACTCGAAGTTGCCAAGTCGATGTCGGATGAGGCGCGCCGCCGCGCCGAGGAAGCCAATATGGCAAAGTCGCGCTTCCTCGCCTCCATGTCGCATGAATTGCGCACGCCCTTGAATGCCATTCTCGGCTTCTCCGAGGTGATGTCGACGGAAGTGCTCGGGCCGCTCAACAATCCGATCTACAAGGAATATACCGGCGATATCCATCGCTCAGGCCAGCACCTGCTCGATCTCATCAACGAAATCCTCGACCTCTCGCGCATCGAGGCCGGCAAATACGATCTCAACGAGGAGGCCATCCATCTGGTCGAGATCACCGAGGATTGCATCGGCATGGTGCAGCTGCGCGCCCGCACCAAGAATATCAGCATCACCGAACAGTTCGAGTATGGCATGCCGTCGGTCTGGGTTGACGAAAAGGCGATGCGCCAGGTGGTGCTGAACCTGTTGTCGAATGCGGTGAAATTCACGCCATCGGGCGGCGAGATTTCGGTGAAGGTCGGCTGGACGGCTGGCGGTGGCCAGTATCTGTCCATCAAGGACAACGGCCCCGGCATTCCCGAAGACGAAATCCCCGTCGTGCTGTCGGCCTTTGGCCAGGGCTCGATTGCCATCAAGAGCGCCGAACAGGGAACGGGGCTTGGCCTGCCGATCGTTCAGGCGATCCTTGCCAAGCACAATGGCGACTTCCTTCTGCGCTCGAAACTGCGCGAAGGCACCGAGGCGATCGCCATTCTGCCGTCAAAGCGCGTTCTTCAGAGCATCCCGGCCATCGAGGATGCCCCGGCTGTCGAGCGCCGCCGCAAAAGCTTCGCTTAGAAAATGTCAGTCCGGCAGAACATGCGCCATGCCCTGCACGCTGATCCCGACGAGATCGCCGGGCTCGGGAATGTCGGCGCCGACGCATTTGATCGACAGGAAGTCGGGCATGGCCCGATCACTGCGATCGATGCGCACGAGAACCATGCAGTTGCCGCCGCCGAACTCGACGTCATCGACGCGCCCGAACGGGCCCTCTATCTTGGTTCCAGTGGCGGCGGTCTTCAGCCGGATCTGCTCGGGCCGCAGCATCACGGTCGCCTTGCCTGATTTCAGCCCCGCTTCGACCGCCAGAGATCCCAGAGCGCATTGCGCCCGCCCGGAGGCAATGCTCGCATCCAGCAGGATGGCCTCGCCGAGAAAGGTCGCCGTTTCCCGGTCTTTCGGCTTGCCGTAAAGGGCGCGGGGCGAGCCGAACTGCACGAGCCTGCCCTGCCGCAACACGGCCACCTGATCGGCAAAGGACAAAGCCTCGGCCTGGTCATGCGTCACCAGGATCGCCGTCGTTCCCGCCGCCCTCAGCACGCGCGCCACCGCCCGCCGCAATGTATCGCGAAGCCCGGTATCCAGCGCCGAAAACGGTTCGTCGAGCAGCATCAGCCGGGGTTTCAGCGCCAGCGCCCTGGCGAGCGCCACCCGCTGCTGCTGTCCGCCGGAGAGCTGATGCGGCCGCCGCGAGGCCATCACGCCGTCAAGCTCCACCATCTCCATCAGCTCGGTGACCCGCTGGCTGCGCCCCGGCGCATTCTTCGGCAATCCGAAGCCGATATTGTCGGCAACTGTCAGATGCGGAAACAGCGCGCCATCCTGGGACACGATGCCGATGCCGCGCCGGTGCGCAGGAACCAATGTGCCGGGACCGGCAAGCATCTTGCCGTCGAGCACCAGCGAGCCGCTATCGGGCGTCTCGAAACCGGCGATGATGCGCAACAGCGTCGTCTTGCCGGATCCGGACGGCCCGACGATCGCCGTTCGCCCGCCCGCAGCAATGTTCATGCCGATGGCGTCGAGCGCCACCGTCGGGCCGTAGGATTTGCTGATGGCATCGAGTGTCAGAAACGTCATTGTCCGGTTGCCCGTCTGGATTGCACGTAAAGGAGGAAGGTGAGCGGCAGGGACAGAAGCACCATCATCACCGCATAGGGTGCCGCCGCCACATAGTCGATCTCGCTGGTCAGCGACCAGAATTTCGTCGCCAGCGTCTCGACGCCGGTGGGCGACAGCATCAGCGTTGCCGTCAGCTCGTTGGTAATGCCGAGCGCCACCAGCGCGGTGCTGGCGGCAATGCCGGGCGCTGCCAGCCGCATCGTCGTCTGGCGCACCGCCTGAAACGGCGTGCGGCCAAGCGCCATGGCGGCCCGCTCGAGCTCGACCGGCGCCTGCGCGATGCTGGTGCGCAACCCGACCATGGCACGCGGCAGAAACAGCATGATATAGGCAAGAAACAGCGTCGCGAATGTCTGGTAGAGCGGCAGCACCAGCCGCACCGTGATCGTCACCAGCGCCAGCGCCACCACGACGCCGGGCAGCGAGCCGACATAATAGTGGCACGCTTCCAGCACCCGCTGCAGCCGCCCCGGCGCGCGCACCGACAGCCATGCCATGGGGGCCGCCGCGATCGTCGCGAGCATGCCGCCGGCAATGGCCAAAAGCACCGTCTGCCCGAACGCGCCGCCGACAAGATCGATCCGCCAGATGTCGCCGCCGCCGATATAGAGCCAGCGCGTCAGCGTCACGAACGGCACGCCGATCGCAAGGGCAGCCGTTGCCGCATTGAGCGCGAGGGCCGGGACAAGCATGCGCCCGAGCCGGCGTTTGTCGGCCGGCCGAGCCGCGCCGGACCCCACCCGCGCATACCGCTCGCCGCCGCGCGCCACCGCCTCGATGACCAGAAGCAGCAGGCAGCACGATACCAGCACGCCGGCCAGCATATTCGCCGCCGGGCCGTTGAAGGCCGACTGGAACTGATCGACGATCGCGGTGGAAAACGTGTCGAACCGGATCATCACATAGAGCCCGTATTCGGCCAGAAGATGCAGGCCCACCAGAAGCGAGCCGCCACAGATCGCCAGCCGCAGCTGCGGCAGCACGGCGCGGAAAAACACCTGCCACGGGTTGAGGCCAAGCGACGCCGCCGCATCCTCGATCGCCGGGTCGAGACGGCGCAACTGTGCCGCCACCGGCAGATAGAGAAACGGGAAATAGGCGAGAACTGATACCAGCACGCCGCCGGTCAGGCCATGCAGGCCCGGCACCAGGCTGATCCAGGCATAGCTGTGTACGAAGGCCGGCACGGCAAGCGGCGCCACGGCCAGCATCGACCAGAGCCTCGCACCGGGCAGGTCGGTGCGCTCGGTCAGCCAGGCAAGCGCGACGGACATCGCGATGGTGATCGGCAATGTGCACAGTTCCAGCAGCGCCGTATTGACCAGCAACTCACCGACACGGCCGCGAAAAATCAGTTTCGTGGCGGTTTCCCAGCCGGTCTGCACCGAAATCCAGGCAATGAAGCCCAGCGGCACGAGGCTGACCAGCGACACGAAGGCGGCAACGATCGTGACGACGAGATAGGGAACCCTGGACCGTCCCTTGGCGGCGATGATCAGCCGGCGCAAGGCGGAGGCGGGCTCGGCAGGAAACGCGGTGGCGCTCAAAATTTCTGCTTTCAAACCAAAACGACATTCGCAGCCGCCCGGATCGAGCGGCTGCGAATGTCACCGGTAGTCCGGAATGACGATACCTAACCGGAGCGTTCCGATCAGGTTTAGCCTCTGCCTATCACAGCAGACCGGCGTCCGTCATCAGGTCTGTGACTTTTGCGCTGTTGAGCGTGGCCGGATCGACCTTCGGGTACTGCAGCTCGGAGAGAGCCGGCAGGGCCTTGTTGGAGGCTTCGCCATTGCCGACGGCATATTCGAACGAGGTACCATCGCGCAGGATGCCCTGCCCGCCCTTGCCGGTGATCCAGGCGAGGAATTTCTGGGCATTCTCCTTGTGCTGGCTGGACGCGAGCACGCCGCCGCCGGAAATGCTGACGAAGGCACCGGGATCTTCGTTCTTGAAGAAATGCAGCGCGACATTCCTGCTGTTTTCGCCGGTCTTCGCCTGATCGCCGAAATAGTAGTAGTGATAGATCACCGCCCCTTCGACTTCCCCGGCATTGACGGCCTTCATCGCCGTCGAATTTCCCTTGTAGGCGGTAAAGTTTTCCTTCATCGCCTTCAGCCAGGAGGCCGTCGCCTCTTCACCCTTCAGCGACAGAAGCGCGCTGACGATCGCCTGGAAGTCGGCGCCGGACGGCGAAGCGGCCCAGCGGCCCTTCCAGCTCGGATCGGCCAGATCCAGCATCGACTTCGGCAGCTTGTCTTCGGTCAGCTTGGTCTTGTCATAGGCAAACACAGTGGAGCGGGCGGCAACGCCGGTCCAATGGCCGTTCGACGGGCGGAAATTCTCGGGCACCTGCGCCAGCGTATCGGCGGCGACCGGCTCGAACAGCCCGGCGCCATCCACAAGCGACATGGCCGGCGAATTTTCCGTCAGGAACACGTCGGCCGGCGATGCGGCCCCTTCCTGGACGATCTGGTTGGCGAATTCCATATCGCTGCCCTTGCGCAGCGTCACCTTGATACCGGTTTCCTTGGTAAAGGCTTCGGCCCAGGCGACGCCGAGGCTTTCGTGCTGCGCATTATAGACGACGATGCCGATATCGTCCTGAGCGAGCGCAACGGTCGCGCCCGTGCCGGCGAAAAGGGCCGCGAGCGCCATCGCGCCTGCTGAACCTAAGAAGGAAATTGTCATGGAAACCACTCCGAGTTTTCTGCGGACCATCTTGTCCGGCGGCCCCGGTATATAATCCTGATATTTCCGTCAACTTTGATGAGCGTCAGGAAAGAAAGAAATCACTCAATTAAATTTGACTGTTGAAGAGGGAATAAAAGCAGCACAGGCCATTTTCAAATACCGAAGAGATGGGAGAGAACCACGACATAGGCGACATAGCCCGCATTGGCGAGGATCATGCACAGGCAGGCGAGCGAGCCCAGATCCTTGGCATTTTTGCCCATTTCTGAAATTTCCGGCGAAACGCGATCGACGATTTCCTCGATCGCCGTATTCAGCGCCTCGAATGCGATCATCAGCAGGAACAACACGAAGGCCGCGACATACTGGAACAGGGTTGCACCCGTCACGGCAAATGCGACCATCGCGATGGCAAAGGCGCCGAGCTCATGGCGAAACGCCGCTTCGCCGAGCAGCCGCTTGGCACCGCCGAAGGAATAGGTGGCAGCCGCAAAGAAATGCCGGATTCCCGTCTGCTTTTTTACCGGCTTCTCACTGGCCATTCCACGATAGTCCTCGTTCAGATACATGCTCGCTCCTTGCTCTCTACACCGCCGCAAGGAACACGCGATACTGACATCAGCCTGAATGCACCGTGAATACGGACAGGACGGGCCACCATCATTCGAATGGATCGCCGCTCCCGAATAGGTGAGAAGCCCTGGCCTATCAAGCCCCGGCGTGACCCACCATCGCAGGCAACTTTTGAAAGATCAGCTCTTGTTGCTGACGCCGGCCTGCGCAAAGGTCGCCATGCCGGAATGGCAGGCAGCCGCCGCCTTGACGATGCCGGCAGCCAGCGCTGCGCCCGTGCCCTCGCCCAGCCGCATGCCGAGCGCCAGAAGCGGCGTCTTGCCGAGCATTTCGATCGCCTTCATATGGCCGGGCTCTGCCGAGACATGGCCGATCAGGCAATGATCGAGCGCTGCCGGATTGGCAGCCTTCAGGATCGCCGCCGCCGTGGTTGCGACATAGCCGTCGATGATGACAGGAATTTTCTGCATGCGCGCGGCAAGGATGGCACCGGCCATCGCGGCAATCTCGCGGCCGCCGAGGCGCCGAAGCACCTCGAACGGATCGGAAAGATGGTCGCCATGCAGCGTCACTGCCTTTTCGACGGCAGCGATCTTGCGGGCGAGAACCTCGCCCTGCGATCCGGTGCCGGGACCTACCCATTCCTCGGCGGTACCGCCGTAAAGCGCCAGATTGATCGCGGCCGCGATCGTCGTATTGCCGATGCCCATTTCGCCGATGCATAGAAGATCGGTGCCACCGGCAACCGCCTCCATGCCAAACGCCATGGTTGCCGCGCAATCGCGCTCCGAAAGCGCTGCTTCCTCGGTAATATCGCCGGTCGGATATTCCAGCGCCAGATCGAACACCTTCAGGCCCAGATCATGGCTGACGCAGATCTGGTTGATGGCAGCGCCGCCGGCTGCGAAATTCTCCACCATCTGCGCCGTCACAGAGGACGGAAACGGCGTGACGCCCTGGCGGGTGACGCCGTGATTGCCGGCAAAGATCGCCACCAGCGGCCGGTTGACGGCCGGCGCCCTGCCGGTCCAGGCCGCCAGCCAGAACGCGATTTCCTCAAGCCGTCCCAGCGCGCCCGGCGGCTTGGTGAGCTGCGCATCGCGCTCGCGCGCGGCCACCAGCGCCGCACTGTCCGGACCCGGCAGGTTTCGCAGCAATTCACGGAAATCGTCGAACGGCAGGCCGCTGGCACTCATGGTGTAAATCCTTGTATCGTCTCGTCATCGGCAAAGCTTGGCTTCGCAAAGGTGCTTCCTCATAAAGTGCTGCGATGAATCCGGCAACGGGGTTTGCGCCGGTTCGTGCCGCCGTCGCATGATCGGCTTGAAAACACCGATTCGCCGGGGGCGGCCCGGTCTGGGGGACGATGTTCATGTTCGATATCCGCGATTTCATCGATGACCTGGCCCGCTCGGTGGCGTTTCTCAGCCGGATCCACATGCCGCAGCGTCATTTCGTCAATTTCGATGGCCGCCTCAGCCGCGCCGTGCGTGCCTTTCCGCTGGCTGGCCTGCTGATCGTGCTGCCTGCCGCCGCCATCGTGTCGGTCTTCAGCGCGCTCGATGTTTCGCCCCTGTTCACTGCCTTCGCCGCAGTTGCCGTCCAGGCGCTGATCACCGGCGCCCTGCACGAGGACGGCCTCAGCGATACCGCCGATGGCCTTGGCGGCGGCAGGACCCGGGAAAAGGCGCTCGTCATCATGAAGGACAGCCGCATCGGCTCCTACGGTGCCGTCGCCCTCATCCTCTCCTTCGGGCTGCGAGTATCGGCGCTTTCTGCAGTGCTGCCGCTGGTATCGCCGACGGGTGCGGGATTGCTGGTACTGGCCGCTGCCGCGCTGAGCCGCACCGCCATGGTCTGGCACTGGTCGAAACTGCCGCCCGCCCGGCACGACGGCGTTGCGGCGTCAGCCGGCGAACCGCAGGCATCGGCAGTCACATTCGCGCTGATCTCCGGCGTCGTGTCGTCCGCAATCCTGCTGCTTTTGTCCGGCGCGTCGCTGCCGGCCACCGTCCTTGCCATCGCCGCTTTTGCCGTCACGGTCCCTGCCTTCAGCCAAATTGTCGATGGCAAGATCGGCGGCCATACCGGCGACACAATCGGTGCCACACAACAATTGACCGAAATCGCCGTTTTCGCGGCCCTTGCGCTGGCAATTTGAAACGACGATATAAGTTGGAACAACTGTTTGCCCGGATTACCGAACCTGATGGAAACACCCTGCATTCTCGTCTGTTCGATCGATATGAAAACCGGATATTGCTTCGGTTGCGGCCGCACGCGCGATGAGATCGGCGGCTGGACGCTGTTCACGCCGCAAGAACGCCGCGACATCATGGAGAGCCTCGGCGCCCGGCTGGAAACGCTGGAGCGCAAGCCGCGCCGCGAAACGCGCCGGACCCGTATGGCACGCGAAAGGGTCACCGGCGAATGACGAGACTGACCATTGTTCTGGGCATCCTTGCTGTCGGCCTCGTCTTTCTCATCCTCAACCACGACAGCGGCCGCACGTTCGGCATGTTGAACGACGATTTCGGCCGCTTGGTGACGCTCGGCGCCATCGCCACGATGTTTGCCACCGGCATCGTGCAAAGCCGCCGCCACAATATCGGCGAGACGCTGCGCCAGTTCGGCATCTGGGTGCTGATCATCCTCGTTCTTGTCTCGGGCTATCTCTACCGCACCGACCTGCAATCCTTCGGCAACCGACTGGTCGCCGGCCTTATTCCCGGCCGCGCCGCCGTCTTCACCGACAATGAGGGCATCCAGGAGGTCGTGCTGCACAAGGTGCTGAACGGCCATTTCGAAACGCCTGTCACCGTCAATGGCGAAACCGTCCAGATGCTGGTCGATACCGGCGCCAGCCGCGTCGCGCTCTCCTACGAGGATGCCCAAACGCTGGGCCTCAACCCCGCCGGCCTCGCGTTTACTCAACGGGTCTCCACCGCCAACGGCGAAGCCCGCGCCGCCCCCATAACCCTCGCCGAAGTCGCCATCGGCCCGATCGTGCGCAACAACATCCAGGCCATGGTCACGGAAGAAGGCAAGCTCGATCAGAGCCTGCTCGGCATGAGCTTTCTGTCGACCCTGGATTTTTTGCAGATGCAGACGGATGAGCTGCGCCTGCGGGATTAACGGCCCTCCCTCTCCCCTTGCGGGAGAGGACGCAAAATCAACATCTTAGCTTCAGCTAAGTGTTAGATTTTGCTGGTGAGGGGCTCGCTTCGTTTCCCAGCGACGCGTCTCTTTAAAGCACCGCCTGTCATCCGCGCGTCATATGACAATGATGTTGCTGGATAGCTCAGCTGCTGCGGATTCGTCAAGAAGCAGCTGAGCGAGCAAGGGGACTGTGTATGATCATCGCATTGGCCGCTGCGGCCGCAATCCTCATCCTGGTCAATGTCGTCAGTATCATCATCGCCGGCTGGCGAATGGCGCCAAGCGGGGAGCCGGCTCCGCCAGTCCAGAAGCGGCCGCCGGTCTCAATCGTCGTGCCCGCCCGCGGCATAGAAGCATTCACATCCGATACGCTCGCGCGCGCCTTTTCGCTCGACTGGCCCGATTACGAGCTGATCTTTTGCGTCGCCAATCCGCGCGATCCTGTCATCGGCGAGATACGCCGGGCGATGGCTGCCAATCACGGCATTCCCACGCGCATCCTGACCGGCGACGACCGGATCAGTGCCAATCCAAAACTCAACAACTGTGTGAAGGGCTGGAAAGCCGCCCGGCACGACTGGGTGATCCTTGCCGATTCCAACGTGCTGATGCCGAAGGACTACGTGGCTCACCTCATGGCGGGTTGGCGCAAGAACACAGGTGTGGTGTGCTCGACGCCGATCGGATCACGGCCGGACGGTTTCTGGGCCGAGGTCGAATGCATGTTCCTGAACACGCATCAGGCCCGCTGGCAATATACCGGCGAAGCGATCGGGCTCGGATTTGCACAGGGAAAGAGCATGCTGTGGTTCAAACCTCTCCTTGACTCACATAACGGCATTGAAGCGCTCGCCGCCGAGATTGCCGAGGATGCCGCCGCAACCAAGCTGGTCAATCGTCTCGGGTTGAAGGTCCATCTTGTATCCTCCCCCTTCGACCAGCCGCTCGGCAGCCGCACCCGCCATGACATATGGTCGCGCCAGGCACGATGGGCACGCCTGCGCCGCGTCACCTTTCCGCTGTTCTTCGCACCGGAAATTCTGCTCGGCGCGCTGCCGCCCCTCCTCCTTGCAATCGCCGCAGCTCATCTCGCAGGCGTCAATGTCTTTGCCGTCGCCTTGGCCGTCGCCGCTGCGATCTACCTGCCGGAACTGGCCCTTGGCCTGGCCAAGGGCTGGCGCGTATCGCTCCTCTCCCTGCCCGCCATCCTCGTGCGCGACATCATGCTGCCGCTGGTCTGGATCCGGAGCTGGGGCAGTGGCGCATTCGTCTGGCGCGGTAACGCCATGACGATCGACACGAAGGCCTGTGAACTGGAAGAAGTGGCGCAGTGAGCGAATAGCGAATAGTGAGTAGTGAGTAGTGAGTAGTGAGTAGTGAGTAGTGAGTAGTGAGTAGTGGGTAGTAAGTAGTGATTAGTTTTATTCCTATTCACTATTCACTATTCACTATTCACTATTCACTATTCACTATTCACTATTCACTACTCACTATTCCCTATTCAGTTCCGCAGCCGGTATCCCGTCTTGAAGATCCACGTCAGCAGCCCCATCAGCACCGCCAGAAACACGATGATGATCGCAAAGCTGACCACCGGGTTGACGTCGGCGATCTCGAAGAAGCTCCAGCGGAAACCGCTGATGAGATAGAGCACCGGATTGAAATGGCTGACCGCCTGCCAGAACGGCGGCAGCATGTTGACCGAATAGAAGCTGCCGCCCAGGAAGACCAGCGGCGGGATGACCAGCATCGGGATGAGGTTCAGCTGCTCAAAATCCTTGGCCCAGATGCCGATGATGAAGCCGAACAGGCTGAAGGTTACGGCCGTCAGCACGAAGAACAGCAGCATCACGAACGGATGGGCGATCGACAGATCGACGAACAGCGAGGCCGTTCCGAGGATGATGAGGCCGATCATCATGCCCTTGGTCGCCGCCGCCCCGACATAGCCCAGCACGATCTCCGTCATCGAGACCGGCGACGACAGCAGCTCATAGATCGTGCCGGTGAATTTCGGGAAATAGATGCCGAACGAGCCGTTGCCGATGCACTGCGTCAGCAAGGTCAGCATGATCAGGCCGGGCGTGATGAAGGCGCCGTAGGAGACACCGTCGATTTCCTGGATGCGCGATCCGACGGCCGCGCCAAAGACGATAAAATAGAGCGAGGTCGAGATGACCGGCGAGACGACGCTTTGCAACAGCGTGCGGCGCGTGCGCGCCATCTCGAAGAAATAGATCGACTTGACCGCTTCGAGGTTCATGCTTTTGCTCCCACCAGTTCGACGAAAATATCCTCGAGCGAACTCTGCCGTGTCGAGATGTCCTTCAGCCGGATGCCAGCCTCCGCCAGCGCCGTCAACAGCGTGGTGATGCCGGTGCGCTCGCCGGACGTATCATAGTCATAGATCAGGCTCTGGCCGTCGTCCTCGATCGTCAGGTCGTAGGATGACAGCGTCTCGGGAATGGCCAGAAGTTTCTCCTGCAGGTCGATCCGCAGCTGCTTGCGGCCGAGCTTCTTCATCAGCTCCTTCTTCTGTTCGATCAGAAGGATCTTGCCGCCATTGATGACGCCGACGCGATCGGCGATCTCCTCGGCCTCCTCGATATAATGGGTGGTCAGGATGATGGTGACGCCGGTTTCCCGCAGCTTCTCAACCACCTTCCACATGTCCTTGCGCAGGTTGACATCGACACCGGCGGTCGGCTCGTCCAGAAAGAGCACGCGCGGCTCATGCGACAGCGCCTTGGCAATCAGAACCCGGCGCTTCATGCCGCCGGAAAGCTCACGCAGCATGCTGTCCTTCTTGTCGTACAGCGACAGATCTTTCAGCACCTTCTCGATATGGGCCGGGTCCGGCTTCTTGCCGTGCAGCCCGCGCGAAAACGATACCGTGTTCCACACCGTCTCGAACTGGTCTGTGGTCAGCTCCTGCGGCACCAGGCCGATCATCGAGCGGGTGGCGCGAAAATCCTTGACGACATCATGGCCGCCGACCAGCACCGTGCCGCCGCTCGGATTGACGATGCCGCAGATGATCGAGATCAGCGTCGTCTTGCCGGCGCCGTTCGGCCCCAAAAGCGCCAGGATCTCGCCCTCCTCGATATCGAGACTGACATCCTTCAGCGCCTGAAAGCCGGACGCATAGGTCTTCACCAGATTGGAAACGGAAACGATGGGCGCCATGAAATATGTTCCGGGGAAAGGAGGCGGAAAGAGATGCTCTATATGGGGCGTTCTTTCGAAAATTTCAGCTGCCAAATCAAGAAAAGACGAAAACACATCGTCAACACCATCCGCAACGCCGTAACCGCCTGTTCCCTTTGGTTTCAGAAACCGCGTTTTTTCCGCTTGAGCCCGTCTGTCATCAAACGGTGACGGACCGTCGTCATGTTCGCGCCGTGAGACAGACACGACTCACGTGATTTGCAAGAACCTCCGGCAGTCCCCCTTTCGGAAAGGTTCATTTTAGGCCGGTTTTCACCGGCCATTTTTTTGCGCGCAGCTGATCGAAATATGAGCGCGCGGCCCGCTTCACTGCCTGCCTATTTATCATAACTTGCACGGCAGAATGGTTTGTCTTACATTGTCTTACACAGCCAAGGAGATGGTCATGCCGCATGCGAGTACCTCAGAATCGGTCACCCTTCGAATACCCTCGGATATCGTGTCGGACATCGAAACCATTGCCGAAGCGACGGAGCGCTCCAGGAGCTACATCATCGTCCGGGCGCTCAGAACCTATCTCATGAACGAGGGTTCCGGCATCTTGGCCGCGATCGAGGGTCGTGACCAAATTCTCAACGGCGAACACGAAGACATGGATGACGTCCTTGCCGATATCGATCGGATCGTTTCCGGCAAGGTGGCATGACACCCGTCAGGCTTTCAAAAGACGCTGCGAGCTACGTCCGTCAGGAAGCGGAGTATTTGCGCCGGCGAAACACTGCCGCCGCGAGAAACTTCGCACTCGCGATGAAAAAGGCTCGGGAAACACTTCAAAACTTTCCTCAATCGGGAAACAGAATGCACGGTCTTGGGATCGCGGGCAGCCTGACCTTGGTCGTCGGCGATTATCTTCTCGATTATGTCTATGATGGTTTCTGCGTTGACGTGATCCTCATCCGGCATGGACGAATGCTGACACCCGCCCCGGAGATCGAATTGGAAGAGGATCAGGAAAGAGCGTCCACAGACACCAAATCCTCGGTCTGAAAACCGGAATTGGGCGGCCTTTCAGCCTCTCGCCCCATTCGCTCCCCTCGGGAAATCTTCGATTCGTGACCACGCGCCACCAAATCTTACCGCGCGGCACGGCATGCACACCCAGGCCGCAGCGACCTACGGGCACCTCACCTCAGTCGCAGTGCCGGTATCCGGACTTGCGCTCTCTCAGGTCGAAATGGAAATGGTCCTTGTGCTGCGGATCGCTGCCGGGGCCGAGCACCGTGTTGAAATATTTGCAGCTGTCGCTGCGCACTGCCTTCAGCAGCCCCTTTTCGCGGAAGGCGAAGAAGCCGGGCTTGCGCACGTCGATTTCCTTGCCGGAATTCAGCACGAACTTTCCGACATCGATGGCGTTGCCATGGGCGTGTTCCGACATCGGATTGCCGCGCTTGGAATTCATCGTCCGGCAGGAATAGCCCCCAAGCGGCTTGATCGTCTTGATGCCGGACAGGTAGCGGTAGCGGGCCGAGGGTGCGAGTTCGTTCTTCACCCATTTGGCAAAGGCTTCCGTCACCTCGCAATTGAGCTTGACGGCGGGCTTGACGTCGATGCCGCCGGAAAGGCCGGTCAGCTGGATCGGGTAGTCGATGCCACAGGATTTTCCGTTGGAAATGCGGGGAATATCGGTGAATTCCACCCGCAATTTCTTCAGCCGTTGGCGGCAGGCCACTTCGGAGGCCGGCATGCGCCCGGTAAAATCAGGCTCGGATTCCAGCGGATTGCCCCCACGCGGCAGGAACGCCACCTGCTGCTCCTGCTGAACTTGGCTCTTGCGCAGCATCACGCGCTGCTGCTGGTCCAGAAACTGCGCCTTGCGTGCCTCCTCAGCCGCTTGCTTTTCGGCGCTGAGCGGCGGCAGGTCGGGGTCATAACTCGGATCGGCGGAAGCCACCTGCATGGCCTGTGACCCGCCAAGCTGTTCGACGCTGTCGCCACCGATCCCGCCAACCACCGGCTGGCTGGCATTGCCCTCGGCAATCTCATTGCCGCGGCCGTAATCGCGGTTCTGTTCCTCGGCCAGGCCGACAACCTGCGTTGATCCGGTTTCGACGCCCATCATCGCGTCCATATTGACGCCTTCAGACGGAACCGTCATCGGCTGTCCACCGGCAAGCGGCTGTTGCGTGGGTTCGCTGTCGATCATCGGCAGGCGCCGGCTGGCGCCTTGTAGCCCCGGATCGGCCGGGACCGCATCGTCGGAATTTTCAGAAAACGTCGCAACCGGTGTCTGGGCCGCCGGATAGGGATTTTCGCGCGAACCGCGCGCATGACCGTTCACCGGCTTGATGGCACTCACCCGTGCCGACGAATCGACCCGCCCCGGCGGCGTCAGATCGTCCGTCGAACAGGTGGTCAGCGATAACGACAGCAAAAACACCGCCACAGGCCGCCGGAAAAGGGAAACATACGCCATACTCACTTGCCGCCTCTACCGATGAGGATGCACCAGAATGCACCATCGCGCCGCCCCATCCCTGCCTGGCCCTCAAGAACAACCTGCGGTCCGCCTGTGTCGAAAGGCGGGCGCCGGGCGGGAATGGCCGTCACTGAAGCGGATTTTAAGCAAACATGGTAAACGAAGGCTTTCGCTGCCGTCACTGGAAATGGGTGACAGCAGCAGACGCCGGGTTGGAGCTCCGTGCTCAGGCCGCGCCCATGTCCATCCACATCAATTCGATGTTATGGCCGTCAGGATCTGCGATCGCACGGTTATACATGAAGCCGCTGTCCTGGCGCTCGCGAATGTCAGCCTTGCCGCCCGCAACAGCCGCCGCGTCAGCCAATCTGTCCACCTCCTGCCGGCTGTCGATCGACAAGGCGAGCAGCACCTCCGTCGTTGCATGCGCGTCGGCAATCGCCTTCGGCGTGTAGGTTGCGAAATAGTAGGGGGTTGCCAGCTGGAACGTAATCGTCTCCGACCAAACCATGCTGGCCGAACTGTTGTCGCTGAACTGATCGTTCTTCTGGCATCCAATCGCCTGATAGAAGCGGATCGCAGCCGCCAGTTCGCGCACCGGCAAATTGACGAAAATCATCTTGGGCATTGCCTGTCTCCTTGAGGGTCCATGTGTTGTACGAGCTTACGGCCCGTATCATCACGACGAACGGCCCTGCTGCGGATCGACACGGCAACGGAAAAAAAATTTGACAACCTGCCCCTTATCCAATGACGCCCGCCAGATTGTTGCCTCGCGTGCGGCTTCCCTAGCGCATATCGAGAAGCAGAGCGCGATGATCGGACACCTCCGGCTCGGCCACAGCATCGAAACTGATCACTTCAATATCCGGCGTGACCAGCAAGTAATCGGCAAAACGCCCCGGTTTTTCATAGTAGGACGTGCGGGTATCGGCATGCCCGCGTGCGGTGATCAGATCCGTCAGGCCGAGCGCCGCAAGTTCGGAAAAAATCCGGCTGTCCGGCAGCACGTTGAAATCGCCGCAGACCGCCAGCCGCTCACCTGCACTCCATACCCGCCCGATCAGTTCGATCAGCGCCTGCGTCTGGGCATCGCGCGCCGGAGTATCGCCCTTGCCCGCAACCTCTCTTAAGCCATGCATCTGCGCGACGGTGAACGCAAACCCGTCCTCATGGTTGAAAAGGCGCAGGCAATGAGCGTTGCGGGCGCGCGGATGCGGCCCCCAGCCGTCGGGCGAAAACGTGCCATGCACGAAATCCTGAGCCTGCGCGATCACCGTCAAAAACTTGCGCACAAAGGTCGCCAGCCCGAATTCGGACGGCACCGCCCGCTCGCCATCAAACAGATGACCCCGCGCCGTTGGTGCGAAGAACCCGTCATGATCCGGCAGAAGCGTCCTGATCTCCTCAAACAGATTGGCCCGTTGCGGCAGTTCGACACCCTGGTCGCGATAGATCAGCCAGTCGGACGGGGCATCCGGCGTGCGCGCCACCTCCTGCAGGCAGATCACATCCGCATCCACCTCGGCGAGATATCGCATCAGCGGCGCATGGACCCGCCCGCCCCAGGCATTCAACGAAAGGATGCGCAGCATGCTCAGCTCCAGCCGTCAGCAACAGAAAGAGGACCGGGCAAGACGCCCTCGCCCGGGCGCATTGTCCGGTCCTTCAATTCAGATCAGCGGCAATCGCCGTTGCCGATCACACGAAACCCTTGAGCCTGCGCCGTGCAGGCGTTCGGGAATGTCTGCTCGCGGCCGCCTTGCCGGGCGCAGACCGGGGCGAATTCGCGGGTACAGGCCTGCGGGCCGCGATCCGGGCGCGGCGGACGCATGCCGCCCTCATCGCCGGGCCGGCCGCCGCCGCGTTCGCATTCGCCGCGCCCGATGACGCGGAACCCTTGCGCCTCAGCCATGCAGCCATTCGCAAACGTCTGCTCGCGCCGTCCCTGGCGGGCGCAGACCGGCGCATATTCGCGCGTGCAGACCTGCGGCCGGTCGCCGCCGAAATCGGGCCTTTGCGGCCGGCATTCGCCCCGGCCGATGACCCGGAACCCTTCCGCCCGCGCCTGGCATTCATTGCCGAAAGTCCGGCTGGTATTGCCGCGCGCGCCGCAAACCGGATCATATTGCATCGTGCACATCTGCGGGGACGAAGGCTGCGGCCGCGGATAGGGCCGCCCACCGGGCTCATCGACAGCGACGGTGCAGGCACTCAAAACTCCGAGCGAAAGCGCCATCAGCGCGGCAATACGGATCGTAACACGTTGAAACGGCGTCATTCGCAGTCCTCCCCTGGCAACAGCACCCCAGCGATAAACGCGGAGCGGCACTGTCGCACTTTGAGTCACCCCGCCATTCTCATGGGAAATCCATACGGGTCAACCCGGCGTCCAAACCTTCCCAACATTCCCTCGAAAACCCAACCCATCACACACACACACGAAAAAGCCCGCGTCCTTTCGAACGCGGGCAATTGGCATTTCCGTCTTTTTGGATGCGATCAGGCCGCGCGGCTGTAGTTCGCCTGCCGGTTGCCGGCGGTCAGGCGGAAGGTCTGCAGCAGGCTTTTCAGCTCGCGGCTTTCCTGCGCCAGGGTCTGGCTGGCCGCCGTCGTCTCCTCGACCATGGCCGCATTCTGCTG